>JBAZSY010000022.1:0-41699 GCA_041662185.1 Bacteroidales bacterium
AATGAAAAATTTAAGAAAGATAACATTAGCATTAGCATTAACATTAGTAGCAACACCTTTTGTAAATGCACAAAAGATTAAAGGTTCAGACACAGTTCTTCCTTTATCACAAAGAGAAGCAGAAGCTTACGGTAAAAAAGGTGGAAAAGTCTCAGTAACAGGAGGTGGATCTGGAGTTGGAATTGCAGCCTTAATTGATGGTTCTACAGATATTGCACAAGCATCAAGAAAGATGAAATTTAGTGAAAAAGGTAAAATGCAACAATCAGGAAGACAAGCAAAGGAAGTTGTTATAGCTTATGATGCACTTGCGGTAGTTGTTAATTCCAGTAATAAAGTATCACAATTAACACGTGAACAATTAGAAGGAATATTTACAGGAAAGATAACAAATTGGAAACAAGTTGGAGGTGATGATATGAAGATAGTTGTTTATTCTCGTGAAACATCATCAGGTACTTATGAATTCTTTAAAGAACATGTATTGAAAAATAAAAACTATATGTCATCAGTTCTTTCAATGCCAGCAACAGGAGCTATTATACAATCAGTAAAACAAACAACAGGAGCTATAGGATATGTAGGTTTAGCATATATAAATAAAGATGTGAAAGCTTTGAAGGTTAGTTTTGATGGCAAAAACTTTGTTGCTCCATCGGTTGCAACAGCAAAGAATAAAACTTATCCAATCGTTCGTCCTCTATTATACTACTATGAAGTAAAAAATGCAAAGAAAGTAAAATCTTATATTGACTTCGTACTTTCAGCAGAAGGACAAAGTATAGTTGATAAAGTAGGTTATATCTCTTTGAAATAAGTAAATAATATAATTCTAAGAATAGAATAGGAGCAATTTATTTTGCTCCTATTTTTTTGTTTCCATATATTAAGTGATGAATTAACATGGCTAAATGTAAAATCTTGGTGTAATGAGTATTAATTATTGAAATTAGATTAAACCTTTTTGAATTTATATTTAATCTATTTGAGAAAAGATTAAACCTTTCTGGATTTATATTTAATCTATTTTTGAAAAGAATTAATCTTTCTGGACTATTATCAAAATTGTTTGCTTGATTTTTTTTCCGTCCCATCAGAATTTTACATTGATCCATTAACATTATCTTAACATAGAAGTAACATAAAATAAACATTGACTTTACACACAGTTAATATTGCAATTATACTTTTGCAGTGTGAAATTCGTAAATGCATTAGAGCAAATGGTAATTGCAAAATTGGAAATGCAAAAACTATATTAATCATTAGTAAACCAAGATAAGAGATATGAAAAAAAAGATGTTTAGAGGTAAAAAATATTTTATTGAGGCACTATGGGAAGGGCTATTAAAGATAAGTGGAAGTGTAACAAGTATCATAATCATTTTAATCATTATCTTCCTTTTTAGTGAAGGAATGGGACTCTTTAAAGAAAAAGTTGTTGAGGCGGGATATGTAGTTGCCGTTAATTCAAAAAATAAAGTAGAAACTTTAAGCTCAAATCAAATAAAGAATATATTTGATGCAAAAATAGTATCATGGAAAAAATTGGGTGTAAATGTTAGTGAAGATGAGATAATGGTATTAAGATTAGATGATGTAACAAATTATGCCACTGAAGAAGAGATTGGAGAAAACTTTGAAAATCTCCCAAAAATAATAAGTAAGATATTAGAAGAACATCCTAATATGATAGCTTTTATTCCAGAACAATATACTAGAAAAGGTTTTTCTGCAAAGGTTCTTCATTTAGGAAATATTAAAGTAAAAGACTTCTTAACAGGTGAAGAATGGTTCCCAACAGCACAACCAGCACCACAATTTGGAGTATTGCCAATAATATTAGGAACTCTTTGGGTAAGTCTCGGAGCAATTCTAATTGCACTACCTTTTGGGTTAGCAGTTGCAATATACTCAGCCGAATTAGCAAGCAATAGAATACATAAAATTCTCAAGCCAGTTATAGAACTCTTGGCAGGTATTCCATCTGTTGTTTATGGATTCTTTGGGCTTATAATTATTGTTCCATTAATACAAAAAGTATTTGCTCTTCCAGTTGGAGAAACGGCACTTGCAGGAAGTATAGTATTAGCAATTATGGCTCTTCCAACAATAATAACAATAGCAGAAGATGCACTACGCTCAACACCAAGAGCAATGAAAGAAGCTTCTTTGGCACTTGGAGCAAACAAATGGCAAACAATTCTTAAAGTAACAATACCTTATTCAATCTCAGGGATAACAGCAGGGGTGGTTCTTGGAATAGGACGAGCAATAGGAGAAACAATGGCAGTATTAATGGTAACAGGTAATGCAGCAGTAATACCTCATACATTATTAGAGCCAGTAAGAACAATTCCAGCAACAATAGCAGCAGAATTAGGAGAATCTGCAAAAGGAGGTGCTCATTATGAAGCATTATTCGTACTCGGTTGCATACTCTTTATAATCACTCTTATAATTAATCTTATAGTTGAATATGTATCTTCTAAAAACAAAAATAAAATAGCTTAGAGAGATGAATTACAATAAAAGAAAAAAAGTAAACCAAGCTTCTGCATTCTGGTTATTTAGAATAATGAGTTTAATAGTTGTTGTAATCTTGGGTTGTATCTTAGGGTTTATTATAATAAATGGTTTCCAGGCAATAAGTTGGGACTTCCTTACTAAGATGCCAGAAGATGGAATGACAAAAGGAGGAATTATGCCTGCTATATTAGGAACATTATACCTTACACTGGGCTCAATGATATTTGCCTTTCCAATTGGAGTTCTTTCGGGAATATACCTTAATGAATACGGAGGTAAAGGCTGGATTGTAAGACTAATTAGAACAATGACAAATAACCTTGGTGCAATACCTTCAATTGTTTTTGGATTGTTTGGAATGTCGCTTTTTGTTAATACACTTGGATTTGGAGATTCCATACTTGCAGGTTCACTAACCTTAGGATTATTAGTCCTGCCAATAGTTATTAGAACAACCGAAGAAGCACTTAAACAAATTGATGATAGTTATAGAATAGGTAGTTTAGCTTTAGGAGCAACAAAACTCCAAACAATAACAAAGGTTGTCCTTCCTATGGCTTTTCCAAATATAATAACAGGACTAATTCTTTCAATAGGAAGAGTATCGGGAGAAACAGCACCTATTATGTTTACAGCTGTTGCTTACTTCCTCCCAAAACTACCATCTTCAATATTTGATCAGGTAATGGCACTCCCATATCATTTATATGTTATTTCAACATCAGGAACAGATATTGATGCTTCAAAGACAATGGCTTATGGAACAGCATTTGTATTAGTAGCAATAGTTTTAATTTTAAATATTTGTGCAAACATATTAAGACGATATTTCGGTAACAAAGTAAAAACAAATTAATTATGTACAATATAGAAACAAAAGACCTTAACTTTTACTATGGAGATTTTCACGCATTAAAGAATATCTCAATGAATATTGAAAAGAATTCTGTAACAGCATTCATTGGACCTTCGGGGTGTGGAAAATCAACATATCTTAGACTATTTAATAGAATGAATGACCTTATTCCAGATATAAAAATGACTGGACAAATATTAATTGACGGAAAAGATATTTATGGGAAAGAAATTTTAGTTGATGAATTACGAAAAGAAGTAGGAATGGTTTTTCAAAAGCCAAATCCTTTTCCTAAGTCAATATTTGAAAATGTTGCTTATGGACTAAGGGTTAATGGAGAAAAAAACAATAAGCTAATTGAAGAAAGAGTAGTGGAGTCCTTAAAGGGAGCAGCACTCTGGGAAGAGGTTAAAGACAAGTTAAAAAAGTCTGCTTTTGAACTTTCAGGAGGACAACAACAACGTCTATGTATTGCAAGAGCCTTAGCAATACAACCAACAATAATACTTATGGACGAACCAGCCTCAGCTCTTGACCCACTTTCAACTCTTAAAATAGAAGAGTTAATCTATGAGTTAAAGAAAAACTACACTATAGTAATAGTAACACATAATATGCAACAAGCAGCCAGGGTGAGTGATAAAACAGCATTTTTCTATCTTGGTGAGTTAATTGAATACGATAACACAGATAAGATATTCACAAATCCATCAGTTGAAGCAACTCAAAATTATGTAACAGGACGTTTTGGGTGATACCATAAACCCTGTAGAGACGCGATTTATCGCGTCTCAGAAACAAATAATAATGAGCAAAATAAATCGCATTTATACAGGAATAAAACAATAATAAAAACCAATAGATATGACATTACATATAGACACAGAATTGTATAAATTAAAGAACTCTTTACAAGAGATGTGGACAATAGTTGATAAGCAACTATCAAAATCAGAAAGAGCATTTATGCAATATGATAAGAGTCTTGCACGAGAAATCTTATCAAGAGAAAAAATGGTTAATGCCTTAGAATTAAAAATAGATTCAGAGTGCGAAAACTTTATTGCAAGGAATAGTCCAGTTGCAGTTGATCTTAGATTAGCATTAGCTTACATTAAAATAAATAATAACCTTGAACGTATTGGTGATTTTGCAGAAGGAATAGGAGTTTTTGTTTTAAAAAATATGACAGAGCCATTGCCTGAAGATTTTAAAGCAAGGTTAAGAATAGAAGAGATGTTTGATGAGGTAAGAAAAATGTTTCAGTTAGCAAAAGAATCATTGTCGGAGGAAGATTCTGCAAAGGCAGAGAAAGTCTTTGGAATAGATAATTTGGTCGATGAAATAAACTATGAATCAAATAAGGTGATTGTAGAGCAAATGATAAACAATCCAGAAAAAGCAAATGAATATTTATTTCTTCATTCAGTAATCCGCAAATTAGAAAGGATAGGTGATAGATGTAATAATATAGCTGAAGAAATAGTCTTTTATTTAGATGCTAAGATTTTGAAACATAATGACGAAGAAAAACACAAGTATGAATAGTTTTTTGTATAGTAATTAGTTTTGTGGCGATGTTTTAATTTAATATTAATTCATCGCCTTTTTGTTTTATATGTTATGTTTATTATACAGATTGTAAATCATTCCATCAACTAATTCAACTTTTGGAACAATAAAATCTTTTATTTTGCAAGTCTTGCTCGCCATTAGAAAGATATACATTGCAGGAACTATTACATCGGCACGATAATAATTTAGTTTAAAATTCTTTATCCTTTCATCAATGCTCATTAATTGCATTGTATCGTGTAAATTCTTTAGATTACAATATTCAATACCTTTATTATCGTCCTTTTTTAATAGCTTGTAAATATTATTAATATTTCCACCAGACGCTATTATTGCATAAGGTGAATATAATGAAGCCATATCTTTTAACCATAAATTAAAAAGAGCAATTTCTCTTAATTCAACAGCATCAGATAATATTCTTACAGTTCCTAATTTAAACGAGCGGGAACAAATTTTTTCTCCATCAGAATAAACTATTACTTTTGTACTTCCGCCACCAACATCAACATATAGGTAGCTTTTCTTTTTATCAATAATTAGTTTTTCACCACTTGCTTCGTAGATAATATCAGCTTCTTTGGTATCGCTAATAATTTCAATATCAATTCCACATTCTTTTTTTATTGCATTTATAATATGTATTCCATTATTAGCTTCTCTCATTGCACTTGTTGCATAAGCTTTATAAAATTCAACATTATATGCTTTGAGAATATAAGAAAAGCCCTTGAGGGCTATAATAAGTTCTTCTTCTTTTTCCTTACTAATAAATCCATTGTGGAATACATCACTTCCCAATCGTATAGGAACTCTTAAATATGCTAAACCTTTAAAATTTTGTTTTGTTTTTATGTTTTCGACATTGCTGATTAGTAGTTTTATTGTGTTAGAGCCAATATCTATTGCTCCAAATGTGTTTATTTTCATTTCTTATAGAGTTGTAAAAGTTAAGTAATTCGATTTGTGAGCGGTTGATTAAATTGTTTTGTCGTTTTATGTAGTTTGGTTTACTTATTGTTGTTAAATGGTTGAGATATTGGCTTTCTGCTGATTCTATCCACAAGTTAAAACTTTTATTTCCTTCTGATTTTGTATTAGACAGATTTAATATTTTTGAGATATTAAAGTCATTAGATGCAATTCCTATTCCTGAAGATTCAGCATCTAAAGAATTTATTTTCTGTTCAACATGAGTAGGTATCATCATAATAGACTTATTAAGATACATAGCTTCGCAAACCGATTCAAACCCTGCTGTTGTAACAAAAGCTTTACAATTTGCTAAGTATTCCAAGAACTTAATATCATTTATTTTATGAAAGGTTAGAGTATCATCAATTTTCGTTTCTTCACTTTCATCACTCTTATCCCAAAAAACATGTAATTTTTGTTCTGGATTTTCATAATGCCATTTCATTATCTCTTCTGCAAATCCTTTAACAACTATATATGTAAGAATATAATCGCCTTGAGTAGGTTTGAGTTTCAAAACTTCATCTCTAAGCAAGGGAGGAACAATAGAAATATTATTATTAGTATCCTCTTCCATATCATAGAAAGATAGTCCAAGCTTTTTGGAAGAACCATAAGAAGATAAGAATGTATTTAACTTAAGATATAGCATGTTTTGATTATCCATTTTTCTAAAAGGATATTGAGAGTGCATAATTAAGTATTGATGAGCCATGCTTATAAAAGGCGTTTGTTCATTATATCGCAAATTAGTCAAGCCAGCAAGGAGTTCATAAAAGTTTATAACAACATCAGGTTCTCTTTCCTTAATCTCATTATGTATTAAATCCATGCTTTTATTATAGTCTCTGAATTTACTTGCCGTCATATTAAATACAACAGTTTGAAATAATTTCACATCTGTTTCAGCCTTATTCCAAACAAAATTAGGACTGTTATATGTTATTACTTCAGTTCCAATCTTGTCATAAAAGAATTTAGGAATTACTCTCTCTTTATTTTTCCCAACCAATGCACCAACAACTTCATGTCCATTCTTTCTAAGAATAGACGAAAGAGAAATGGCTTGAGTCAAATGACCTCTGCCTTCCCCTTGAATAATAAATAAGTATTTCATTTTTTAGATAGCACCAGCTAACACTTGTTCATACATTTCATTGTCTTCTTGTACAATCTCTCCATCAGTTACCACATTCCAATTACCTTCATAATCTTCTGTTAGTGCAGTTAAAGATTCAATCCAGTCGCCAGAATTCAAGTAAAGAATATCACCATACTTTTTCTTTTCAGCATGATGAATATGTCCGCAAATAACGCCATCGCAGTTATTATGCTTGGCAATATCAACAATATGCTTTTCAAAATCACTAATATAATTTACCGAAATCTTTACCTTGCTTTTTATTTCTTTTGCAATTGAATAATAAGACAGACCTTTGTTCTCTCTATGTAAATTATATTGACGATTTATCCATAAAAGCATATTATATCCAATATCCCCAAGTTTTGCCAACCAACTGAAAGATGAGGTTATATGGTCAAAAACATCTCCATGCAAAACATAGAAACGTTTCCCATTGCTTTCATAAATATATTCTTTCTTAATAGTAATATTAAAAAATTTGAAAGGAATAATCTTTTCCAAGAAATCATCATGGTTACCCATAACATAAATTATCTCTGTTGTTTGGTGCAAGTCTAAGAGCTTCTTTACAAAATCAGTATGTTCTTTAGTCCAATGTTTACTACCTCTTTGCAATGACCATCCATCAATAATATCACCTGCAAGAATTAAAGTATCGCAAGTGTTATTATTTAGAAAATCTATAACTTCTTTTGTCTTTGACCATCTTGAACCAACATGAGTATCAGATAATACTATGGTTTTGTAATGGTTCTTTATTTCTTCTATTTCATCAAACATCTCTTTGTTTTTTTATTTATTTCTAATTACATATCGTATGTAATGTAATCGTAGAACTCTTCATTACTTTCAAATATGTCCTTAATATTTGATTCATTTTGAGATATATACTCATAGTAATATTCAATAAAACCATTCCTTAATTTATATCCCATATCAAGGCACCATTCTTTATATAGCTCTTTTATGTATTCGTTATCGGAAATCATTTCTTGAAAATAATCCAAAGCCTCTTCCAAAGAAGAAGTTTTGTTTATAGCTAAATCGAAAAAATCATTGATATTCATACTCTTTATTCTGTTTATTTTTTACAATGCAAAACTATATCTATAATATGAAGAGAATATGAATAGAAGGTTATATTAATATTAATAAAGTAGAGGAAAAAATGATTAGTGGTCAATGATGAATGATTAATGGCGGTAGGGGCGTATGCAATACGCCCCACAAAAAAATATTGAATTTGTGTTTGGACAATTTATTGGGTGTGAACGTATGCAATACGCCCCTACAATAAATTTATAATCGATTTACCATTATCTACGCCAAGGGAAGGACAAAAAAACAAAATATTTTCAGCCCCCAAAGAATTGTTGAAACATTATGTTATTAAAGGGAATTGGTTGCGGAATAATTGATAAAAAGAAGGAGTGTAAAATCGAAATATTATTTTATTTTTTAAGCATAATGACGAGATATTAAAAATATTTACTACTTTTGGTTTACTTTTTATTGATTACACTTGTTATATTAAATGATAGAACATAGAACACTCAAAAAAATATAAATTTAATTTTTATTGTTATGAAAAAGACATTACTTTTTTTAGTTACGTGTTTATTCACCATTCAAGGTTGGTCACAATGTAATCCTCCAACAAATCTTGTGGCATCAAACATCACTCAAACTTCTCTTACTTTAAGTTGGACTGCGGGTGATACTTCTCAGAATTTATGGGAGATTGAATATTCGGTAGGTTATGATTCAACTTTTACATATCCTGGTACAGTATCTTCTATAACTAATAATGTTTATTTAATTACAGGTTTAACTCCTCAAACATCTTATTGTTTTAGGGTTAGAACTATTTGTCCTAATGAAGTTTATAGTGATTGGTCTAATCCTGTTTGTATTGCAGTCCCAGGTTATTCTGATCAATGTTTAGCTCCTTTTAATAATTATGTAAATAATATTATTTCAACAAGTGCAAATCTTAGTTTTACTCCTGCTTATTCTTATGATTCGGTATGGTTATTGAAATATAAAACAAATTATGATGCAAATTGGACTTCCTTAGAGTTACGTACTAATTCTTATTCTTTTAATGATTTGCAGCCTAATACTGTATATTTATATGAAATATATACTAAATGTAGTGATAATGTTTATTCAAGTAGTTATGTAAATAGTAGTTTTAGAACTTCTCCTGTTTATATTAATATTCTTAATAATAACAAGACTTTTAATATTTGTGGTGATTATATTTATGATGATGGTGGAGAAATAGGGGATCATGGTAGCTTTTATAATTATAAAACTACTCTTTGTCCTACTGATAATGGAAATCATAGAAAAAGAATTTCTGTTCGTTTTGATGAGTTTTCACTTGGTAGTGGTGATTATATGATGGTTTATAGTGGTAGGAATATTAATCCTAATAATATTCTTTCTATTAATGGTGGGAGTAATTTTACTAGTACTTCTCTTGAAGGAAAAACCCTTATGTCTAAGGTTAATGATACTACTGGTTGTATTACTATTAATGTTATTACTAATCCAACTGGTGCTTCAACTGGTTTTAAGGGATATATTGATTGTGTTGAACGTTGCCAAATTCCTGTTGCTGCTTTAGATACTTTCTATGTTAAAATTGATGCCCTTGGAGTAAGAACAAATCGTAATTTTAGATATATATATGATTCTGTATATTCTCCTGAAAATGGTTCTTGGATAGTTAATAATTATAAGGGTGTGGATTTTTGTGAAGGAGATTCTATTGTTCTTGTTGCAAATCCTCAATTCCCAGAAAATGGCGTATCTTATCCTCAATTTATGAATCAATGTATTTATCGTTGGTCATTTGGTGATGGAACAAATGCTAATACTTATTATTCAAATTCTATGGTTGGTCATAAATATAATGATGTTAATATTTATAATGTTAATTTAACTGTTGTTGATACTAATTTAAGATATATGTTTGGTGAGGGTTGTGAGAGTAAAAATTCAATTAATACACGTGTTCGTTTTGCTTCAAATCCTATTAAATCTCTTTCTCAAATGCCTAATATTTGTTCTGGTCATCCTTTCCTATTAGATGCTGGTTATGATTCAGCTTATACTCTTGTTTTGGATACAGTTGGACTTAGAACTCGACCTATAGCAAGATTTGATTCAACGTCATATATTCCTGATGGACCTAATTGTGCTAATGCTAGTGATATTCAAATGCCTATTACTATAAATCAATTTGCTCCAAATTCTCTTATTACTTCTCCAAATGATATTCTTTCTTGTTGTATTAATATTGAACATTCATTCCTTGGAGATTTAAGCATTTATCTTATATGTCCTAATGGTCAAACTGCGGCTCTTAAATCATTCCCTGGTGGTAACAGTTTATATTTAGGTCTTCCTTATGGTGGAAATGACCATAATTCTTATGATTTTACTAATCCATGCACTAACCCACCTAATCTTCCAGGTAAGGGTTTTAATTATTGTTTTTCTAATGTAAGAACTAATGCATTAAGTCCTACTTTAACTAATTGTCCTTCTATAACAGCTAATGATCCAAGTGTTTTAGCTACAAATTGTACTACTTGTGATTCAACCAATCGTAATGACGCAAGTAATTATTATCGTCCAGATAATGACTTTAGTTCTTTAATTGGTTGTCCAAAGAATGGAGAGTGGAAAATCCAAGTTATGGACCAATGGGGTATTGATAATGGATTTATATTTTCTTGGGATTTAGAATTTGACACTACAGGTACTACAGGTTATGTATATCAAGTTCCTATTGATTCTGTTATTTGGACTGGTCCATTTACTCAATTCCAAAATTCAACAACTTCTCTTTTAACTCCTCCTTTTGATTCTATTGGTGTTTATAATTATAATATTAATGTAATAGATAATTATGGTTGCATTTGGGATGCTACAACTTCCTTTAATGTTCTTCAAAGTCCTTACGCTCCAACCAATTTAGATATAAATATTTCTCCAAATTATTTAGAACTTACTTGGCAAGGAGATGCTTCAACCTATGAGGTTTATAGAGATGATTCTTTAATTGCTAGAGTTTATCAACCTATATATATGGATCCAAATGTTGATATAACAATAAATTATTGTTATAAAGTAAAAGCAATTGGAGCAGAATGTGAAAGTGAATTTTCAGAACGTCTTTGTAGTTTAATTGGCTTGGAAGATGTAAACAATAATGACTTATCAGTAACTTTATACCCTAATCCAACTACTGATAAAACTATATTAAAGGTAGATGGTTTAAAAAATAATGCTGATGTTATAGTTTATGATTTACAAGGTAGAGCAATAAAGACATATAAAATGAATGCAAGTCAAAAGAATTTAGAAATTGATGTTGAATCATTTGCAAAAGGTATTTATAATATTAAACTTGTAAATTCAGATTGCAATATCACTAAGAAATTAATTGTTAGGTAAATGAATTGTTAAATATCAAATACTAAGACCACTCTTTTTTAGGGTGGTCTTTTTTATGACAAACTCTTTTGGATAAATAAAATATAGTGTTGTATCTTTGAAGTAATTTTTCACGTTTATATATGTCTAATTATAAAAGTGTTTTTGATTGTTACTTTAATATTTAAAATAAAATGGTACATACATATCGTATAGAAGGAATGGGGTGTGAAGGTTGCAAAAAAAGCGTAGAGCAAGCATTGGGTGGTTTAAGCGAAGTTAAAAATATAATTGTTGATTTGCAAAAAGCTGAGGCAATAATAGAAATGTCTTCCCATATTCCATTAGAAAGATTGCAAGATACTTTATTGAAATCAGGATTACATTATACAATTTCATTGCCAATAGGGAAGAATGAAATAGAAACGAAAGAAACTCTTGAGCATAGTCATGAATCTTCTATAAAAGAAAAAGGAAATGGTGTGTATTATTGTCCTATGAATTGTGAGGGAGAAAAAACTTATGATAAAGCTGGTGATTGTCCTGTTTGTGGAATGGATTTAGTTGAACAACCTCAATTAATATTAAAACAACAGTTTACTTGTCCTATGCATCCTGAGGTTATAAGTGATCATTCGGGTTCTTGTCCTATATGTGGAATGGATTTAGTTCTAATAGAACCAAATCAAAGTGAAGAAGAAAAGGTTTATAAGGGCTTGATTAAGAAAATGATTATTTCAACCATTCTTGCTTTTCTTGTGCTTATTATTGCAATGAGTGATATGATTCCAAATAATCCATTGAATAGTTTAATGAGTATTCAAGATTGGAATTGGGTGCAGTTAATCTTAACCATACCTATTGTTTTTTATACTTGTTGGATGTTCTATGTTAGGGCGTGGAAGTCTATAATATCATGGAATTTGAATATGTTCACTTTAGTAGGCTTAGGTACTGGTGTTGCATTTGTGTTTAGCTTTATAGGTTTAGTCTTTCCAGATATATTTCCTCGAGAATTTAAAACAGAATCAGGAACTGTTCATCTTTATTTTGAAGCAACAGCTGTTATTTTAACTTTAGTTCTATTGGGTCAGCTTTTAGAAGCAAGGGCTCATAGTAAAACAAGTGGCGCTATTAAAGAGTTGTTGAAATTAGCTCCTTCTGAAGCTGTTTTGGTTTCTAATGGAGAAGAAAGCATTGTTTCTATTCATAATATAAAAGTAGATGATTTATTAAGAATAAAACCAGGCGATAAAATACCAGTTGATGGAGTAATTAAAGAAGGTGATTCAAGTATTGATGAATCTATGATTACGGGAGAACCTATGCCAATTGATAAAACTCAAGGGGATAAGGTAAGTTCTGGAACAATAAATGGGAATAAGTCTTTTTTAATGATAGCCCAGAAGGTGGGAGCAGATACTTTGCTTTCTCAAATTATTCAAATGGTTAATGATGCCAGTCGTTCAAAAGCTCCTATTCAAAAAATTACAGATACTATTGCTAAGTATTTTGTTCCAATAGTAGTTGGTGTTTCTATTATTACATTTATTGTTTGGGCTGTTTTTGGACCAGAGCCAAGATATGTTTATGCTTTAGTAAATGCTATTGCTGTATTAATTATAGCTTGTCCTTGTGCCTTAGGTTTAGCCACTCCAATGTCAGTAATGGTTGGTATGGGAAAAGGAGCTCAATCAGGTATTTTAATAAAGAACGCAGAAGCTTTGGAAATGATGAATAAAGTAAATGTATTAATTACTGATAAAACAGGAACAATAACTCAAGGAAAACCATCGGTTGAGAAAGTATTTGCTTTGGATAAGAGAAATGATGAATTATTGCAATTGGTAGCATCTTTGAATCAATATAGTGAGCATCCATTAGGAGAAGCAGTTGTTGGATATGCCAAAGAAAAAAATATTCAATTAAATGATGTAAAAGATTTTGAAGCTATAACAGGAAAAGGTGTTATAGGGAGTGTTGAAGGAAGAAAAATAGGTTTTGGAAATTCTAAATTAATGGATTCATTAGGTTCTATTATTCCAAATGATTTGATAATAAAAGCGACAGATGAACAGAAATTAGGTAAAACAGTTTCTTATGTTTCTGTGGATTCAATAATAATTGGGTTTATTGTAATTTCTGATGCAATAAAAGAAAGTTCAAGGACAGCTATTTCTAATTTAATGGAAAGTGGAGTTAAGGTTATTATGTTGACAGGAGATAATTTTAATACAGCTAAGGCAGTTGCTGACGAATTACATCTTTCAGATTTTAGCGCAGAGTGTTTACCTGAAGACAAATTGAATTTTATTAAGGACTTGCAATCAAAAGGAGATATAGTTGCTATGGCTGGAGATGGAATAAATGATTCCCCTGCATTAGCACAAGCAAATGTTGGAATTGCAATGGGAAATGGAACAGATGTAGCTATTGAAAGTTCTGAAATAACATTACTAAAAGGAAATTTACAAGGAATAGTAAAAGCAAAGAAATTAAGTAAAGAAGTGATGAAGAATATAAAACAAAACTTATTCTTTGCCTTTGTTTACAATACATTAGGAATTCCAATAGCAGCAGGAGTTTTATTCCCTTTCTTTGGAATATTTCTTTCACCAATGATTGCCGCAGTAGCAATGAGTTTTAGCTCCGTTTCCGTAATTACTAATTCCTTAAGACTAAGAAAAGTAAATCTCAATTAAAGCCTGTTTTTTCAAAAAAAGACACCGAGTTTCTACCAAAAGACGCCGACTTTTTGGAGAAAGAGTTTGATTTGTGACAGAAAGAGCCTGATTTTTTCTTAAACCGTAGGGAGTTTTTCAATGGTCAATTGTTAATGATAAATGTTCATATATTTTGTTTCATTTAATTTTTTTGCTCTCTAAATATTGAAGAAGAACAAAAGATGAAATAAAAAATAGGGGGTGCAATCAAAAAATAAAAAAAACAAAATCTTTTATATGCACTTTTGTATAGGAAAAAAACTTTTTATTATTTTGTGCGTATAGAAATTTTTAAAATTAATATCTTGATTGCACCCCTTTTTATATTATACTTATTTACAGTAATATATCCCAAAAATTAAAAAATGATGTGATTGCACCCTGAGCCTGATTGCACCCCCTAAAATACATAAAATTTCCATTTTCATAAATTCAAAAATCTCCAAAATCTCAAAAAAAAGTCAATTTTTGATTGCACCCCACACCCTGATTGCACCCCCAAAAACACATAAAATATCAGTTTTCAAAGATTCAAAAAAGACAAAAAAGTCCAAAAATACTTGATTTTTGATTGCACCCCAGCATTTGATTGCACCCCCAAAATAGAATCAAATTACAAGAAAATAGAATTTGATTTCAATAAATTAGAATCAAGTTCTAAAAAATTAGAATCAAATTACAATACTCCATTAATAAGGCTTGTCCTGCCATTTGACATATCTTAAAATAGTGGAATTCCAGCACGACGGATTGTATTTTTTTGTCCACAGATTTACACAAATTAACACGAAAAGAATTGAAAAAATGAATTAGAGAAAATCTGTGTAAATTTGTGGACAGAAAAAATAAAGTATTTATAATTTAATCAATAAACAGATTGACTGCAATTCTGTTGGCGAGGTGTGAGCCTTCTCGGGTTAGGGTGTAGGGTGTTTCTTCTTTAATTGGATTTTCTTGTTTTAGTAATCCTTCTTCAATTAGTTTTTTAGCTTGGGTTTGGAAATGAGCGTAAAAAGCAGGAGGGAAGTTGGTTTTTATATAGTTTGGGTTTATACCTTCTTTTATTCTTATTCCTACTAATATATATTCATTATATTTATCCTTTTGGGTTAGGGTTTCTTTTTCAGAATAAGGTTTATTAGCTTTTACTCTTTTGATGTATTCTTTTATATTGGCAATATTCCATATTCTTTCTTCTCCCAAAAAACTATGGGCAGATGCTCCAATTCCTAAATAAGGTGTGTTATTCCAATATGATGAATTATGTTTTGACATCCAACCATTAACCATTAACCATTCATCATTAACCTTTAGCGAAGCGTAGTTTGATGTTTCGTAGTGTTCAAAATTGTTATTGGTTAGAACGTCTATTGTTTGGTCAAATTGATTGAGTTGTTCTTCTTCTGAAGGGATAGAGAGTTTGCCTTTTTTAATTAGGGTGTCAATCATTGTGCCTTCTTCTACGGAAAGAGAATAGGCTGATATATGTTGTATGTTTAATGAAATGGCTTGGTTTAGGTTATGCTGCCATTTCTCTTTTGTCATATTTGGAAGGTTAAACATTAGGTCTATGCTTATATTATTAAAACCTATTTCTTGGGCTTGATGAATGGCTTCTATTGCTTGCTCTTTGGTGTGTTTTCTTCCTATTGTTTTTAAATCATCATTATTGAAGCTTTGTATTCCTAAGCTTAGACGATTGATAGGGGTGGAGGTTTTAAGAAATTCTAAGTAGTCTTTTGTTAGGTGTTCGGGATTTGCTTCAAATGTTATTTCTAATGGTAGATCTTCTGTTTTGTTTGAAAACGATTCTTTGTTTTTGAGTATATTACTAAAGAGAAAACTTAGTTCTTCTTTTGTTAGTGTTGATGGTGTTCCTCCTCCAAGATATATTGTTGTTATTGGTTCTTTTAGTTCTTGTTTTCTGCATTCAAACTCTTTTATTAAGCATTCTAAGTATTCTTTTTTGCTTTCTTTTGTTGCACATGAATAAAAATCACAATATATACATCTTTGCTTGCAGTAAGGAATATGGATATATAGTCCTGACATTTAGAAGTCTTTTTTGTAGAATGTTATACGGAATGTTGTTCCTTTTCCAATAACGGATTGTTTAACGTATATCTTTCCGTTATGGTATTCTTCTATTATACGTTTTGCAAGTGATAGACCTAAACCCCAACCTCTTTTCTTTGATGAATAACCTGGGTAGAATATTTTTTTATGGCAACTCTTAGGTATACCTTTTCCTGTGTCGGATATATCTAAATGTATTCTCTTGTTTTCGTCAATTAATACTATCTTAAATTCTCCAATTCCTTCCATTGCATCAATTGCGTTCTTACAAATATTTTCAAGTACCCATTCTAAAAGGTATTCATTTAATGGAAGAATTATTGCTTTGTCTTGGGGAAGAATTATATTGAAATTAACTTTCTTGGAACTTCTTGTGCGAAGGTAATCAACAGCGTTGTTAATTATAGGTATAAGGTCTTGCTTTTTTAGTTCTGGGTTGGAGCCGATTTTAGAGAAACGTTGTGTTATGGTTTCTAAGCGGTGAATGTCTTTTGTTATCTCAAGGCATGTTGATTCATTTTCTGGTGTGAGTTTTAAGTATTCAACCCAAGCCATAAGAGAAGATATTGGTGTACCTAATTGATGAGCTGTTTCCTTACTCATTCCTGCCCATACTGAGTTTTGTTCAGAACGTTTTATTGTGCTGAATAATTGATACGCAATAAATATTATTACGATAAGAATTACGATAAAGAAAATGGGGTAGTATTGTAAAGCTCTTAATATATTTGATTCTTCATAAAATACAAATGCGTCTTTTTTATCTGGAAGTTTAATTAATATAGGTTTGTTTGACCTCTCCATTTCTGAAAGCGTATTTTTTAGGTTTTGTTTTGTTAGTTTGTTTGGCGTAATATTACCTGAAGAATAGACTATTGAACGAGATGAATCTGTTATTATGGCAGGAACAAAGACGTAATTGTCTGTAACTTCCTGAAGCAAAGAACTTGAAAGGTCTAAAAGCACATTATGCAAATCAGAATAAACTTTTGATTCTGTGTAGTAAAGTTTAAATTTCATTCCATAAACCTCATACTTTAATGGAGGATTTACTGTGAATTGTTTATATAATTCACCAACTAATACTTTGTAGTCTGGTGGTAAATCAATATTTTGGGAGAGGGATATATTATTAAATTCATCTGTTATAATAACAGGAATTGTCCTATTTTCTGAAATGAACCTGAAATAAAAATCGAGCTCTTTATCTAATGGTTGTTTTAATATTATTGTGTGGGCTTCAATGAATTGTTCAACTCTTTTTCTTTCTTCTTCTTTTACTTGCTTAAAAAAACTTTCTGTGTGCTGAACTAAATTTGATTTTCTACTTATTGCATTTGCCCAAAGTTCAATCTTTTTCTTCTCTTCAATTTTAAGTTGTGATATGAGACTGTTAATTTCATATAAGAAAAAACCTATCAAAGCAAATGCTATGATAAATAAAACCCACTTTAACTTAGAATTACGTTCAAATACTTTCATTCAAAGAGCAAAGGTAATACATTTTACGTAATGATTTGTTAAAAAAAATTTGTTGGGTATTGATATAAGTTGTATTTTTACAAATTATTTCACTGTAATTATTGCTCAAATGATAGAAAATATAAGGA
This sequence comes from Bacteroidales bacterium, assembly GCA_041662185.1. Lineage (GTDB taxonomy): Bacteria > Bacteroidota > Bacteroidia > Bacteroidales > P3 > UBA10566. The sequence goes on from JBAZSY010000022.1 coordinate 17,938, forward strand.
GTTTTATACAATCTTTTGTACTAAAAAATAAACTAAAACAACAAACGAGAGAAAAAGAAATGTCATCATTAAATTCTGCAAAAACAGTAGGGATTGTATGTATGACAGATTCAGAAGATAATTGGAAAATTATTCAAAATGTGATAAAAGAGTTTCAAGGAAATGGTGCAAAGGTAGGAGTTATGGGGGTGTTTTATGGTAATATAAAACCGTTATGGTATATTGAAACACTTAATGTTACTCTTTGTACTGATAAGGAATTAGGACTTTCACAAATTCCAACAGGTATACATGTTGCCGAATTTCTTTCCACTCAGTTTGATTTACTTATTGATTTCTCTCTTACAGATAAATTTGCTCCTTTCTATCTTTCGGTACTTTCAAATGCCAAATTTAAGATTGGAATAGATACAGAGCAAAATAGAACTCATTTTGATATGCTGTTGAAATTAGAAGAACCTGATTTGAAGGAGTATAAAAAGCAATTAATGCATTATCTTTCAAAAATAAATATTAAATAAAGGAATTGTAAAACTATGGAAAAAAATTTTCGAGGTACTGGTGTTGCAATTGTTACCCCATTTCATAAACAAAAGAATGTTGATTTTACAGCATTGGGCAATATTATTGAAAACATAATAAAAAATGGCGTAGATTATATAGTTTGTCTTGGAACAACATCCGAAGCTTCTACTTTAACAGAACAAGAAAGTATGGCAGTTTTAGATTATGCTATTGATGCTGTTAATTCTCGTGTTCCAATTGTTCTTGGCGTTGGAGGAAATAACACAACAGAGATAGTTGATAGAATATCTAAAACTGATTTTACAGGTGTTAGTGCAATATTATCGGTCGCTCCTTACTATAATAAGCCGAGTCAAAAAGGAATTTATGAACATTTTAAAGCAATAGCTGAAGTGTCATCTTTACCTATTATTTTATACAATGTACCAGGAAGAACATCTTCAAATATTTCTGCTGATACTTGTTTGCAATTGGCAAATGATTTTCCAAATATTGTTGGAATTAAAGAGGCTTCAGGTAATTTTGAACAGTGTATGGAGATAATTTCAAAGAAACCAAAGAATTTTCAAGTAATTTCGGGCGAAGATGCACTTGCATTACCTTTTATAAGTGCAGGAATGACAGGTATTATTTCTGTAACTGCAAATGCTTTTCCAAAAGAAGTTAGTTCAATGATAAATCTTTGTCTTAAGGGCGATTTTAAAAAGGCAAGAGAAATTCATTATAAACTGCTTCCTTTTTCTAATGCAATATTTGAAGAAGGAAGTCCTTCAGGAATTAAAGCAGCTTTAGAGATAATGGGAATTTCCCAAAACCATTTACGTCTTCCTCTTGTAAAGATAAATAAACCACTTTACAACAAAATAGAAACAATAATAAATGATATAAGGAAATAGTCCTCAATTATTACAAATATTATAAACCAAAATAAGATTAGATATGGTAAGTTATAAAGAACTGGGCTTAGTAAATTCAAGAGAATTATTTGCTAAGGCATTTGCAGGTGGTTATGCTATACCTGCATTTAATTTCAATAATATGGAACAAATGCAGGCTATTGTTCAAGCTTGCGTTGAAACAAAGTCTCCTGTAATTCTTCAAATAAGTTCAGGAGCAAGAAAGTATGCAAATCAAACTCTCCTTCGCTATATGGCACAAGGAGCTGTTGAGTATGCAAAAGAACTTGGGTTTAATGTTCCGATAGTTCTTCATTTAGACCACGGAGATAGTTTTGAACTTTGTAAGTCATGTATAGAATATGGTTTTTCTTCTGTTATGATTGATGGTTCAAGTCTTCCTTATGATGAAAATGTTGCTCTAACAAAAAGAGTTGTTGAATATGCACATCAATATGATGTAACTGTTGAAGGTGAATTAGGTGTTTTGGCAGGAGTTGAAGACGATGTAGTAGCAGAACATAGCCATTATACTCGTCCTGAAGATGTTGAAGACTTTGTTAAGAAAACAGGAGTTGATTCATTAGCAATATCTATTGGGACTTCTCATGGTGCTAACAAATTCAAGCCAGAACAATGTACTAAGGATGCAAATGGTGTTTTATTACCACCACCTCTTCGTTTCGATATCTTAGAAGAAATTGAAAAACGTATTCCAGGCTTCCCTATTGTTCTTCATGGTTCTTCATCAGTTCCACAAGACGAAGTCGCAAAAATAAATAAATATGGTGGGGATATAAAGAATGCTGTAGGTATTCCTGAAGAACAATTACGTAAAGCAGCAACATCAGCAGTATGTAAAGTGAATATAGATTCTGATGGTCGTTTAGCAATGACAGCAGCAGTACGTGAAGTGCTTGCTACAAAACCATCTGAATTTGACCCAAGAAAATATCTTGGACCAGCAAGAGATAGCTTAAAGCAATTATATATGCATAAGATTAAAGACGTTCTTGGCTCTGAGAATAAAGGCTAATAACTTTTTATTAGAAAATAGTTACTAAAACGACTTATCAAATTAATTTGGTGAGTCGTTTTTAGTTTTAGTTAATTGACAAAATTGACCTAATTGACAAAATGGACGGTCTGAAAGGGTAGATTATTTTTGCAATTAATAATACCTTTTTGTTTCTACAAATAAACGATTAAACTTTTTCTTTTTTAAAGACAAATATCTTGTTTAAGAAAAAACCTATTACTGAATTAGGAATAATTACTATTGCTTGACCAATGGCATCTCCAAGTTTATTTTGATTTATTGGCAAATTATTAATGAATTGTAATGATTTACAAGAAAGGATGTATTCATATAATCCAGAACCATTTAATAGATAAAGTTCTAATAGGTTGATTAGATATATAACTCCATAAACAATAAAGAATTTTATTATTAGGTTATTTGATTTATTTTGAAAAACAAGATAGCCTGTAGTTTTGTAATTAAATAAAACACCTAAGATTTGAGATAGGAGCAAGGCAATAGAATAATGAAGTCCAGTCCAAATTAGAAGTAAGAAAATTAAGTAGCCGAAGACAGTATTTAAAGCTCCTACAAATAAGAACCTTAGGAATTTATTATCAATTCTCCAAAGTAGATTGATAGGGAAAAGAAGTATTCGTTTGATCATAATTATAATTTGAATATGCAAAGGTAATATTTTTATACTTACCTTTGTAGCTTGTTTTATGAAAAATATGAAGAGACCATTGATTTTTGTAACTAATGACGATAGCTTCCGCTCAAAAGGAATTAAGCTATTAATTGATATAATGAGAAAGTTTGGTGATGTTGTTGTTGTGGCTCCTACTAATCAACAAAGTGGGAAAAGTCATGCTATAACAGTAAATGACCCATTACGTTATCATAAAATAGAAGAAAAGGAGGGTTATAAAGCTTATGTTTGTAATGGAACTCCCGTTGATTGTGTAAAGATAGCTTTTAATATAATATTTAAGGAAATAAAACCAGACTTAGTAGTTTCGGGAATAAATCATGGCTCTAATGCTTCAATAAATACTATTTATTCAGGAACTATGGCTGCTGTTTTTGAAGGTTGTGCTGAAAATATATCAAGTATAGGTTTTTCGGTAGATTGTCATAGTTTAGATGCTGACTTTACTCATTGCATACCATCAATAGAGAAAATCACAAAAGATGTTTTAGAAAATGGATTAGATGAAAATGTTTGTCTTAATGTAAATTTTCCAGAAAGTGAAATGAAAGGTCTTAAGGTATGCCATCAAGCCAAAGCTTATTGGAATGAAGATTTCTTAGAACGAAAAGATCCCATGGGACATAGTTATTATTGGTTGACAGGTGTGTATAAATGCCAAGACGAAAAGCCAGGGGCAGATTATAATGCATTAAAAGAAGGATATGGAGCAATAACACCAATGCAAGTTGATTTTACTGCTTACCAAGTAATTGATAAATATAAAAAACGTTTTGAATAATGATAGATAAATTTAGAAAAGACGACTATTTGTTTGGAGCATTGATTGGAATAGTCTCTACTCTTATAACAGCAGGGATATTACTTTTAGGCTTGGCAATGTTCTCAAAAGGCTTTAATGACGATCCAAAAATATTTATGTTTTCTTTTATTCCAGCCATACTTCTTATGCGTTGGTATTTTAAAACAAAGAACATAAAGACAGCTAAATCAATAGTATTGGTTATTTTTATTGGTTTTATCTTTTTAGCATTTTTATTATTTAGAATTGGAATATTTTCCAACACTCATATTTAAGATAAGAGATGAAATATTATATAATAGCAGGGGAAGTATCTGGAGATTTGCACGCTTCATTTCTTATAAAAGAATTGAAACTTAAAGACGAAAATGCAGAGTTTAGAGCTTGGGGAGGCGATAATATGGCAAAAGAAGGAGCTGATGTTGTAAAGCATATCAAAGATTTAAGCTTTATGGGATTTGTTGAGGTTGTTGCTAATCTTAAAACAGTAGTTACTAACCTGAAATTCTGTAAAAAAGATATACTTTCTTATAATCCAGATTCAGTAATATTTGTTGATTATGCAGGGTTTAATCTTAAGATTGCTAAGTTCTGTCATAAAAATGGATTTAAGACATTATTCTATATTTCTCCAAAAGTTTGGGCGTGGAAGAAGGGTAGGATTAAGATGATGAAGAAAAATCTGACAAAGCTTTTTGTGATTTTTCCATTTGAAGTTCCTTTCTTTAAGAAACATGATTTTGAAGTAGAATACTATGGGAATCCTCTTTTAGATGAAATACAATATTTTAATAGCATTTATAATAAAGAAGAATTTTTAAAGGAAAATGGTTTAGGTTCAAAACCAATTGTAGCTTTATTGCCTGGAAGTAGAGTTCAAGAAATTAAATCTATGCTCTCTATTCAAATGAGTTTGGTTGAGAAATATCCAGACTTTGATTTTATTATTGCAGCTCTTGACAACCATAAAGAAAGTTTCTATCGTAAATTAATGCATGGAATAGATGCAAAGGTAATATTTAATCAAACTTATTCCATTCTTAATGTTGCTTATTGCGCAGTTGTTTGTTCAGGAACGGCAACTTTAGAAACAGCACTATTTAATGTGCCAGAAGTTGTATGTTATAAGGGTAATCCAATATCAATAGCAATAGGTAAGATTCTAGTTAAACTGAAATATATTTCGCTTGTAAATTTAATTCTTGACCGTCAAGCAGTTGTTGAATTATTGCAAAAGGATTGGAATAAGGAAAGATTGGATAAGGAATTTAGAAAAATAGCCTACGATGAATTATATAGAACAGAAATGAAAATGAACTATTCTAATCTAAAAACAATATTAGGAGATGCAGGAGCAAGTAACAAGATTGCTAAAAGAATAGTTGCTATAAATAGTGAAAATATAAATTAATAATGAGGGCAATAAAAATACTACTTTTTTTTCTGACCATAATATTTCTAACTATTGGAGCAAAAGCTCAAAAGATAAACGTAAGAATTTATGCAGACCAATCAATAAAGGAAATAACATTTGTACCATCTTTTGGTAAATACTTCATTGAAGTAGATAAAACAAAAATAGAATTAAACAAGACATCTAAAGCAAAACTAAAGGCAGAAGGAGGAAAGATAGAGCTAATATTGAATGATTCTCTTATTGGGCATTATAAAAAAATAAACTTTACTTCAGACGCATTAATGAGTTTCTTTTTAGTAACGTCACTTCATTGCAAAGTACAGGAAAGGCGTTATGATGACAATTTAATTATTACTAATGATACAAAAGAAAGTTTAAGGCTAATCAATAATATTGAAATAGAAAGTTATATAGCAGGGGTTGTTCAAGCTGAAACTTGGGGCGCAACAAAAAATGTAGAGTTCTTTAAATTACAAGCAATTTGTGTTAGAAATTATCTAATGATGAATCTTGCAAAACACCAGAAAGATGGCTATCAGATGTGTGATGGAGTGCATTGTCAAGCTTATAAAGGAAGAGCAAACCAAGTGGAAGTTGTCCAAGGTGCATACAATAGTAAGGGAGAAGTAATTGTTGATAAGGACGGCAATATGATAGAAACCTTATTCCATGCTAATAGCGGAGGAGAAACAGTCAACTCTGAAGATGTATGGGGTAAACCTTTTTCTCATTTAGTAAGTGTAAAGGATACCTTTTCAGTAGGAACAAAGGCTTATGAATGGGATAAATTTATAAAGATAAAAGATTGGCAACGTTATTTTAAAGATAAAGGGGTTAATATAAAGGATGATTCCATTAAACATGAACTTCTTAATTTCTCGCAAAAAGAAGGACGAAAGAAAGAAATGCTTGGAGTAAGTTTAGTTCAAATTAGAAAAGATTTTGGACTTCGTTCAACATTTTTTGATTGTCAAGAATGGGGAAGTGAAGTAAAATTAACAGGTAGAGGTTATGGACATGGAGTAGGGTTGAGCCAGGAGGGAGCAATAAGGATGTGTGAAGAAGGTTATGAGTATTGGCAAGTAATAGAACATTACTATACAGGAGCAAAAGTAAAAAGAATAGAAGAAAACATAATAATTAACGAAGAAGAAAAAGAGTAATTTATGAAAAGAATCACCCTATTGGCATTATGCTTAACACTATTTGTTGGAGCAACAAATGCACAAACAAAAATCAATTGGTTAAAGATAACAGATGTAGAAAAATCAATTGAAAAAGATGGAAAGAACGCAAAGAGAGTATTTATTGATTGCTACACAGATTGGTGCGGCTGGTGTAAAAGAATGGATAGAGATACTTTCGAAGATCCAACAATATCAATGATAATGAATCATTATTTCTATTGTGTTAAATTTGATGCAGAATCAAAAGAAGAAATAATATTTGGAGGAAAGACATATAAAAATTTGAATCCTAATGCAAGTAGAGGTTCTGTAAATGGACTTGCAAATATGTTATTAAATAATCGTTTGTCTTATCCTTCATTTTCAATTCTTAATCCAGATTTAACAATAGCAACAGTAATACCAGGCTATTATTCAGCAAAAGACTTTGAACCAATGGCAGTATTTTTAGGCGGAAAATATGACAAAACATATACTTGGGAAGAGTTCCAAAAAATATATGAGAGCAAGATTAAGCCAGAGGTAATGAAAGAAATAGGAAAAGCTAACTAATTAGAACTAATAATAGAAAACTATGTCTAAGACTGATATAATACGAAAACTATTAAAGGATAATATTGTATTGGCAACAGGTTGTACAGAACCAGTTGCAGTTGCATTATGCGTTGCAAGAGCAAAAGAAATACTTGGTAAACAACCCCAGCGTATAGAATTATTTATAAGCCAGAATATAATTAAGAATGCAATGGGAGTAGGTATTCCAGGGACAGGAATGAAAGGACTTCCAATAGCAGTAAGTTTAGGCGTAGTATGTGGTGATTATTCCCAAGGATTAGATGTTTTGAATAATGCAAGCCAACATTTAGAGCAAGCTAAAGAATGGTTAGATTCTCATAAAATAGATATTCATCTTGCAAAAAATGTAGATAAACTTTATATAGAATGTATCGCTTATTCTGGTAATGACTTTTCAAAAACAATAATAGCAAATACACATCAAAATTTTATTCATCTTCAAAAGAATGAAGAAGTGATTTTGCATGTTGACAGTTTGAATAATCAAACTCAAGAAAGTACAAATATAGATATAGACCTTAGTTCAAAAGATGTATTTGACTATGCAACCAAATCAGATATTTCAGAGATAAGTTGGTTAATGGATACCATAAAGGTTATTGAAAAAGCTACTCAAGAAGGAATGGAAGGCGTTTTTGGATTAACCTTAGGAAAAATATTGTTTTCAGATGAAGAATCTTCTGTTAGAAAAAGAGTAATAGCAAGAACATGTGCTGCCTCAGATGCAAGAATGGATGGAGCAACATCAGCAGTTTATTCAAATTCAGGTTCAGGCAACCAAGGTATTACTTGCACAATTCCAATTTATGAATTTGGAAAAGAATTAGGCAAGTCAGAAGAAGAAATAAACCGCGCATTAATGCTATCACACCTAATGTCTATTTATATAAAACAATATATAGGAAGACTTTCCGCACTTTGTGGAGTAGTGAATGCTTCAATAGGAGTAGGTTGTGGATTTGTACTATTGCAAGGAGGAACATATACACAAGTTTGTTACTTAATCAAGAATATGATTAACACAATAACAGGAATGATATGTGATGGAGCAAAACCTTCATGTGCCTTAAAGATTTCAACAGGACTAAATGCTGCCTTTGATTGCTCAACCCTTGCAATGCGAAACATAGTAGTAGAAGAAACCGATGGAATATCAGAACATGATATAGAACGTTCGATAAAAAACCTCGGTAAAATAGGTCGCTATGGAATGGACTGTACAGATAATCTTATTCTTGAAATAATGACTAATAAAGGGGGATAAATATTCTTATTTGAAATATAGAGATTAATTTTCGAATACTAAATTATCAACTATGTAAAAATGTAATATATGACAAGAGTAGTTGAAAAATCAGGAGTAAAATACACGTTTATTCTCATTGGGCTTATTATATTCGTATTGATGGTTTCTTTTTTGGATTTAGTTCCAGAAAATAGAAATGTTACAATTACAGCAGCTACTGCTGTAATTATGGCTTTTTGGTGGGTGACGGAAGCTTTACCTATTGGCTTAACTAGTCTTTTACCGATAATACTTTTCCCTGCTTTTGGAGTTATGGATGGAAAGTCCATTTCAAATGCATATATAAATTACGTTATTTTTCTTTTTATTGGTGGTTTTTTTATGGCTTTAGCTATTGAAAAATGGGATTTACATAAAAGAATAGCATTAAAAATATTATCATATTTGGGAGGGAGTCCATTTAAAATATTAGCTGGCTTTATGTTGGCTTCTGCTTTTTTGTCTATGTGGATGTCTAATACGGCAACGGCAATGATGATGCTTCCAATAGCATTTTCTGTAACAACAGCATTAGAAGCCATTCATGGAAATAAAAAATTAGGAAAGTTTCCAACTGCTATTTTACTTGCTGTAGCTTATGCTTGTTCAATAGGAGGAGTTGCAACCTTAGTAGGAACTCCTCCAAATCTTTCATTAGTTAGGATTTTTGAAATAATATATCCCAATGCCCCTCAAATTACATTTGGACAATGGTTTATTTTTGCATTCCCTTTCAGTATAATTATGTTGGTTTTAGTTTTATTACTTCTATTTTTTATGTTTCCAGTAAATAAAGATATTGAAGTTATGAATAAATCTTTTTTTAAAGAAAAATATAAGGAATTAGGTTCAATAACTATAGAACAAAAAAGAGTTTTTGTATTGTTTATATTGTTAGTATTTATGTGGGTATTTAGTCATGATATAACAGTAGGCAATTTTACTATTCCAGGATGGAGTTCATTATTTAAAAATCCCCAATTTATTAATGATGGAACTATAGCTATTTTTATATCTTTATTGCTTTTTATTGTGCCAAGTTCAAATAAAAAAGAAGGATTGATTACTTGGGAAATTATTCCTAAAATACCATGGGGTATTGTATTTTTATTTGGAGGAGGATTTGCCCTAGCAAATGGATTTATAGAATCTGGTTTATCTAAATATGTTGGTGAAAAACTTGTTGCTGCTGGAAATTTAGGTGATGTGAATTTATTAATTGTGGTATCTAGTTTAATAACTTCATTGACCGAGTTTACGTCAAATACAGCTACTACAGAAATGATGCTTCCTATTGTTTCTGGATTAGCAAATCAAATTCAAATTAATCCATTGTTTCTTATGATCCCAGTAGCTTTATCAGCATCAATGGCTTTTATGTTTCCTGTAGCTACACCACCTAATGCTATTGTATTCGGCACAGGAAAACTAAAAATTATGGATATGGTTAAAGCAGGAATATTCGTTAATATTTTAGGTGTGATATTAATTGTTATTTTTATGTATTTCTGGGGAACAATAGTTTTTGATATAGATATTAATGCTGTGCCATCATGGATAGACGCAATTCCACTTATCAAACAATAGAATTAAAAAGCAAGTTTATTTGTAATTTAGTCTCAAAATAAACTCTATATAAATTCAAAAAGAGTTAATATAATTCCAAATATATGGAGCATAAATTCAAATAAACGGAGTTTAATTTTAAAAAAAGGGAGTTTAGAACGTATAAAAGTAAAGGGATAGAAAATTAATTCTATCCCTTTGTTTTTATATATTGGTTAAACCATAAATTTTGTATTATGTTTATGCTAAAGGTTTTATCCCTTTGTGAATATATGCTTCAAGTTCCGAAATTGCAATGCGGTTTTGGTGCATTGTATCTCTTTCTCTAATTGTTACAGTATTGTTTTCTAATGTTTCTGTATCTATTGTAATACAATATGGTGTTCCAATAGCATCTTGACGGCGATAGCGTTTTCCTATTGCATCTTTTTCATCATATTGTACCATAAATTCTGGTTTCAATAAATCCATTACTTCTCTTGCTTTTTCTGGCATTCCATCTTTTTTAACAAGAGGAAGAATAGCTGCTTTTATTGGAGAGAGAACTTTTGGCAGGTTAAGTACTGTACGAATAGAGCCATCTTCAAGTGTTTCTTCAAGAAACGAATTACTAAATACAGCTAAGAATGTTCTATCTAATCCAATTGAGGTTTCTATAACATAAGGTATATAGCTTTCATTTAGTTCTGGATCAAAATATTGTAGTTTCTTTCCTGAAAATTCTTGATGACGTTTAAGGTCAAAGTCGGTACGGGAATGAATTCCTTCTAATTCTTTAAATCCAAATGGGAATTCAAATTCTATATCTGTTGCTGCATTAGCATAGTGCGCAAGTTTATCATGGTCATGGAAACGATATTTATCTTCTGAAATTCCAAGTGCTAAATGCCATTTAATTCTAGTTTCTTTCCAATATTTAAACCATTGCATTTCTGTTCCAGGACGTACAAAGAATTCCATTTCCATTTGTTCAAATTCACGCATACGGAAAATAAATTGACGAGCAACTATTTCGTTTCTGAATGCTTTACCTATTTGAGCTATCCCAAAAGGTATCTTCATTCTTCCTGTTTTTTGAATGTTAAGGTAGTTTACAAATATTCCTTGTGCAGTTTCTGGACGAAGGTAAACAACATTAGTGTCTTCTGATACAGAACCCATTTGTGTAGAGAACATAAGATTGAATTGACGAACATCAGTCCAGTTTCTTGTTCCAGATATTGGACAAACTATTTCAAGTTCTTCAATTAATGCCTTAACACCCACAAGGTTATTCTCATTCATTAGTTCAGCAAAGCGTTTTGTTATATCTTCAATCTTTGCTTGGTTTTCTAAAACTCGAGGATTGGTTGCAAGAAATTGAGCCTTATCAAAGCTATCGCCAAAGCGTTTATGTGCTTTTTCAACTTCCTTATTTATTTTATCTTCTATTTTTGCTATATGGTCTTCAATCAATACATCAGCTCTATATCTTTTTTTAGAATCCTTATTATCAATTAAAGGGTCGCTAAATGCATCAACATGACCAGAGGCTTTCCATATTGTTGGGTGCATAAATATAGCAGAATCAATTCCCACAATGTTTTCGTGCATTTGAACCATTGACTTCCACCAATATTGTTTTATGTTGTTTTTGAGTTCTACTCCATATTGACCATAGTCATATACGGCAGCCATTCCATCATAAATCTCACTTGATGGAAAAATAAATCCATATTCTTTAGCGTGAGAAATTATTTTTTTGAATAAATCTTCGTTATTTGCCATTATATTTTCGTATATTATATTTTATAGTTGAAGGTATTGAATCAATATCAATTATTAGATATTGTAATCCATAATGATTAATTGCTTTATCAATATTTTCTTTATTTACATCATAAACAATCTTACGATTTAATAATCCTTTTTCTTTGAATTTTGATATTTGTTTGTCATCTGTTTTGTAAATAAAACTGGAATAAAAATCTGGTCTTAGTTTTTTGGGAATTAATCCAATCCATCTTTCATATCCAGAATTAAATCCCTCTAAAGCATTGGCAATTTCATGGTGTTTTATTTTAAATCTTATTTGTTTAAATAGTTTTGCATGAGCTACTATTACTTTGTCTTCCATATTATATTTATTAATTAATGAAACAAGGTTTTCAATATTTTCATTCGTTGGAGTTTTAATATCAAGATAATAGTAGAGTTTAGGGAAATCTTGAAATATTCTTTCTAATTTCACAACCTTTGAGGAAGTCGTTTCATTATTCCAAATTATATTTTTCTTTTTTATCTCAGAATATGTAGCATCTTCAAGTTTTCTGTCATCGCCAAGAAGTCTTTTCATGGTTTCATCATGAAATAATACAAGTTCTTTATCTTTAGTATATCTTATATCTATTTCAACAGCTTCAAAGCCTTGTTTTTGAGCAAGTAAAACTGATTCATAAGTGTTTTCAGGGGCAGAACTAATTTGACCGCGATGAGCAAATAAAATTACATGCCTTTCTTTAGCAAATGCAAATTTTGAATGTTCAGGAATAAATATAGAATACAAAATAAAAAATGCAGAGATAAAAAATGCAAGAATTATTAATATACTGCTTATTAGTTTTCTATGTAGTTTGAAAAATCTCATTAATGATAATAACGATATTCTATTTAATTTGTTTGATAGTATTGATAATCTTTTTAGCAAGTTCTTTCATTGGAGAAATTTCATTAATCTTTTCTTCTTTAAATTGCATTAGCATATATAAAATTATTTCTGCTTCTTCTTGTGCTAATGATAGCTTTTCTAAAAAATCTTTTTTTGTTTTAACTTCCATTGCTAATTCAATGGATAACCTTAAATCGGCTTCACTACTAAGTAGTTGATGAACTTGATTTTTGTGTTGAGTTGAAAGCATTAACGGTTTACAAAAACTACAAATCTTAGTTGAAAGCTCATTGGCTTGCTTTTGTAAAGCTAAAATATCATTCATTTTATTAACTATTCATATGTAAGAGAAACTCTTCGTTGCTCTTAGTACCTTGCATTTGTTTTTTTATGAAATCCATAGCCTCCATTGTGTTCATATCAGAAAGATAGTTGCGAATAATTCCCATTCTGCTTACAATTCCACCTTCTAATAATAAGTCATCACGTCTTGTCGATGAAGAAACAATGTCAATTGCAGGGAATATTCTTTTATTTGATATCTTCCTATCTAATTGGAGTTCCATATTTCCCGTTCCCTTAAATTCTTCAAAGATTACTTCGTCCATTTTAGAGCCCGTTTCAATAAGTGCAGTAGCTATAATTGTTAAAGAACCACCATTTTCTATATTTCTTGCAGCACCAAAGAAACGTTTTGGTTTTTGAAGAGCATTTGCTTCAACACCTCCAGAAAGAACTTTTCCTGATGAAGGAGCAACAGTGTTATAAGCTCTTGCTAAACGAGTAATTGAATCAAGAACTATAACAACATCATGTCCGCATTCTGTCATTCTTTTTGCTTTTTCAAGAACAAGGTTTGCAATCTTTACGTGTCTTTCTGCTGGTTCGTCAAATGTTGATGCAATTACTTCTGCATTAACCGTTCTTTGCATATCAGTTACTTCCTCTGGACGTTCATCAATTAATAATACTATTAAATAAACTTCTGGATGGTTAGCTGCTATTGCATTAGCTATTTCTTTTAAAAGAGTTGTCTTACCGGTTTTTGGAGGAGCTACTATTAAGGCACGTTGTCCTTTCCCTATTGGTGTAAAAAGATCTATTATTCTTGTTGATAGACTTTCACCTCTGTGACCCGTTAGGTGGAATTTTTCTTCTGGAAATAATGGAGTAAGATAGTCAAATGGTACTCTATCACGTATTTGTTCTGTTGTCCTTCCATTTATTAATTCAGCTCTAACCATTGGAAAATATTTTTCTCCATCTTTTGGAGGACGAATAGTTCCTTTAACAGTATCTCCAGTTTTAAGTCCAAAGAGTTTTATTTGTGATTGTGATACATATATATCATCAGGTGAATTTAAGTAGTTGTAGTCAGAAGAACGTAAGAAGCCATAACCATCAGGCATTATTTCTAATACTCCTTCGGCATTTATTAAGCCTTCTTTTTCAAAATTAAATACTACTTTTGAATTTTGATGTTGTTGAGCAATAGGACTCTCTATATTTATTTCGGTTCTGTTCCCTTCAACAACTTCTTTATTTTCTTGTATGTGTTCTTGTTTATTCCCTTTTTGTTCTTCTTTGTTTTCTGGTTTAAAGTCTTCTCTCTCTTCAAACTCTTCTCTTTCAGGTTTTTCTATTTTTTCAACTCTTACCTCTTCATTTTTTTGAATTGGTTTTTCTTCTATTGGTTTCTTATCAATAGCTTTTGGAGCTATTTTTATTTCAGTTATTGGCTTTTGTGCTTTGAGATTAAGTTCTGGAAGTTTTAATTCTTCTATTATAGGTATTTCTGGCATAATAAATTCAGGTATGTCAAAAATATTTAATTCTTTTTTGTTTTGCTTCTCTGGTTTTGGAGCAGGTTTGCTTTTAGGTTTTTGTTGTGCAATATTGGGTTTTTGAGATGGTGTAGTTTTTTGAGAAGGTTCCGTTTCGGTAGGTTTTGGCAATGGAGCAACAGGATTAGAACCCTTAACATTTGATTCTGCTACTGGTTTTGGCTTAAGTCTTGTTCTCCTTTGTGTCTTTTGTTTAGGAGAAGACTCTTCTTCATCTTCTTTTGCAGGATTAGCTGCTTGATGATCTAAAATTTTGTAGATTAATTCTTGTTCGTTGAGCTTATTGAGCTTAGTTATGTTTAGTTCTTGTGCGATTTTTTTTAAATCCTCTAACGATTTAGTGTCTAATTGAGATTTGTTGTACATAAAATTACATGATAAATAAAATTGCGATTATTTCGCTGATTAATAAATGAACATTTTTGGGAAAAAGTCGATCTTGAAAGAATAATTATATACCTAAATTGTTCTTATCAATAATGCAAAAGTAAAAATATTTGTGATAACAGCAATGAAAAAGCATTTTTTTTATATATTTGCTAGCTAATAAATAAAAAAATAAAGAGATGAAAGGATACATTGAGAATTTAAATGGGTTGCATATCAAGTACATAATCATAAATATAATCATTGCAGTGGCAGGATTTATTACAACATTAATTGTTGGGAAAATAGGTTTAGGGCAAAAAACAAATATGTATATATCAATAATTATGATGATATGTATCTTGCTTTTTTTTATTGGAGGTAGAAAAGTTTATCAAAGAGAACTCGGAAAGATGAAGGACTTTGCTTTTAGTAAAAAGCTTAATTCTTATCACGAAAGCAATAAAAAAAGATTAAAATCTTTTACCATAATGTCAGTTATTGCCATTATTGGTCTTGTGCTATCCAATAATATTATGTATTTGATTTTTTGCGTATTATCTTTGATGATGATTATTCTTAATAGAACTAATAAGGCAAAGTTAGCTTATGAACTTAATCTAACGAGTAAGGAAGTAGAAAAATTAGTAAAGCCAATTGGCGAAAACAAATAAAAGTTAGCCAAATAATTACTCGTCTATTTCAAATAAAAAAGAAACAAATAATAATAATATTTTTACAGGAATTTATGTTTAAAATTCAAACAAAGAGAGAACTTACAGAAAACATCTATTTGATGGATGTTGAATCACCTTGGGTGGCAAGAGCTGCAAAGCCAGGACAATTCGTTATTGTAATAATTGATGAAAAGGGAGAAAGAATACCATTAACAATTTGTGACTTTGATAGAGAAAAAGGCACAGTTACTTTGGTGTTTCAAATAGTTGGGAAATCTACTCAAAGAATGGCTCAATTAAATGTTGGAGATAGTTTTAAGGATATAGTAGGACCACTTGGAAGAGAGAGTGAGTTTTTGCATGAAGATAAAGAAAGTCTAAAAAATAAAAAGATATTATTTGTTGCAGGAGGAGTTGGAACAGCACCAATTTATCCCCAAGTTAAATGGTTTAAACAAATGGGAATTGATGTTGATGTTGTTATGGGAGCAAAGACTAAGGATTTAATTATCTTGGAAGATGAGATGAGGGCTGCTTCAAAGAATCTATATATTTGTACTGATGATGGCTCAAATGGTAATAAGGGATTAGTTACTGATATAATTAAAGACTTAATTGATAATAAAGGAAAACATTATGATGAAATTGTTGCCATAGGACCTATGATAATGATGAAATTTGTTTGCCTTTTAACTAAGCAATATGGAATTAGGACTATTGTAAGTTTAAATACTCTAATGGTTGACGGAACTGGAATGTGTGGAGCATGCAGGGTGTCGGTTGGAGATAAGACTAAGTTTACTTGTGTTGATGGACCAGAATTTGATGGACATCTTGTAAACTTCGATGAAGCTATGAGACGCCAAACAATGTATCGTCAATTTGAAATAGCAACAAATACTCAAGGACATAATTGCAATCTAACCTCTTCTGTTGAACAATCACTTCAAGCTGATATTATTGTTGAAAAGACAAAGAAAGTAAAGGTAAGAGAACAAGACCCTGAAGCTCGTTCTCATAATTTTGAAGAAGTATGTTATGGCTATAATGAAAAAGAAGCTATGGCGGAAGCTTCACGTTGTATAGAGTGTAAAAAACCAGGTTGTGTTACACAATGTCCTGTTAGCGTTAAGATACCTCAGTTTATTTCTAAGGTGAAAATTGGGGACTTTGTTTCTGCTGCTCATATTCTTGCTGAAGATACTGCTTTGCCTGCTGTTTGCGGTAGAGTTTGTCCTCAAGAATCACAATGCGAGGGAACTTGTATTTTGGGAAAGAAAGGTGAAGCTGTTTCAATTGGTAAATTAGAGCGTTTTGTTGCCGATTGGGGAAGAGAACATAAAATTGAATTGGCTAAAAAAGCACCTTTAAATGGAAAGAAAGTAGCTATTGTTGGAGCTGGTCCATCTGGATTAACATGTGGAGGAGATTTAGCTAAATTAGGATATGAAGTAACTATATTTGAAGCTCTTCATGAATCAGGTGGAGTATTGGTTTATGGTATTCCAGAGTTTCGTTTACCTAAGCAAGATGTAGTTCAATATGAAGTTAATAATGTTAAGAAACTTGGCGTAAACATTATAAATGATGTAATTGTTGGCAAGAGCATAACAATTGATGAATTGCTTGACGAAGAAGGTTATTCAGCTGTTTTTATTGGTTCTGGTGCTGGATTGCCTAAGTTTATGGGTATTCCAGGAGAAAACTTTAATGGTGTTCTTTCTGCAAATGAAATCCTAACTCGTTCCAATTTAATGAAAGCTTTTGAAGAAGGATATGATACCCCAGTTTATCAAGGAACAACAGCAGTTATTGTTGGTGGTGGTAATGTTGCAATGGATGCAGCCAGAACAGCAAAGCGTCTTGGTGCAGAAACTCATATTGTATATAGAAGAAGTGAAAAGGAAATGCCAGCTAGAGTTGAAGAAGTTCACCATGCTAAAGAAGAAGGAATAATCTTCCACACAATGAATAACCCTGTTGAAATTCTTGCTGATGAAAAAGGTTGGGTAAAAGCTCTTAAGTGTATTAAGATGGAATTAGGTTCTCCTGACGAAAGTGGAAGAAGAAGACCACTTGAAGTTAAGGGCAGTGAATATGAGATAGAAACAAACTGTGTTATAATGTCTTTAGGCACAAGTCCAAATCCATTAATAATAAATACAACAAAAGGATTAGCATCAGAAAAATGGGGAGGAATTATTGCAGATGAAAGAGGACAAACCTCAAGAGAAGGAATATTTGCAGGAGGAGATGCCGTAACAGGAGCAGCAACAGTAATTCTTGCAATGGGAGCAGGAAAAGAAGCGGCTAAAGCAATAAACGAATATATACAATCAAAGAAATAAGGGAAACGTTTAATATTCCATATTGTTTTAACCCAATACTTTATAGAGACGTGATTTATCGCGTCTTTTTTTTGATATTCTTTATCTAAAATTGTTTTATCTACCTTAACTATTGGCTGAATTAGAAAGAGATAATGAATGTTTATTATTTTGTGCTTTTGTTATGAAAATTATTTGTATTTTTGCTTGAATTTTAACTTAAAATATATTATTATGTCGAAGAAAGTCCTTTGCTTAGGAAATGCATTAGTAGATATCATTACTCAATTAGAATCAGATAAAGACCTTGAAATATTAAATCTGCCAAAAGGAAGTATGCAATTAGTCGATAAAGAAGTGTCGGCTATGATTCAAAAAGCTACACTCCATCTTAATTCAACTAAGCAAACAGGTGGCTCTGCTGCTAACACTGCAAATGGAATAGCTAATCTTGGTGTATGCTCTGGTTATATAGGAATGGTTGGAGAAGATAAATTAGGAGGGTTCTATGCAAATGATATGTTAGAAAACTCTATAGAACCTAAGTTCTTTAAGAGCCAATCAACCCCAACAGGTTGTGCCGTTGCCCTTATTTCTAAAGATGGAGAAAGAACATTTGCAACTTATCTTGGAGCTGCAATTGAACTTAGAGCCGATTTATTAACTAAGGAGCTTTTTTCTGGTTATGATTATTTCCATATTGAAGGCTATTTGATAGTTAATCATGATTTAATTCGCACAGCAATACAAATGGCAAAAGAACAAGGTTTAAAGGTTTCAATAGACCTTGCAAGTTATAATGTTGTTGAAGAAAATCTTGATTTCTTAAAAGAAATATGTAAGGATGTTCATATTATATTTGCAAATGAAGAAGAAGCAAAGGTATTTA
This sequence comes from Bacteroidales bacterium, assembly GCA_041662185.1. Taxonomy (GTDB): domain Bacteria; phylum Bacteroidota; class Bacteroidia; order Bacteroidales; family P3; genus UBA10566. The sequence continues at coordinate 36,675 of JBAZSY010000022.1, forward strand.
CTTCACAAGATGCTGAACAGGCGGTAAAAACTATAGCAGATCTTTGTGATATAGCAGTTGTTAAGATAGGTAAGAAAGGTTCTTTTATTAAATCGGGCGAACAGGAAATAAGAATATATGAAAGAGAAAGAACTTGCTTAGACACAACAGGAGCAGGAGATATGTATGCAGCAGGATTTCTGGCAGGACTTTGTTTAGGGAAAGATTTAGAATATTGTGGTAATATGGGAAGTATATTGGCTGGGAATGTAATAGAAGTCTATGGAGCAAAAATGGATCAGGAACGTTGGACAAAAATTAGAAAAGAAATAAATGCTCTATAAAGAGCTATTTAGTAATTATAATTACAACTTTATGAAGAGATTATTTTATTTTGCACTATTAGGTTTATTTGCCTTATCGACACAAAATTGTTTTGCTCAATGGACAGGAGCAGGAACATCGACTAGTCCTTATCAAATTAATAATGCTACAGATTTAGGAACATTATCAAATAATGTTAGAGGAGGAAATACATACTCTAATACTTATTTTATTCTGATGAACAACCTTGATTTAACAGGGGTAACTAATTTTATTCCAATAGGAGGTTGGAATTCAGCAGGAACTTCAAGTTCTGAATCGAATTACTTTAATGGTAATTTTAATGGTAATGGAAAAGTGATTAAAAATTTAACAATTCTAAAAGATTCAACAGTATCAACTAATGACTATGTAGGCTTGTTTGGAAGAATAGGTGCAAATGGATTAGTAAAAAAATTAGGGATAGTAAATGCTAGAACGAGGGGTCACGAAAATGTTGGAACAATATGTGGAAGAATAGATGATGGAACAATTGAGAATTGTTACTCAATGGGACTTGTTGGAGGGAATACTTGTGTTGGAGGATTAATAGGTAATAGTGATGGTGGTATAGTTAGAAATTGCTATTCAACAGCTAATGTATATGGTGTAATATATGTTGGTGGTTTTGCTGGAAACTTAAATTATGCTAATACACAATACTGTTATTCAGCAGGAAATGTTACAGGAAGTACTAATACTTGTGCTTTTGGTCATGCTACTTGGGGGACTAATTTTTATCAGTATAGTATGTCGGAATCAGTTTTGCAAGGAAGTATAGGTAATAATGCGGGTTATACATTAACTCACACTCAAATGACAAATGGATCATTAGTTTCTCTATTAAATACAAATCAAACTCCACTTGTTTTTTGTCATGATAGTTTAAATGTGAATCAAGGTTACCCTATTCTTGTTTGGCAATACCAACAATTAGTGACAGGAGTATATTCTCAGCCAGCAACAGATATTTATGGTCTTAGTGCGAAAATAAATGGTATGGTTATTTTAGTACATGATACATTAGTTACAAAAGGATTTCTATGGAAAAAAGTATCACAAGTTAATTATGATACAATATTCGTTAGTGGAAATAATAATATGTCTCAATCATTAACTAATCTAATATTAAATACAGAATATGTCTATAAGGCATTCTTAAATACAACTTCTCAATCTTATTTAGGAGACGAAATAAGATTTAAAACATTACCTATTTTAGGACAAGGAATATCAACTTATCCATTTGAAATTCAAGATACCTCAGATTTAATTTACTTGTCTAATTATGTTAATTCTCAAAACTCCACTCAAGGATTATATTATAAGTTAACTAATAATATAGATATGGCAGGAGTTAATAATTTTATCCCTATTGGTTCTTGGAATTCTGAAGGAACTTCATACGTTGAAAGCAATATCTTTAATGGTAAGTTTGATGGTAATAATAAAATAATTAGTAATTTAAGGATCGTGAAGGATTCTTCATCATCATTAAATTCCAATATTGGATTATTTGGAATGATAGGAGCTAATGCTGAGATTAAAAATTTAGGAGTTGTCAATGCAAGAATAAGAGGATATGAAAACGTTGGAGCAATTTGTGGTAGAATAATCGATGGAACAATTATAAATTGTTTTACAACAAAAGGATTAATTTCAGGGACTAATTATATTGGGGGATTATGTGGATATAGTGAAGGGGTAATTAAAAAATCTTATTCAAAAAATACTGTAAATGGATTTAATTATGTTGGTGGCTTTGCAGGAAATTTATCTTATGCAACAACAGAAAATTGTTATTCATCAGGAAATATTTATGGAGGAACTAATGTATGTGGATTTGCATATACTACATCAGGAGTAAATAATCATCTTTATTATAGAAATGGTAATGTTCAACAAGGTTACATAAGTTTAGGAGATGATTCGGGTGTATCTAAAACTGTTGCAGAAATGTATAATGCTTCATTTGTTACTCTTTTGAATACAGGAATAGATACAGCAGCATTTAAGGCTGACTTGGGAATAATAAATGATTCTCTTCCTCTTTTGAAATGGCAATATGTAAAACCAATAATAACAAAACAAGCAAATAATATTACAGCAATAAGTGCAAGATTAAATGCTCAAATTACAGACTTAAATATTACATTTGATTCTGTTGGTTTTTATTATAAAGCAGTTAATTCAAATAATTGGACATCAGTTTTAGGAAATTATTTCGGAGGTAATAATATAAAATCTAATATAGTTGGACTTATTCCAAATACTAATTATCAGTTTATGGCATATATGATTAAGGATACTAATGTTTATTTAGGAGATACTCTTAATTTTTACACTCCACATTTGCCAATTTTAGTTTCTACAGATTCTGCTTTATATATAAATTCAACATCAGTTAATTTTTATGGAACTTTAGATATTGGTTCTCATACATTTATTAGAAAAGGATTCGAATATAAATTGAGAAATTCAGGAACTTATACTATTATTAATATTCCAGATAGTAATATTGCTTTTGAATCAATTATTAATGGACTTTTACCAAATAATAATTATACTTTTAGAGCTTTTGTTGAATCAGAATTAGGAATTCAATATGGTGAAAATATAAACTTTGTAATCATAGAATTAGGTTTATCATTTATTGATCAATTAATTCAAACAAGTATTTATCCAAATCCAACTGCAAATCAAGCAAAGCTTCAATTATCAGGAATAAATAAAGAAGTAAAATTAATGATTATTGATGTTAATGGGAGAATAATAAATACTCAAATACTTAAGCCTTCAAATAATAATATTGAAATTGCAATAGACTTAACTTCTCTTCCTCGAGGAATTTATTATATTAAATTACAAAGCGATAACTTAAACAAAACAGAAAAGTTGATCAAGATGTAATTAATAAACAACTAAATAAGGTAACTCCAATAAGGTTTAAATATTATTGGAGTTATTTTATTTATTGACCTATACACCTACAAATATAATAAGTGTATATGACTTATTTAACCTTCTAATTTACATATTCTTGAGATACTCAAAATAAAACAAGTATAATTGAATTTATATGGAGTATAAATTCAAAAAGAGCTAATATAAATTATTTTTGTCCGATAAACTTTTGATTTACTTTGTTTCTCTTCAATAAAACAGATAAATCTTATGAGCAAAAGTACAAATTTTATCGGACAGCCTATCCTTGGACAGATATTAAAATTAATCAATCCTTCCAGAATAGATATAATATCAAGAAAATACAATACAGACAGGTATGTAAAAAAGTTAGATGGTTATACACATTTAGTAATAATGCTATATGCAGGATTAAAGGATTTTACATCATTAAGAGAGTTTTATCAGATTCAAACAAATTGCAACATTTAGGAATAAGTTATTGTGCTAACAAAAGTACTTTGAGTGATGCTAATAAAAGAAGGAGTAGTAATTATTTTGAAGCTATCTATATGAGTTTATATAAGCAATATGGAAAATATTTATCGGACAGTTGTTTCAAGAGAGATTTATTAAAGAAGTTATATATCATAGATTCTACAACAATAAGTCTCTTTAAACAAATACTTAAAGGAGCTGGACGTAATCCCAAAAGTGGAAAGAAAAAAGGAGGTATAAAAGCACATACCATTATAAGAGCAGATGAAGATGTCCCCTGTTTAGTTAAATATACAGCAGCAGCAAAACATGATCATACTCTACTGAAAGATATAAAACTTCCAAAAGGTTCGTTCTTAACTTTTGATAAAGTATATGTTGATTATGATGCTTATGAAAACTTTACTAAGAATGAGATTTATTATGTTACCAAACAAAAGGTAAATGCAAAATACATTAGTGAATGTGACTTAGACATACCTCAGAATACAGATAACGGTATTATCACAGATAAAATCATAATACTTAACTATGGGAAGAACCATAAACTTATACATAAATCAAGAAGAATTACTTACTGGGATAGAGATAATAATAAAGAGATAATTTATCTCACAAATAACTTCGAACTTGATTCAGAATCTATAATACTGATTTATAAAAATAGTTAGCTTTCTCTACAATTATTTCAATAGTAAAAACTCAACTAATGTACTACATTGATTTATTTAAACTACTCAATAATCCAATGAAATCTTGGATTGAAGTTAATAAGCTCAGGAAAAAAGATAATCAACTATCCCTGTTTGATTACTAATATAGGGGGGCTTACTTTTTTAGAATGCTTAAAGTAACACAAAATATCTTTGATTATCACGTTGTTGAATAATCATTTTGACTCTTTTTATTTTTTATCGGGCAACAATAAATATAAATTGAAAAAGAATGAGTTTAATTTTAGAAAGAGTTAGTCTTTTTGGATGTAAATAGAACGTGATTCTATTTCATTGACTTAAGTCTTGAATGAATAGAATTACATTGAATCTATTTTAAAGACTGTACGACGGTTTTGTGCTTTTCCTTCTTCTGTGGAGTTATCTGCAACAGGTTTTTTTGCTCCGTAACCTTTATATTTTATTCTGTCTTCTCTTATTCTGCTTTTAATTATATAGTCTGCTACGGCTTTTGCACGGTTTTCAGAAAGTATTAAATTGTCTTCATCTGAACCAACATTATCGGTATGTCCTTCTATCGTACAACGTATCTTAGGGTATTCATTTA
>JBAZSY010000023.1:0-38642 GCA_041662185.1 Bacteroidales bacterium
TTTCCGTATAAACTCATTTTTTACATTATCAGCCAAATTTTTATTTATTATTTACATGGATCTAATGTTTTATTTTTTATATTAATTGAGTTGCATTTTTCCCTTTAGCTTTTTTATATTATATTAACCAGATTAATTTGAATTATAGTTAATAATGAAAAACCTATTTTTTCTTAGTATTTAATTTAGATTCAAGTTCCCTTGCATTTCATATAATTAAATATTTAAGAATTTTCCTACGCTATAAGCTTTTCGGAAACCGCTTTGTTCGCTATTAATGGGATTTTCGGAAGGATAAGCAAACGACTCCTACGTACGAATTTAGAATACTATCGTATTGTAGATTGTAGGTTTTTAGTATCTTTGCACGCCCTTTTTGTTTTGGTTAATAAATAATGTCCGTAGCAGCTCTGCATTTATAGCCTGCAAGAGGGGCTTTTCTTTTGGTAGGCGAAGCCTAAGAACACAGCAAAGTAAGAAAAGAAAATTAAGATAAACAATTTTTTTGTCAACTATTTTAATAAATATTTTTTGCATCATTGACATTCAATTAATTAATCTCATGTATTAAATACAAAATTGTACATATAATTTTTCTATATATGCAATAGATACAAAAATTAACCTTTAATTTTTCTTTTCAATCGAGGAAAAAGCAATTAATATTTGTACACAGAACATTTATGAGGGCTATGTTTTAGGTGATTTTCTTTTAGTTTTAGCGATAAGCACTAAAAAGAAAGGAAATTACTTTTCTGTTGGAATTAAACAAGGAGTTCTTGGAATTAAAAGGAATCTTTTTCTAAGGAAACGGGATATAATTCTACTAAAACGGAATATAAAAATATTTTAATAGGGATTTAATTGTGCTACGATGGGCATCGTGGTGGTATTACGATGGGTATCGTAGACTATCTACGATGTGCATCGTAGTTTTTAAGATATTTTAAGGAGATTTCTTTCTCTTAGATCCTACTCTTTTGAATTAGAATAGATTTATTAATGCAAAGATACAAAATCTTGATGAAAAGTCAAGTGAATTTTAGAGATTTTTAATTTTACTTTCAGCCTCCTACTCGTTTTACTTTGTAGCCTTGGGCTATTAGTAGGGTCATTACTTTTTCTCTATGGTCTCCTTGTATTAGGATTTCTCCGTCTTTTACGTTTCCTCCTACTCCACATTTGGTTTTTAGCATTTTACCTAATGTGTTTATGTCTTCATCTGTTCCAATAAAGCCTGTAATTAAGGTTACTTGCTTTCCTCCTCTTTGTTTTTTATCTAATTGTACTTTTAGGTTTTGTTGTTTTGGAGGTATTGTTTCTAATGGTTCTTCTTCATTAGTTTCGAATTGGAAAGATGGGTTGGTTGAATATACTATACCAATTAGGTTCTTTTCTTTCTTTGCCATTATCGTCTGGGATTATTACATTAAGTGATTTAGGGTTAATTGTAAAATGTAATTCTTTATCCATTAGTACTGATTCACCATCAAGGTTTACTAATCTTGAGTTATTATTAATTACTTTTACTTCTTTTGCCTTATAGGTCTTTACATACATTGACTTGTCAAAGTTTCTTAGAAATAATAATTGTGCTGTCCAAGGTAACATAACAATAGGGACTTTCTTAACTATACTTATCTGCATAAAACCATCGTCTATCTTTGCCGATGGTGCTATTACTGTATTGTATCCAAATTGATTGGAATTGGCAAAGCTGATAAATAAAGCATTTGATTCTATTTTCTCTCCATCAATCTCCATTTTATAGTTTTGTGATTCATAGAAGGGATAGAGTTGGAGAATTAATGAAAGGTATTTATTGAATCCTCTAACCTTAGTTTTTCTAAATTCTTTTGCAATCAAAGCATCAAATCCAATTCCTGCAATTGAAGCATATATCTTATTATTTACCTTAACGGTATCTATTGTTGCTCTTTTTTTCTTATTTAAGACTTCTATTGCATCTTCTATATTTAGAGGAATATTCAGTGTTCTTGCTAATCCATTTCCACTTCCTGCTGGTATTATTCCGAGAGTTACATTTGTTCCTATCAATCCTCTTACGCAGTCATTAATTGATCCATCTCCTCCCACTGAAACAACTATATCAACTTGTCTAATTGCTGCTTGAAGAGAAATTACTGTTGCGTGGTGTGCATATTCTGTATATTCAACTTCATAATCAAACAGGCTCTTGTCTAATACCTTCTCTATTGCTTTCTCAACTTTCTTTTGCTTACCTACTCCTGATATGGGATTGATTATAAATAATATCTTATCTTTCTTCATCTCCTATAAGTTTATTCTCTATTAAGCATGAGTTATATTCTTGTATAATTGCTTGTGTTTTTAATACAAATTTATTTAAAAGTGCTTTGTTTTTTGGACCTATATTGTTCTTGGCATTAATATCATTTGGCAAATAGAATATTTCTGAATCTATTCCTTCATGATATTTACTTACATAGTTACCCATTCTAAGCATGTATTCTCCATTCAACTGTATAAGATAAAACTTATCATCTTTTGAAAACATATTTTGTCCAAAGGCTAAGATTGGTTTAGGGTAGTGTAAAAGACTCATTGCTGTTGGGAGAATATCTGTTTGCTGCATATATTGCTTTATATCAATTCCATGTTTCATACTTGGATGATAGAACATAATAGGGATACGATGCTTTCCTAATAATGTAGTAAACTCTTTTTCTTGTGTTGCTGCTGAATGGTCTGCGGTTATAATAAATAATGTATTCTTAAACCAAGGTTGTTTTTGAGCTTCTTCGAAGAAACGTTTTAAAGCATAATCGGCATAACCAACTGTTTCATGAACTATCATTGTTCCTTTTGGAAAACGTCCTTTATGCTGTGGAGGAATAGTGTATGGGTGATGAGAACTTAGGGTAAAGACTGCGGAAGTGAATGGTTCAGGATAATTATTAAGTTTCTTAACCATATATTGAAGGAAAGGTTCGTCAAATATTCCCCAATGACCGTCATAATCCTTATCATTATTATATTCTCTTCTTCCATAGTAATCATCATAACCAACATTTCTTGTATAGGCATCAAAACCCATTGAACCATTATATCCTCCATGGAAGAAAGAAGTTTTATAACCATAAGGTTTTAGCAAAGATGCAAAGGAAGATAATTTATCAGAGCCATATCTTGAAGTAATAAATGACTCTTCCATAAGTAAAGGAAGAGAAGAAAGAACGGTAGGAATTCCATCAATACTTCTTTTTCCATTAGCATAACCTTCAAAGATAATTGATTTCTTAGCTAAGGAAGATAAGAAAGGAGTATATCCATTCATGTATTCAGCCGATAAACTTTCAACAATTATTACAACAACATTTGTCTTACCAATTTTTAAAGGCTCTGTAAACAAAGAATCTATTTCATTGTTTGTTGGTTTTATTATTGGATTGAAATAAGTATTCAACTCTTTTTCGTTAGCAAAATATTTCTTTTCCTCAATACCTTCTTTTCCACAGGTGCGATAAAGAGTAAAAGGAGTGTTTAGAACAAGGGCTGTATTTTGACTTGAAGTATAGTAGTTAGAGTGTATTATACCTAAAGGACGAAGTTGAAGTCCTCCTCTTTGTCCTAAGAAAAACAAACCAATAAGAATAATAAATAAAGAAGAATTAACTATATACCATTTTGTATTTGTAACTATAAGTTCAGGACTAAACTTCTTATCTATAAACTTACGAGCATAATGTAATAAAAAATTTAAGGCAATAAAGAAAAGAAGAATATGCCAATAATCTCTTGCAAATTGAGGAATTAATTCTTTAAAATCACCTCCAACTCCAAGATAATTAAAGAAATCGAATGTAATACGCTTGAAAGTAAATTTATAATAACCCAAATCAATGCAGTTAAGAAGAAGCATTAATTCTGTTCCAAGCACATAAAAGAAGTTTAATACTATCCTATAATATTTATTTTGTTTTAATGTTACAGGTAATAAACCCATAAACAGGAAAGGAGAAAGGAAGACAACCGTTGAAGAAATACCAAAACGTGTTGCTCCCCAAAGTATGGAAAAGAAATCACCCACACCTTCTACTGAAAAGATTGTTGGGTTTAAAATATACATAGCAAGTTGTGTAAGCAGCAACAAGCATAGAGTAAGTAAGAATTTAAGACAGACTGCTATTTGTGATTTCATTGATTGATGTTATTCCCGTTTTTTACTTTTCACCTACTTCTTAGGTTTATAACCTGATTTACTAAGAATTTCTTTTGCATCTTTTATTTCAAGCAACTCTTTTAACGACTTTTTATTCTCTTTCATATATTTTTCTACAATTTTATATCCAATATAATCGCCCAAATGTGAAGGAGAACCATTAATTCCTTTTGTTGTAGGTCCATCAGTAATTAAATGCATATATTTTGTTCTGTCATTACTATACAACAAATTATTTTGAATAATATATCCCCAAATACCATACTCACTCTTTTCTGTCCATTCCATTTGTTCTTTAGTATAGCGGAATATACTACTCATAGAACAATCGGGCAATAATTGTTTAACAGCATATAAATACTTACCTCTTTCAACAATTATATCACATAAAGAAGCTTCTGGGTTTTCTTCCATTAAAGGAACATTATAAGTTGTAACATTACGCAAATAAGTATTCATTATATCTGGAACAAGATATGCAGAATCTAAGATAGTTATCATATACTTAGGAAACTGAGCATATTTTTGATAATCAGGAAGAATATTTATTGAATATAGGTCTATTGAGAAAGCAATAAAATCTTTTTGTGCAATAACCCTTGATGCATAAGAATAAGAGAACTCTGCAGGACCAAACATCATTGAGTAAAGTTTAGGAATCTTTGTTTTTGGGTATTCTTTCAATAAGTTAGCAAAAGCAGAAGTAACTCCATTCGAAACCCAATCTAAATTAGGATAACGCTTTTTTACTAATTTATATGCTGAAATTAATACAGGGTCAGAAGCGAAATCTTCAACCATTTGAAAATATGGTGGATTATCTAATGTAGTTTTGAAAAGAGGTTTATAAGCTTCATAATTTGACTGTAAATATGCTTTATAGTCTTTTTGATTTTGTGCAAAAATAATATCTTCAAACCTGTTAACATTCATCGTTATCTGCTTTCCTGATGAAGGATCAACCAAAGTTTCTTTTTCTTTTTTACCACAAGAAGCAAATAAAATGCAAGAAAGAGAAATAAATAAAATTACTTTTTTCATATTACCTAAAAATTTAATTAGCAAAATTACGGAAAATAATGAAACCTCAGTTCAAGTCTCAACAAAATGTATAAAAGACAGGAATTAAAGAAGTGCTATTATTGGTCATCAGAGACGTATTGGACTCCTCTTAGTTTTATTATATGAACGCTATCCATTTGTTCATTACTTTGGAATCCATCACCATAAGCTATACCAGATTGACTTAGTCGTCTAACTTGTTTATTGGATATTATGGTTCTAAGATTTTTGTTCCAAGTTAGTTCTTGGCAATAAATTGTGTCTTTATTGTTATAATTAATTATTTCTATGCTGTCTTTTAGATAGACTTTATTGTTATTATTATAGCTGATTGCATAATTGGCTTTTAGAATAGCTTTTACTGTTAGGTCTTTATTGTAGAACCATACTTTCACTCCTTTAGGGAATACCATTCTTGCACTATCACCATCATAGTTATAGATTATTGGAGATTTAATTTCTATTTCAACATCTCCATTTTGACTTCGTAATATATCGGCTTGTTTTATTACTTGTACTGGTTGTCCTTTTGAAGGTTTCTTCCCCGATGGGCTTTTGCTTTCACAGCTAATTAAAAAGAAAAGTGAGGATAAACTTATTATTATCCATAAGTTTACCCTCACTATTATATTTCTTCTTTTTTCTATATTCACAATAATACTTTCCTATCTTAGTCTTACTGTTGTGCTTTCTCCTATCCAACAACCTACTGTGTATGATTGTCCATTAGTTATTTGATAAAAGAATGCATCACTTGTTGTTGGCCATTGTCCAACAGCTGAACGCATCAAAGATTCACATTTATCTGCTATTGATGGGTCTAAAGCTTTTGCTTTTGCTGCTTTATCGTAAGCCAACCATGCTGCTCCTCTTATTTTTCCATCATGTGATGCACATGATGCTGCTGAACTTAAATACATTGATGCTATATAATATAAACATTGTCCTTCCATAGATTTATCATAGTTTGATACTTGATAAAATGCTGAACGTGCTGCTGAATATTGATTTGAAGCCATAAGTGTTTGCGCCCATAGGTAACAAGCTTTTGCCTTTGAGTCATCGTCTGTTGCTTTGTCAAGAGCTTCTTTAAAGAATGTTGTTGCTGCTTTTTCATCTCCCTTAACTGCAAGCATTTGTCCCATCATAAAGGCTGATCTTGATGTTGGCTCAAGTCTATGAAGACTTTCGGTTGCTTTAAAGAATAGATCTGTTTTTGTACACCCTTTTCTTTCAAGATTTGTTGTTATCTTTTTAAGTAGTTCTATATTGTTTGGGTCTTTGTCATATTTTGGTTGATAGATTGGTACTATCTTATCACAAGAGGCAAATGGTTCTATTACTTGTTCTATGATTGAAATATAGCTTTGTACTTTTTCTATATTTTTTGTATCTCCGGATTCTTTTGCTTGCTTTAATGATAATTCTAAAGATTCTGATGAATAGTCATAAGCATCAAATAATGCAGACATTTGTTCTTCGTTAGCCTTTATTGAAGCAAGGTAATCAAAGCATGATTTTAGGTATTGAGGTTTGAATTGGTCGTCAAGATCGGCTCCTTTTTCTCCTCCTTTTAGAGTTGCTTCCTTATAAAGATTATAAATTCTTTCTTTTTCGTTTGGTCTTATATCAGATAAGTCTTTTGCTTTACGTGCTATGTTGTTTGCTTCTTGTCCAAAAGCTTCTGTCCTCTTATCGTAAAGAGCTAATAACTCATCTATATATCTTTGTTGGTCTTGTGGAGTTTTTGCTTGTTCTATAAGATTTTTTATAATTATTGCTCCTCTGATATAAAGATTTACATGGTTTTGGGGACAAGCTTTTAATGCAAGCTTCCAAGGTTCATAAGCATCTTTATAATTCTTTTGACTGTAGAATTCTTGGTATAGAGAGTTATTCATTATGCAATCTATACTGTCTTGTGGCGTTTCGCCATACTTTTGTGCATAACCTGCTGTTGCTATAGAAGCTAAAGCAACAAACATTAATACTGATACAATTTTTTTCATTTCCTTTTTCCTATTCTATTTTTTATTGATATTTACGTTTGAAAAACCAAAGGTCTTTTGCTGAGAATGATAATCCAACTCTGAAATAATCTTCCTTAATTAAACTATTGTCTATTGTTCCTCTTTTTAGATATTCAAAACTTAAGTTTACCATTGTGTTGGATTTCTTTATTGGCAAACCAATACCACAACTAATTCCTATTTGTTTGATTCTTGTGTTATATAATTCCAACATTCCATCATCATAAGAGAATCCTAAACGATAAATTGATTTTTGGAAGTAATTGCCATAAGCGTTTGGTTTCCATTCTCCTCCAACTGCTAATTTTAAGTTATTTACTAAATTAGTATTTGGATAGTCTGATTGGAAAAGAAAGTTTGACCAAGATACGTATTTCCCATCAATTCCTACAAAGAATTTATTTGGTCTTTCGTATGACAAACCCAATCCCATTGAAGAAGGGTATTTGATTTTGTCAGTTGTGGTTTCGTCCAATACAGAGTCCTGTAAGTATTCCAATCCTGCACTTGTTGTAAAGGTGTAGCGGGACAAAATATTATCTGTTGGATATTTAATTGGTGGGTTATAAACAATACCTATTCCTATGTTATCTCCATTTGAAAGTGGATGAAAATATTGGACACCAAAATTAATATTAAATGCTTTTACATGATAATTATTTTCTACTCTTGAAGAAAACATATAAGATGAATCTGGGAAAGATGTTGTTGAAGACTTATAGTAATTCCCAAAGATATATTCAAGATTTATCCCTATTGATAGGTTTTTAATTGGACTATATGCAAAACCAAGTAATGCTTTATTTAATCCTCCATCTGCTGCATATGTCTCTTCATATTTTCCAACTTCAGGAGAAACAGAATCCTTGGTTGTTGTGAAATTTACTGAAGACATTGGTATAAGACCTAAGGCTACTTTAAATTTAGAACCTATTGGGAACGCCATTAATATATGTGAAAGATTTGTATTATTTCCTGTTGATTTATATTTATCGCTCGAAAGAGTTACCCATTCTGTATAGAACCCAATATCAAATACTAATGATGTTGTATCAACTCCTGCATAAGAAGCAGGGTTCATATAGTTCACAGAATTATTTCGCTTGTAAGCGTAACCGACTCCTCCCATTGCATTATTTATTGCATTATCAAAAAGATTGGTATTTCCTATTCCATATCTTGAATAAGGAGAACTAATTGTTGTTTGAGCCTCCACTAAATTTGGTAGTGTTACAATAATTGCAACCAAAACCATTAAGTATTTAATTCTTTTTCTAAGCATTAGTATCAAGTATAATATTTAACCCCGAAAGAACTAAGTGTTCTTCAAGTATTGTATTTTCTTTAAAATAATTATGCAGGTAATGAGCATCACCACCTGTAAATAATATCTTTAAATCATTGTATTTCTTCATATAGTATGCTATAAATCCTTTTAACTCCATTACTGTTCCATTAATTATACCTGAACGTATTGAGCTCTGAGTATCATTACCTACTATATTTTCTTCCTTAAATTTATCTTCTATTAACGGCAAAGAATCTGTAAAAGTATTCAATGCCTTATATTTCATATTAATTCCAGCAGAAATTGAACCTCCATAATAATTTCCAAATTTATCAATTATATCCAATGTAATACAGCTTCCTGCGTCAATAACTAAACAATTATTCTCTGGGAATAAGCTATTTGCACCTATTACTCCAGCTATTCTATCATATCCTAAGGTTATTGGAGTAAGATAATGATTTGTTATAGGTAAAGTCAAATCATTGCTCATCTCTATAAACATAAATCTTTGCTCTAAAAACTCTTTTATCTCATCTTTGTCTTTATCTATAAAAATAACAGAAGAAAATATAACTTTCTTTATTGTTGGAAATTGATTAATAATATCTTTTATATCAGCAATTCCTATTGTTTCAAAAGCTTCAACAAAAAACATAGTTCTTCCTGAAAAAACAGCGATTTTTGTTCTTGTATTACCAATATCAATTACCAATCTCATAATAGTTTTAATCTTGGTTGTTTTCTTCTTGAATTATTTCCTTTGAGTCTATTGCTTCTTTATTAATATCATCAATTCCTTCTTGAACATTATTATCTTTAATTCCTTCTTTTTGTTCTGGAGATAATGAAAGCCCTTCTAATGGCAAATTATATTTTGCATTTAATTCGTTAAATGATTTTTCTTTTACATAGTCTTCTCTTTCCATCCAACAATCATTAATATTTAATGGGTTATGCTCTCCATCAAATATTTCAAACGTTTTCTTTATTACTTCTCCTTTCTCATCATAGAAATACTCCGATAATTCAAAAGCGACTTCAGCACAAGCAGAATTAAAAGTACTATAATGACGATTAAACATTTTTGTTAGTCCATTTTCATCAAATATTCTCTCATATATAAAGTCCCAAGCTTGATTTTCATTTAATATCATTTCCCTTACATACATTACTTTATTTGTATTTGGGTAAAAAATTACATCAAACTTTTTATCTAATTTAAGAAAACGACCTCCGTCAATAAGTGGAACTATTGAAGCTTCTCCTTTTAATATACAGAAATGATAAACTAAACTATCCTTATCCCTTAGTATATTCACATAACTTAATAAATCTTCTGTCGATTTAACTAACGCTTTTGCTGATTCACCATTTGCTTCTATAACAGAAGATTCTTCATCAACATATTCTTCTTCCTCCTGACCATCTGACTCTATTTCTATGCTATCTTGATCATTACTAATTATATTAATAGAGTCAACTTGTGAAAAAGCATTTAATGATAAGAATAACATTAAAACAAATATCGTTCTAAACTTCATAGATTTTGTATCAATTAATACATTAATTATTTATTTCTTAGTCTATATCTTCCGCAAACATAGGATCCCAAGGAGGAAGCATTGTTGGTTTTTCGTCTAATATCTTTAATATCTTTGAATGAACATATTTTTTATCAACAACTAATCTAAACATATATTCATTAAACCACTGATCTGTCATTATCAAATGTCCTTGCCAGCCAGCTGAAGCTCCCCAACTATTTTCAACTAACCATTTTTTTGGATTATTTTCTTTGTCCAAATCAACTCCACAAAGAGTCATAGCATGAGCAGATCCACTTGCAAAAGTTTGAATTCTTTGCTTTTTATCCATTGAAAAACTTGTTCCCATTAATGAACCGAAATCATAATTATTAACATCTAATAAGCCTTTTGTCCTATTATAACATTTACCAACATCACAAGAAAAATACATCATTGTTGAATCTTTAATTGAAGCAATTGCCATTTCTTTAATATCTTCCACAGGTAAGTTAATATATTTCCAATTAAGACCATCAACAATATGACGATCATTTTCAATTTCATAAAGTTTATAGTAAGGACGAGTTGGATCATTCATAAACATTATATATGTTTTAGCAAGGTCTTTTCCTATGTATTTTTCATAAAATGACTTTGGAGTGTATTTTTCAGTTGAGATTTCTTTTCCTGAAGAATTACGAAGAGTATAAGTAAATTCTGTTACAGGTTCTCCATAAGCTAAAACCAGCATACGATATATTGTAGAAAGCATTTCAACTTTCTTGTTTTCATATAATTCAGGTTTATTTGAATTTAAACTCCTCAATTCTAAAGAAAATTCTTTAAGTTTTAAGGTTATTAAATTAGAGATTGTATTAGTATTGTCTGAATTATAAGTTTCTGGTTTTACTGTTGAAGGGACTAAACCATATTTTGTAACTAAATCTATTATTCCTGTAAACTGACCACCATCGGAAAGAACATTTTTCAATAACCAATCATTTGTTTTGCTGTCAATTGGTTCGTCTTTATATTTTATTATTAATGATAAGAAGAGATTAGACTTTTCTAATTGGTCGTAAAAGAAAATATAGTTGTGAGAAAAATTAAACTCTCCCAAATCATACTTAGCAATCATTCCAGATCTTAGTACATTAAATCCTGAAAACATCCAACAACGTCCAGAAGACTTTTGATCAGATATTCCTTTTGATTTAACTCTATTTGAAAAATAAATATCATAATTTGCCTCATTATCAAGATTTACAACCAAATTATCTATTTTATTAGATGCAATGGCATTACGTAAAGCTTTATCTTGGTCTGTATTCTTATAACCTTGCTTAATCTTTTCAAGCATTTGAGCATTTATCCCATCTATTTGATTTTGTGCAAAACCGCATAATGAGAAGCAAGCCATTAAGGTAAGTATTACTATCTTTTTCATCTAATCGTTCTCTTTAATATTAATTCTAACTATTTACCCATTCTATTTGATATACAAGTATCATATTTTACTTTGTAATCTTCAATATTACCAAAGTTTTCATCATCAATAAGAATGGAGCCGTTAGTAATAGTTCCTATTGCGCAACAAGGAACACCTGTAAGTCCAATCATATCTAAGAATTCTTCTTCTTTATCTGAGTCAATTGTAATTACTACTCTACCTTGAGCCTCACCAAATAAATAAGAGTCAAGCCTTACTTCACTATCTGTTAATATATCAAATCCAAAATTATTTGGCATTGCTGATTCAACAAGAGTTGTAAATAAACCACCATCACTAACATCATGAGCTGAAGCAACTAAACCTTCAAGAATCAAACCACTTAAAGCATGATGAAGATTATATTCTTCTTCAATATCAAAATAAGGAGCTGGTGAAGATTTAATTCCTTTATAAGAATATAAGTATTCAGAACAGTTTATATTATCAACAACCTTACCTAATAAATATATTGTTTGTCCTTCAGTTTTAAAGTCTAAAGTTGTTTGAAGATGTTTTTCCACAATTCCAATCATACCAATAACAGGAGTTGGGAACACAGATTCTACAACTCCATTCATTGATGCTTGATTATAAAAACTAACATTTCCTCCTGTTACAGGAGTATTAAATTTTCTACAAGCATCACCCATACCTTTTACGGCATTAACAAACTGCCAATAAGTTTCAGGATTATAAGGATTACCAAAATTCAAACAATTAGTTACAGCTAATGGCTCTCCTCCTGTACAAACAATGTTTCTTGCTGCTTCTGCAACTGCTATTTGTGCTCCAATTTCTGGATTAGCATGAGTATAACGTCCATTACAATCAGTTGTCATTGCAATTCCATTAGAAGTTTCTTTAATGTTTACAACTCCAGCATCAGAAGGACGATTAGTTGACATATTACGAGTACCAACCATTGAGTCATATTGTTCATAAACCCAACGTTTTGATGCTATATTAGGATGGTTGATAATAAAATCAGCAATCTTTTTACATTCTTTTAAATCTGGTTCCTTAACATCATCTTTATTGAATTTGAAAGTTTCTGCAAAATAAGCAGGCTCTTTAATTTCTCTATCATATTGAGGAGCTCCACCACCAAGCACAAGAGTTGAAGCAGGAACATCCGCTACTAATTCTCCATTCCAATAGAAATGTAAACTATCACCTTCTGTAACTTCTCCAATATTAGCACAATTCAAATCCCATTTTTTAAATATCTCTTCAACAATATCTTCTTTGCCTTTTTGAACACAAACAAGCATTCTTTCCTGACTTTCAGAAAGAAGAATTTCCCAAGGTTCAATATTCTTTTGACGTAATGGCACCTTATCTAAATAGATATCCATACCACAACCACCTTTTTCAGACATTTCAGATGTAGAACAGATTATTCCAGCAGCACCCATATCTTGCATACCAACAATAGCTCCACTCTTACCAAGTTCTAATGAAGCTTCCATTAATAATTTTTCTTGGAATGGGTCTCCAACTTGAATTGATGGGATATCATCTGCTGAATTTTCCGTAACATCTGCCGAAGCAAATGTAGCCCCATGAATACCATCCTTACCTGTTGAAGAACCTACTATATAAATTGGATTTCCTTTCCCCTTTGATACAGCAGAAATTAACTCCTCCTTTTTCATTATACCAACACTCATTGCATTTACCAATGGGTTATTTTCGTAGCAAGGGTCAAAGAAAACTTCACCACCAACAACAGGAACGCCAAAAGCATTACCATAGTTGCCAATACCTCTTGTTACTCCTTTTAATAACCATTGAGTATGAGGATTGTCAATATCTCCAAAACGTAAAGAATTTAATTGAGCAATAGGACGAGCCCCCATTGTGAAAATATCTCTATTAATACCACCAACTCCAGTTGCTGCACCTTGATACGGTTCAACTGCAGAAGGATGGTTATGTGATTCTATTTTAAACACACAAGCAATTCCATCTCCAACATCAACCATGCCTGCATTTTCCTCACCCGCTTTAACCATCAATTGATCTCCATCACGAGGAAGAGTCTTTAATAACTTTATCGAATTTTTGTAAGAAGCATGTTCGCTCCACATTACTGAGTAAATACTTAACTCCGTAAAGTTTGGAGTACGTCCAAGAATATCACAAATTTGTTTGAATTCATCGGGTAATAACCCTAATTCTTTAACCGTTTCAACATTAACAGTTTGATTCTTCACCATAAGAAATTGTTATTTTTAAAGCGGCAAAGTTAGCAATTTCGGAGCAAAAGCCTAACAAAAAAGCTTCTATTTTTTATTATTAAAAAAAACAATGATACTTTTGCATATACTATAGGGGTATATTTCAATAACAAAGAAGCCTCTTGATAACATTATAATATCTTGCATCTATGATATTTAGAACAGAAATTAATCCAGAGAAAAGTCTACAAACAATCAAGCATAATGATGATATAAGTTTGTTAGGTTCGTGCTTTACTCAAAGCATAGGAACAAAACTTTCTGAAAATGGATTTAAAACCAATATAAATCCTTTTGGGATAATCTATAACCCTATAACTATATCACAATGTCTTGAGCATATTAGCACCAAAAATCCTCTAATATGCAATGATTTAATAAAGGCAGGAGATTATTGGAAAGCTTATACTCATCACGGAGACTTCAAAGCCCAAACCCAAGAAGAATTATTAGAAATAATAAACGACAAGATTGCAGAGAGTTACGAATTTATAACAAAAGCTAAATATCTAATTATCACACTTGGCACTTCTTGGATATATACCCATAAAGAAACAAATAGAATAATGGGTAACTGCCACAAACTCAATGCTAACCTTTTTACTAAAAACCTTCTAAAGATAGATCAAATAGTTGAAAGCATGACAAATAGCATAGATATATTCTTTGCCAATAACCAAAACTCAAATTCAAAAGTCATACTAACTATATCACCTATACGCCATTGGAGAGATGGTTATAGAGAAAATCAACTAAGTAAATCTATTCTTAATTTAGCAGTAGAAGAACTATGCAAAAACAACTCTAAAATAGAATATTTCCCTTCCTACGAAATTCTAATGGATGACTTAAGAGACTATAGATTCTACAATGAAGATATGCTTCACCCTAACACCTTAGCTGTAGAATATATATGGGAGAAATTCCAACAAACCTATTTTAATATTAACACAATAGAACTATGTAAACGCTTCCAACAGCTCCAAAAAATGAAAAATCATCGCCCATTTAATCCAGAAAGTGAAGCATATAAAACTCATTTACAGAAGATAAAAGATTTAGAAGAAGAACTTATTAAAGCAAAAAAAGAATAATTAAAAGTGAAGAACATGAATAAAAGATTTGAGATTGAAGTATGTGTAAGCTCGCTTGAAATGGCAATGGAAGCAAAAAAGGGAGGAGCTGATAGGATTGAGTTATGTGCAAACCTATTGGAAGGAGGAACAACACCATCACCTGCTCTAATCAAAATGGCAAAAGAATCATTGAAAATTAGTACAATGGTAATGATTCGACCAAGAGGAGGCGACTTTTGTTATTCAGATATTGAATTTGAAACCATGAAAAACGACATTCTTTATTGCAAAAGTCTAAATATTGATGGCGTAGTTTTAGGCATTCTTAATCCTGATGGAACCATTGATAAACAAAGAACTAAGCAATTAGTTGAGCAGGCACGCCCAATGAAAGTTTGTTTTCATAGAGCAATTGATATGACAAAAGATTATATGCAAGCCTTTAAAGATATTCTTGAATGTGGTTGTGATAGAATTTTAACCTCAGGAGGTGAAAACAAGGCAATTGATGGAGTAAATCAAATTGCAGAAATAATGGAAAAATCTCAAGATAGAATAGAAATAATGGTTGGCTCAGGAGTAAGTCATGAAAATGCTAAAGAGATATATAATACGACAGGGGTTAATCATTTTCATCTTAGTGCCAAAACATTTAAAACCAGCAAAATGGAATATCGTAATTCAAGAATATCAATGGGAGGAATATCTGAAGTCCCAGAATACGATATAGTTTATACCGACCCAAATAAAATAAAAGCCATTAGAAAAGTACTAGATAGCTTATAAATTAGTTCAAGACTTATGCTAAGGAATATTAAGAAGCTTTCCATCTTATATATAATTACCTTCTTTATCTCTAAATTGTCCAGTAATGATTATGAAAGTTAATTATTTAATAATCCACTAAGATCTATTTCTATAAAACTCTTCTCTTGAACATCATAAAGTTTAGTTCCCATTAGAACTGCATTTTTTGATGCAATAATTTCTGCAACTTTATTCCCTTTACTATCAATTATTACTGTTTCATTCTTCTTTGCTATAAATTCCAAATCTTTAATTACTAGATATCTAATATATAGTTCATTATAATCAATTTTGTCTAATATCTCAAATTGGTTATTAATAACTATTACCTTATCTTTGTCAGTATATATATAATATCGAGTTGGTTCAGTTAGAGCAAAACTATTAAATGTAGAGTCTGACTTTATTAAAACATGATTCCCTATAAAGCATTGGAAAACACCAAGTTTTTCATTATCAAAAGTTTTTTCAGAAATTAGTGAACCATCTAATATTGAATACTTGGAAACTCTGTCTTTAAAGACTAATAAAATTGTATCCTTTTGAACTTTAAAATCAATAATTTGGTCTTTTTTCTCTTGTATCTTACTTAAAAATAGTTGCTCTCCTGAATTAATATTAAAAGCAGCAATAAATGGATCACCAAAATTTAATTGTCTATAACCCATAAATGCATATCCCCTATTTACCATATATATAAGGCTATCTCTTTTGAAAATAGTTGATTTACTTGTTAATTTATTTGGCAATTTATATGACCAAACTACATTTCCTTCACGATTTAATCGAGAAATATTTTCTTTAGATGCAAAATAGATATTTGAACTATCAACTATAACATTAGATACAATATCACTTACAAGTTGATGACCTGTTGTAAGAGCAAATGTGCCTGTAAGAATGCCAAGTGCTACACCCGCAGCATTTGCTACAATTGCTCCAGTATAATCTGCATCTCCTGTAATTGCATTAAAATCCCAACCTTTACCATTATTAAGGTTAATTGAATGTAATCCAGCCGCAGTAATTAGAATTGTTGAATCATTTAAATGAAATAAATTATTCCAACCATATTCTCTATTAATTTCTCTTTCCCATATTGGTTCACCATTTCTTAGATCAATACCCTCTAAAATACTTGTATAACCTGTAGAGAATTTAAATTTATAACCAAGTCCAAGTTTCTGAAATGCATCAACATAATATATTGAGTTTTTTACATCCCATAGTTCTTCACCATTTTCAATATTTAAACAACAACTTTTACCTGATCTCGTTTTAATAATAATATTATCAAATTGTTGTATTTCATCTATATTATAATTTATTTTTTCAACCCATTTTGTCGACTTATTTAATAAATCATACAAAACAAGTTTCCCTTTATTTTTATAGTATTTCCCATTATTCTTAACTCCTCGAAGCTGAATAGTTAATAGACTAGACATGGTATCAATATATGAGTGAAATATTCTTTCAGGGAAAATAAATTCCTTTGCCTTAATCTCATTATTTGATTTGAATTTTTACCTATAGTTTTTTCATTACTAAGTATTTGCAAATCCTTTTGAGCAAAACATATTAGCCCTACTAAGCTAAAAAGTAGAAATGTTAGTATCTTCTTCATAAAACAATTAGAATTGAATTTCTTTATAAGTGTCTATTTATCATCATTTATTTTAAATGGATTCTTCTTTTTTCCTATACACCAACCCATATAAAAGATTCCAACAATAATAAATACAATAGAAACTCCTTCACAAAAGCCCACAGCAAAATCAGATAATTGATGTCTAAATATACTGCTAAACGTAAGAGTTAACAAACCTAATGCAAAACAAATAAGCATAAATAATTTTAATCTCTTTCTCTTTTTAAATTCACAATTATATTCCATAAATTCTATCCCATCTTAATATAATTACCTTCTTTATCTCTAAATTGTCCAGTAATTATCATAATTAAATCTATTATCCACCAAATACCTAATCCCCCACCTGTAATTAGCTGTAGTACTCCTGAAGCTATATGACCAGTATAAAACCTATGAACTCCGAGGACACCTAAGAAACCGCATAATAATACAGTTATCAACCAACGAGAATTAACGTTGATATTTACATCAGGTGAAGAATTCTGACTATTAGGTTGTTTTGCACCACATACAGGACAAAGATCTGTCCTTTTATCTATAACTGCTCCGCAATTATGACAATACTTTTCAAATTCATGTTTCATAATAACTTTATTTTAAAGAAAGCAAAGGTAAATATTATTTTCAACAATAATACAAAAACCAACGAAAATAATATGAATTAAAAATCGTCAAAGAATTATTTAGAAAACTAGATAATAACATTATTGTTCTTTCTTCTTACTTGTTAGATTATAAGTAAAACTAATAAACCAACCTGCTTTAATAACTTTTTCAGTTAAAGGAGTATCATCATTTAAATTAATAGTTGGAGTCCCCAAAGAATATCTCCCCTTTAAATAATCAACATTAGCAAGAGATAAACCAGTAGAAATAATAAATCTTTCACTCGACCCTAACATCGCACTAAGCCCTAAAAAAACCTGTAAATTAGTTAAATCGGTTGAATTTAATCCTAACCCAAATGTTAATGCTGGCTTAAAATTCTTATTACAACGTTTAGAAACATGAAGCAATGCTCCTAAAGAAAACTGAGCAAAGCTATTATTTTTATCTTGAGAAATAATAGACATGGAACTATCTGTCAAATAATTTGATATACTATACTTCCTATTATAAAGATTATTAGTAACAAAAAATCCTGTACTAAAGTCTATTTTCATACCTCCATATATAGGAACCTCAACATTAAAATCTCTTTTTTCTGAAACAAATATAGGATCATTACCTTCTCTTGGTTGAATTATTAGATTATAATTAATTATATCTCCTTTTGCTTGAATAGGATCTGATGCAACAAAATAATTGTTTTGATTTAATAATTCTGTATATAACTTATTAATTTCCTGGAATAAAAGATTATAATCATAAGCAGAAACTTTATAATTTAATTTATCTGCTTCTTTTAATAAAGCTTCAACCGAAGCAAATGTATTATCATCAATACCCTGACCATTAGATTTATTTATTATTTCAAGCTTATATACTTCTGATACTCTTTTAACAATATCGTAGTTCTCTTCAAATGCTTTTAATAATGAATTTAATTCTAAAAGGTTAGGATATTCTTTTAACAAGTCACCAACCTTTTCTTTAACTTCATCATATTTAATACCATCAGTTAAAGAAATTCTAATTAATTTATTCTTTATATCCTTTGTTTCTTCTAATCTATAAAATGATTTACTTAATATTTTGCCTTTCGATTGAATTATTGTTAGCCGTTTAAATATCAACCTATTAATATCTTCATTATCAAAACCCTTATCTTCTTGTTTTTGATTTAGTTCAAAATAAAATTTTGAACTAATAGAATCAATATTCTTTCTTAAACCTTCTGGATCGGATTTTGTATATTTCTTATTTTCCAAACTATCTTCTAAGTCTTGAATTTTTAAATATTTATTCTTCATTTCTTGACCTACAGGACTTCTATTTATTTGTTGATTAACTCCATCTACTGCGGATTGTACAGTATTTGTCTCATGCTTTTCAATTTTTAGCATATTAGAAAACACTTCCGGAGGTTCAGAATAAAATTCAGATTGGCTTGATTTAATCTTTACTTCGTAGATAAACTTATTAATATTTTTAACTTTGAATACACAATTTTCACCAATCCTAACTGGTTTAATTGTATCTAATGATTTTGTTTTAAAATCATATTCCACACTATTCTGACTGAGAACAGAATTAGTTATTATCAATGATAACACTAAAAAAGGTATTAATTTCTTCATAATAATTTGGTTTTAAAGCCCCAAAGATATATATTATTTCAGAAAAACAATATTTTTTATCCTTAATTTTAAAACTAACTATTAAATCTATTATCATTTTGATGCTGTTTTTAAGAATATTTATACTTTAAGGCTTGGCTTCTTATGAATTTTTATAGTTAGTATTGAAATAATATTTACTCTTTTTTGGCTTAAAATTTAAGGTTTATTTGGGTTTTATTTATGGAGTATTTCGATTTGGAAGATTTTCTTATTGAATTTTGGAGTTGGAGTTTTCATAATACAAACATGGCGTTTTCATACCTCGAAAATGGCGTTTTTGAAGCTAAAGATGGCGTTTTTGAGGTATAATTATGGAGTGTTTTTACAAGGAAAAGGGAAAAAAAGAAGACCACTTACATGGTCTTCGATGTCTAAATTATATGACTCTGAAAAAAATTATATTGTGTGTTTTATTAGGTTTGCTTTTCTTTAAATTTAGTTTTCCTGTTTTTTATGTGTTGTTTAAGGCTTTTTGAGATTGGTTTAGTTCTTTAGAATTATAACTTCTTGGGTTTTAGGAATTCTAACCATAGGCTTATTAGAATTATTTCTATGGCTTATTCTTGGTTGGTTTTGGCGTTAGTTTAGTTAATTTATTTGCTTTATTTAGATTTATTTCGCTGATAATTAGACAGGTTTTAATAATATTAATGTTTTTATATGTGGTTATTATAATTATTTTCTACTCTTTTCTTGTTGTTTTTTTTATCCTTTCTACATTTACATAAACACTTTTTATATCCAAAAAGTAAACATCTTTATTGTCTTTTAATTTTTGATTATGCTTTCGATTTTGATTATTTATTTCTTAATTATAATTTTCAATTGACTTTATTCGCTAAATCTTTTTATTATCTAAGCATTGAGACCGTTGCAATTCTTTAAATAAGTTTTCATGATATAAAAAAGAACGCTTGTATTATGTCCTCAATAATTTTAGCTCAAAAATACGATATTATATTTTAGACATTGCTTATTTTTTGTTTTGTTTTGTGATTAGTGGCATTTATTTTTATAATTTTGCACCTTGAAATTATAATTTTATAGATAAAATATTTTCTTATGGATAATACTAATGACAACGGTTATGCTAAAATAGAACGTTATAATCCTGAAACTCTTGAAAAATTAGCTTATCATTATAAGGAGATTTTGGATTTAATTGGGGAAGATTCTAATCGTGAAGGATTGATTGACACTCCGATGCGTGTTGCTAAAGCTATGCAGTTTTTTACTCATGGTTATGATGAAGACCCTGAAGAAATCCTTCGTTCTGCCACTTTCAATGAAGACTTCAAACAAATGGTTATTGTAAAAGACATTGAAATCTATTCTTTATGTGAACATCACATGGTTCCTATGGTTGGAAAAGCTCATGTTGGATATATTCCCAATGGAAAGATTGTTGGTATTAGTAAAATTCCTCGTGTTGTTGAATGTTATGCTCGTCGTTTACAAGTTCAAGAAAGACTTACTAAACAAATAAAAGAATGTATTCAAAACACTTTAAATCCTCTCGGAGTTATTGTTGTTATTGAAGCTCGTCACTTATGTATGTCTATGCGTGGAGTTCAGAAACAAAATTCTGTTACCACTACTTCTGATTTCACTGGTGCTTTTCTTAGAAACGAAACAAGAGAAGAGTTCCTTCACTTAATTAGTTCAAAGCTTTCATAAAGGAATAAACTCTTTTATTTCATATCTTGTGTTTAATTTGTCCTTAAATTTTTATAAATTTACTTTTATGTGATTTGTTTTTGAACTTAATATTACAAAAATATAAACCTGAATTCAAATCATTAATATCTATTCTGATTGTATTTTGTGAAATACCTTTTTTTACAATAATTCCATTTGTATTATAGATTTCATATTCAAAAGGAGAGGTCTCATTAATTTCTAAAACAATAAAATTTATAGTAGGATTAGGATAAATTCTTATCATATTATTGTTAGAAATCTCATTTAATGAAATAGTTCTTTTTGTATAATGATAAAAGATAGTACCTGATAAATTCCATTGATTATTCCAATCGGTATAATCGGTATAACTCACTATCATATTAGCACTATTTATATAGTTGGGAAGATATAAATCATCATACGTATAATTATAGTCATACTGGTATTCTGTCTTTACATTGAAAAACCATTCGGAGTTATAACATTGTATCATCGTTTTAGAAAGTTTATTATTATTGGCATCATAGTTATAAATGTAACCAACATCTCCAGCCCATTCTCCGTTTTCAAAAATAAATATCGAATCGGTTAAACAGTTCTTGTTTTGATCATAGCTATAAGTCTCTTTATGCTTGTTAATCCATTGATTTGCGATTAATTCCTTTTTAGTTTTGCTTAAAAGATTATTTTGATAATCATATGTAAACTCCAATCTCATTGCATAACCATAAAAGATCCAATTTTCATTTTCATAGATATAAGGAGTTTCGTCTAATACATTATTATTACTATCATAAGTCCAAACTAATTTAGTTGTATAAATCCAATTAGAACCAGAATTTCTTAAAATGGTTGCAGATAATTTGTTGTTATTTTCATCATATTTATATTCAACTTTTCCTCCAGCATTGGAATCAATAATTAAATTATCGTTTGTATCATAAATGTAAATATTAGTTGTTAGATGTTCCCATTGATTATTATTCATTCTATACATAACCTTCTGTGAAACTTCATTAGTTTGAGTATAAGAATAAGTTGTTTTTCTATCAGGATTCCACTTATCATTTGTATAATCGTAATTTTCATTATAATTATAACTGGTGATATCTGTTAATAAATTATTCTGATATAAATAATCTATTTTATTTTTGAAAACCAACCCATAATAATCATAAGTCTCTTCACTTATAATATTATTATTTAAATCGTAAGTATACAGCAAAGTATCAGATTGACCAATGTTTGAAAGCAAATTCCCTCTTTCATCATAAATGAATTTTCTAAAAGTTACATCATTATCGGATATACTATCTAACGCAAATTTAAAATTATCTTCTTGAGCAAAAGCATTTAAGTATAGAAAAGAGATTAAATATAAAAGGATAGCTTTTTCCATTGCCATAAGGTATTGATTAATATTTTAAAGAACAAATATATAAATTATATTCAATATGGCTCAATGAAATATGATTTAAGTAAAAAATACTTTATTCTAAATGCTCGTCCGTTGTGGGAGTATCAGCACTAATTGTGTTGTAGATGTAATCATTAATTTTATCAATTCAAGAGATTGTAACTTCGGACAAATTTTCTATTTGTTTCTATTTAAAATACTAATAATTAATCGTTTTACTACCTCACATTCTTCTGGTAGGCTATTGGCAATATAAAGCGTAAGGGTTGCTAAGGTTTCGTTGCTTATAATCGGTTCGCCTTTGCTGTTTTTCAAAGAGTTGTTTTGTTGCAAAAAATAAAGGAAACAAGCAGCTGCTATGCGTTTATTGCCATCAACAAAAGAATGATTTTTTGTTATGTAGTAAAGCAAATTGGCTGCTTTTTCTTCTATGGTTGGGTATAGCTCTGCTGCATTGAAACTTTGTTTTATTTGATTAATAGAACTATGAAAACTATTGTCTTTGGGTTTTGCGAAAACTGAAGATTCAAAATCGGAATACATAAGTGATATTAAATTCATATAATCTTCGTACGTTGGATAAATGGTTTCTTTTAGGGTATGACCTTTGTTATCTAGTGCTTCGTGGTCGTAATCATCTAATATTGCCAAACCTTTGGCAAACTGGAGAAATACATCTTGTTCGTGATCATAAACAGCATTTTCTATTGCTCTACTTACAATGCGTAAGCCTGTTTTCAAAAATTCTACTTCTTGCTGTTTTTGACTAAGGCGTTTTTCGTTAATGGCATAACCTTGCACTAAATAATCTTTTAAACGTTCTGTAGCCCATTGGCGGAATTTAGTTGCTTGTGATGAATTAACCCTATAACCCACAGATAATATCATATCGAGATTGTAAAAATTCATTTTACGTTTTTTACCATCTGCAGCAACTTGTTCCAAAATGGAACAGGTTGATTTCATCTCCAATTCTCCTGATTTGTATATGTTTCCAACATGTTTAACAATAGCAGGTCTATTTACACCAAACACTTCTGCAATGTTATGTGCATTGAGCCACACGGTATCCATTTCTAATTGAACTGCCACCTCAGCCCCTCTGGAAGTTTTATATATTTCTATTTTATTTTCCATTCTTACCAGCTTATGTTTTCTACTTATCCTGAGTATGACTAAGGGGTTCCAACTTCTCGGCTTTTATCTTTTTAAGCAATTCCAATATTGGCTTAGGTTATTCGACTTAATACCCTCTAATTACAATACCCAATTCTTTGCAAAACTAATAAATAAAATAGATATATAGCACTCTATAATATCAATAAAAAAATCTATACTGCTTTAATAGATGATTAGATTATTTAATTTTTTTGTGATAGATGGAATCCGACGGATTTGATTTCTTACCCAAATATTGTTTTAAAGATTAGTTTTATATCTCCAAAAAAGGTTCTGGTTTTTATGTATTCTAAGTTTAGGGCAAGCTTTTGGGGCATTATTTCTTTTATGTAGTATTCTTCTGGGTTAGAGCTTTGGGCAAGTAGGTCGTTTTCGTTACGGAATTTAATTGATGCTATATCGGTTATTCCTGGACGAACTGATAAGACTTGTTTTTGTTCTTCTGTGTATAGTTCTACATATTTCCTTACTTCTGGTCTTGGTCCTACTAAAGACATATCGCCTTTTAATACATTGAGAAGTTGTGTTAATTCGTCAAGTTTATATTTCCTTATAAAGTATCCCACTTTCGTTACTCTTGGGTCTTTGCCATCTTTTCCAATAGATAATAATCCTTTTTTATCGGCATCAATTATCATTGAACGAAACTTATATAATAGAAAGGTTTGGTTTCCTTTCCCTATTCTTTCTTGTTTATAGAATACTCCTCCTTTACTTCCTAAACCGACAAATAAGGCTAATATAATAAATAATGGACTAAGTATAATTAGTCCAAGCAAGGAAGCAAAGAAATCAAATAGCCTTTTCATTTTTTTAATGTGACTAATGAAAAAGGACAAAAAACTAATGCCTTTTGTCCTTTTTCTTATAATGTAATTGAATAATAACCTTCTACAAGGTTTTTCACAATGTAATCAATTTGTTGATCTGTTAGTTGAGGATAGATAGGTAGAGAAATTTCTCTTTTATAAGAATCATATGCTACAGGATAGTCTTCTATTTTATAGCCTAAGTTCTTAAAAAGAGTAAGCATTGGCATAGGGATATAGTGTACATTTGTTGCAATATCTTTTTCTGCCATATATTGTATCAACTTATCTCTTTGATCTTCTGTTATTGGATTTATTCTTAAAGGATATAAATGGTATGATGTTTTAAGACATTCCCCATCTTGTTCTGGGAGAATTGCCCAATGATATTCTTTTAATAAGGTAGAATATCTATCATAAACACGTTTTCTTTCAGATAATAAATAATCATATTTTCTTAGTTGTGCTAAGGCAATTGCTGCATTTACGTCTGGAAGATTAATCTTCATTCCATGAGCTATGATATCATAACGCCAAGCTCCTGCTTGTGTTTTTGAGAAAGCGTCCTTTGTTTGACCATTAAGAGAAAGGATTCTTATTTCTTTATATAGCTCATCATTATCGAAAGGTTCTGGGAAATTTAAACAAATTGCACCACCTTCGGCAGAGGTTAGATTCTTTACGGCATGAAGAGAAAGAACAGCAACATCAACTTGTTGTGTTATGGTTTTGTTGTTAAGAGTTGCTCCAAGGGAATGTGCAGAATCGGAAATAAGTAATATTCTACCTAATTTCTTTTGGTTAATGGAAGTAGGGTTAAATTGTTCTTTTACTTCTTTAGAACAAATTAATTCCATTATTTTTTCATATTCACATGGCACACCTCCTAAATCTACTGGAAGTATTGCTTTTGTGCGAGGGGTAATTGCTTGTTTTATCTTTTCAAAATCAATCGTTAAGTTATTATTAATATCAACCATTACTGGTTTTCCACCCGCATCCATTACAGCCATAGCTGTTGCACAATATGTATAACAAGGGACAATTACTTCATCACCTTCTTTTAATCCAAGCCAACGCAACATTAATATTGCACCAGATGTCCATGAATTAACGCAATTAACTCTTTTTGCCTTACAAAGTTCTTCTAAGCCTTTTTCTAAGGCAGCAACTTTAGGTCCTGTTGTTATCCAGCCTGATAATAAGCTTTCATTAACTTCTTTTATTACATCGTCATCAATGTAGGGAGGGGAAAAAGGTATCTTCATTTAAATAGACATTATTTCTTTTTCCTTAACAGATAATTGTACATCTGCTTCCTTAATATATTTTTCTGTAAGAGCTTCTATTTCTTTCTCTACAACCTTTATTTCATCTTCTGAAACGCCTTGATCTTTTAATTTCTTAATCTTATCAATTATGCTACGTCTTACATTACGAATGCTAACTTTAGTATCTTCAGATTCAGCTTTACCTCTCTTAACAAGTTCTCTACGTCTTTCTTCTGTAACAGGAGGAAGAGTAATTCTTAAAGTATCGCCTTCAAACTTAGGAGTAAAACCAAGATTAGCAGCTAAGATTGCTTTGTCTATAGGAGATAACATAGTTTTTTCCCAAGGTTGGATAACAATTTGTTTTGGGTCAGGAGTAGAAATATTAGCAACTTGATCGATAGGAGTTGGATTACCATAATAATCAATTTTTATTCCTTCTAACATTGAAGGAGAAGCTTTTCCTGCTTTAATCTTGTGCATCGATACTTCAAGAAAATTTAAAGCACCTTGCATATTAGTTTTGCACTCTTCAACTAATTGTTTTGATAAATCTGTCATAATATATTTGTTTTATTAATTAAATTCTAATTGCTGTTCGTGTATAACTTTCTGAATTGTCGTTTTCTGTTGTAATTTTAAATTTAAAAGTTATTTGGTCTGAATCATCCAAAGTGGCAGTCCCTTTTATTTTATATATTCCTATTTGTTGTTCATAAGAAGCGGTTGTAGAAGCTACTGTTGCAGAAATAGAATAAGAAGAATATAACCCAAAAAGTTCTCCACTAATAATAATCTTATTTTCATCATTAGGATCTACTTTTATTGTCCCTGAATTAGTCTTTATTCCTGATGATAAATTGCTTTTAGTTTGAGGGAAGATTACTTCTTCGTTAAAACGCCAGTTCCCATTCCAATCTGAAGAAGCAGATGTAGAATCAGCAGCGCATGAAGAAAAAATTAATGTGATAGAAACAAGTAAAATACTGAATAATGGAATGATTTTATTTTTCATTTTCTTAGAATTGTTATTACGTTTTAATGTGCAAATATAATCAAATAACGACTAATTGAGTATAAAAAGTGTTGAAATAATGTGATACTTTGTAATAAATGAGTAATTTTGAAGCTTGAAAAAAAGAGAAAATGATAAAAAAGCAAATTCCAAACACAATAACCCTGTTAAATCTACTATGTGGAATCCTTTCAATTTACACACTTTATACAACAGAAAGCTTAATTATACCATCTGTTTTTATTCTCTTTGGAGCATTGTTTGACTTCTGTGATGGTTTAACAGCTCGATTACTAAAAGCATATTCAAATGTAGGTAAAGAATTAGATTCCCTTGCCGATGTAGTAACTTTTGGAGTAGCACCAAGTTTGATAGCTGTTGATTTATTAAAAGAATTTTATGGATCAAGCTCAATATTAGCAAATTATTCATTTGTTGTCTTTATTCCATTATTTATGGCTTTGATGTCTGCTTATCGTTTAGCAAAGTTTAATATTGATGAACGTCAAACTTCTGGATTTATAGGAGTTCCAACACCAGCAAATGCATTAATATGGCTTTCTTTGCCTATAATTTATTTTCTTGAGAGTACAAACACTCACCTATGGGGAATTCCTTGTCAAGAATTCTATACAACACTAACTGCATTTTTATTAAATCCACTAACAATTCTTTTTGGCTCAATATTAATGTCTTTCTTGCTTGTTTCAGAGTTACCACTCTTTGCTTTAAAGTTCAAGAATCTTAAATGGAAAGACAATAAAGAAAAATTTATTTTCCTGATAATAGCATTATTACTTATATTTGCATTTAATTTTTATGCAATCCCATTTGTAATAATAATATATATAATCGAATCATTAATAATAAACACAATAAAGAAATGAAATTTAATGCTGAAATCGATGTAATGCCTTTAAAGGCATTATTAGATCCACAAGGAAAAGCTGTAACCTCTTCAATGGGAAATATTGGCTTAGGACAAATATCTAACGTAAGAATAGGGAAACATATCACATTAGAAGTTGAAGCTTCATCAAAAGAAGAAGCAACTGCATTAGTTGATAAAGCTTGCAAAGACTTACTTCATAATCCAATAATGGAAAACTATACGTTTAATTTAGTTGAAGCATAAACTATGATTGGCAAGTCATTAGACATTGCTATTGCTGATTTTAATTATCCTTTGCCAGAGGAGAGAATTGCAAAGTTTCCTTTGGCAGAAAGAGATAAAGCAAAGCTATTAGTGCTAAGGAAAGAGGCAATTTCAGAGATTCCATTCTTTGAGTTGCCTCAAATTTTAGATGAAAATACATTACTCATATATAATGATACAAAAGTAGTTCACGCCAGACTATTTTTTAAGAAAGAAACAGGTTCAGTAATAGAGGTATTCTGTCTTGAACCTACAGACCCTAATGAAATTCAAATAGCTTTTGCTCAAAGAGGAGTAGGTCGTTGGAAATGTTTTATAGGT
The DNA here is from genome assembly GCA_041662185.1 of Bacteroidales bacterium. Lineage (GTDB taxonomy): Bacteria > Bacteroidota > Bacteroidia > Bacteroidales > P3 > UBA10566. Next base: position 28,516 of record JBAZSY010000023.1, read on the forward strand.
AATAATAAGAAATGGAAACAAGGGCAATTAACTAAGACTATAGAATATGAAGGTAAAAAAATAATACTCCATGCTGAAAGAGAAAAACAAGTTGATAATGCGTGGATAGTTAAATTTACTTGGACAGAGCAGTATTCTTTTGCAGAAGTCTTAGCACTTATGGGAGTAATTCCACTTCCACCATATCTTAATCGTGAAGCTCGTAAAGAGGATAACGATGATTATCAAACAATCTATGCTAATGAAGATGGTTCTGTTGCAGCTCCGACAGCTGGATTACATTTTACGGAAAAGACATTTAAAGATCTTGAAGCAAAAAATATAAAATCAAGTTTTGTTACTCTTCATGTTGGGGCAGGAACATTTAAACCAGTAACAACTGATTTTATTGCAGAACATGTAATGCATACAGAAAAGATAACTGTAACTAAACAAGTAATTCAAGATTTAATTGACTATATAGATAAAAAGATTGTTTGTGTAGGAACAACATCTGTTCGTACAATTGAAAGTTTGTATTGGTATGGTGTAAAATTAATTGAAGATAAAGAAACAGAGACAGATATTAATGTTTTGCAATGGGAGCCTTATCAAAAACATCAAACCATAGATGCTAAAGAAGCTCTTCAAGCAATTATTGATAGAATGAATAAAGAAGGAATAACCTTACTTTGTGGACAAACTCAAATAATTATTGCTCCAAGCTATAAATATAGAATAGTAAAAGCAATGGTAACAAATTTCCACCAGCCTAAAAGTACTTTATTATTATTAGTTTCTGCGATGATAGGTGAAAAATGGAAAGAATGTTATAAATTTGCTTTGGCAAATGATTTTCGTTTTCTTTCATTTGGAGATGCATGTTATTTTGAACCATAAAAACAATATATTATGAAATACAGAAGAATATTATTAAAACTTAGTGGAGAATCATTAATGGGGGAACAAGAATATGGTATCTCTCCAGAAATGCTTTCTCGATATGCAAAAGAAATAAAACAAGCCAAAGAAAAAGGTTGTGAGATAGGAATTGTTATTGGTGGAGGAAATATATTTCGTGGTCTTCAAGGTGCATCAAAAGGAATGGATAGAGTTCAAGGTGATTATATGGGAATGATGGCAACTCTTATTAATTCAATGGCTCTTCAAGGAGAATTGGAAAAACAAGGAGTGAAAACAGAATTACTTTCAGGTCTTGCTATTGAACCAATTTGTAAAGAACATTCTCGTGCAAGAGCTAAACAAGCAATGGAAGGAGGAAAGGTTGTAATAATAGGAGGAGGAACAGGAAATCCATACTTCACAACAGATACTGCTTCAGCTCTTCGTGCAATTGAAATAGAAGCAGATATAATTCTAAAAGGTACAAGAGTTGATGGAGTATATACTGCTGACCCAGAGAAAGACCTATCTGCTACTAAATACTCGGAACTAAGTTTTGAAGAAGCTTTATCAAAACGATTAAAGATAATGGACCTAACTGCATTTGCACTTTGTCAAGAAAATAATCTTCCAATTTATGTCTTTGATATGAATAAGGAAGGCAATCTTCAAAAGGTTGTTATGGGCGAACATATAGGAACAATAGTGAAATAGTTGGAAGTTATTAGTTTTTTATCTATTTTTGCCTCCTTATTGACGCAATAAAAACAAATTCAATAATATAATTAATAATAGAGATGAACAAATTCAAAAAATTACTTTCAGTGATGTTTGCTACTGCAATGGTAGCATCTTCAGCATCATCTTTTGCTTGCACAAATTTCCTTATAACAAAGGGTGCATCAAAAGACGGCTCAACAATGATTACTTATGCAGCCGATTCACACGTATTATATGGCGAACTTTATTATAGAAAAGCAGCTAATTATCCAGCAGGAGAAATGCTACAAGTTGTAGATTGGGATTCAGGAAGGAAATTAATAAAGATACCACAAGTAGCACATACCTATACAACAGTTGGAAACTCTAATGAATGGGGTTTATCAATAACAGAAACTACATACGGTGGACGTTTAGAACTTGAAGATACAACAGGAGGAATTGATTACGGTTCTTTAATGTATTTAACTCTTCAAAGAGCAAAAACAGCACGTGAAGCAATTAAACAAATTGCAGAATGGGTAGAAATGTATGGTTATGCATCAGAAGGAGAATCCTTATCAATAGCTGACCCTAATGAAGTATGGATATTAGAAATCATTGCAAAGGGAAATAATCCAGAAATAAATACAGATAAAGATGGAAAAATAATAAGAGATAAAAAAGGAAATCCAGTTATAAATAAAAACATAAAGCATGGAGCTGTATGGGTTGCAATGAGAGTTCCTGATGGATATATATCAGGTCATGCAAACCAAGCTCGTATTACAACCTTTCCTCAAGAAGTGAAGAAAAGCTTCAAATCAATTTCATCAAAGAACTTAAAAGAAATATTCCGTCCAGAAGTTGAAGTAGTTTATGCAGAAGATGTAATTAAATTTGCAAAGCACAAAGGATTTTATAATGGAGAAGATAAAGATTTTTCATTTTCTGACGCTTATGCACCACTTACATTTAGTGGAGTAAGAGGATGTGAAGCCAGAGTATATGCAGCATTTCTTCGTTGTAATAAATCAATGATAGCTTATGAAGATTATGCAATGGGAAAAAATATGACTCATCGTATGCCATTATGGATTAAACCAGATGCAAAGTTAGGAGTAAAAGAAGTAATGGAACTTATGCGTGATCATTATGAAGGAACCCCAATGGATATGACAAATGATTTAGGTGCAGGTCCTTTTAATTGTCCTTACCGTTGGAGACCAATGGGATTTGAAGTAAATGGACAACAATATGTTCATGAAAGAGCAACATCAACACAACAAACTGGTTTTTCACTTGTAGCACAAGCAAGAAGTTGGATGCCAGAAGGAGCACAAGGAATACTTTGGTTTGGAGTTGATGATACTTATTCTTCTGTATATGTTCCTATGTATACCAATATGCTTAAAGCTCCAGAAAACTTCCGTGAAGGAAATGGGAATATGACAACATATTCTGAAACTTCAGCATTCTGGATATTCAATCAAGTAAGTAATTTTGCATACTCTCGTTATTCAGATATGATTATTGATATTCGTGCAAAACAAGCAGGATTAGAAGGTCAATTTATAAAAGATGTATCTGAATTTGATGGAAAACTTCAAATGTTAGCAAAAGAAGGTAGAATAGATGAAATGAGATCAGATATGACAAGCTTCTCATTAGATAAAGCAGACCAAACATTCAAGACATGGAAGAAACTAAGCCAATATCTATTGGTTAAATATATGGATGGAAACGTTAAGAAAGAAAAAGACGGTAAATTTATAGAAAGCCAATATCGTGCGGGACAAAATGTATTCCCAGAACAAAGACCATATAAAAAAGAATGGTACGAGATGATAGTAAAAGATCATGGTGATATAATTAAAGTACCAGCAGGTGCTCCAACTCACTAATCTATAAAGTCAAAAAACTTATCAAAAGGGACAAAGGTTTAAATACTTTTGTCCTTTTTTTATGAAAATAAAATAGCTCTTTCCAAAATTAAAGCTCTTCTTTTTCAAATTATATAAACTCTTTCTGCATTTATATGGAGTATAATTCCAATTATACTTTCTTTATTTATAGATTATCTAAATTATTCGTTTAATAATCTTTATCCCACTGGAATTTTACATTTAGCCTATTTGTCCATAAGTCCGATTTAGGGCAAAATTATTTGGAGAAATAAATTTAATGTTGTACATTTGCCCCAAACTAACATATAAGATTGGATTAAAACCATAGCAAATAATATTATTTATTAACCAAAAAAAACAAATTAAAAAATGAAACGATTATTATTTTTTTTGATGGCGATGATTTTCGCTATCCAAGGTTGGACGCAAGTCGACGTTCAGATTGGCAATGGAACAACTAATTATTATGATCCGTTACCAGGGTGGTATGGATGGAATAGGTCGGCTTACCTATATAAAGCAGATGAGATTGGAGTTTTTAATGGAGGCACAATTAATTCTATTTCCTTCCAAATACAATCTGCATCAACCGGTTCAACAGCTCAATTGAATGTTTATATTAAAGACACTTCAATTGCACAAATGCCTAGTTTAGCATCTTCAAATTGGAATGGATTAAAAACTGGTGCAACATTAGTTTATCAAAGTACAGCCTTTGCAGGTTCTCCAGTTGGATGGATTACAATTACATTTACAACACCATATGTATATAATGGTACGAGTAATTTAGTAGTTTATATTGAAGGGCAAGGTTGTTCAACATCAGGAGGATGTGCTTCACAATGTTATAATCATGTTTCAACGGCATCACATTGGTATTGTAGAAAAGATACTTCTGCTCCGGATGATAATGCTGCTTCTGTCTCATCAACAGGTCAAGAAAACAATAGAGCAAATATTAAATTTAATATTACCCCTAATGGAGATTTTTGTTATCCTCCAGATAATTTATTAGCATCAAATATTACAACATCTTCAGCAGATCTTGCATGGACAACTAATGCAAGTGGTAATTCTTGGGTTGTACAATATAAACCATCATTAGATGCAACTTGGAGCGCTGATGATTATGCTACTTCTGGTTCATATTTATTACAAGGACTTACAGCTAGTTCTGCTTATGATGTTAGAATTAAATCTATTTGTGCAACTGATGAAAGTTCATGGAGAACTATTTCTTTCCGTACAGCATGTGGAGCAATAACAGATTTCCCTTGGGAGGAAAGTTTTGAAACAACACCTTGGGCTGCAGCAGTAGCTCCAGGTAATGCATTAGCTCCTGATTGTTGGATAAATATTAATGGTGGATATTCAAGCACATCTTATATTTGGAGAAGAACATCAACTGCGGCTTATGTCCATTCAGGAACTGGAGCCGCTCAAATGTATACAAGTGCTTCTTATGCAACAAACGATTGGTTAATTACTCCTTCTATAACATTAAATGGAAGTGAAAGACTACGTTTTTGGGCAAAAGGATATTCAACATATGTAGATCAAATAGGAGTTAGAATATATGATATTACAACTAATTCAGCTGATATTGCTCTTGTAACAGATACTACATTATTTACAGAAATAATGCCTAATACCTTAGTGTCTGCAACAGCATGGACAGAATATGAAATTAATTTAAGTCAATATTCAGGAGATTATCGTATAGCATTTGTTAGAAATACAGTAGGTGGATACTATTTAAATATTGATGATGTTTCAATATCAACTATCCCTTCTTGTACAAGACCATCTGCAATTACATTAGATGCTGCAATGGAAAACAATTTAGAATTATCCTGGACAAATGGTAATGTTTCTGATGCATCATGGTATATTTATTATGCACCAACAGGGACAACAATATATGATTCAGTTCTTGCAAGCTCAAATCCATTTACCTTAACAGGATTAAATGCTTCAACAGGATATGATATTTATATGAGAACAGTTTGTGGGTCAGATTTATCTGAAGCAACATCTGTTTCAACATTTTATACAGCATGTGGAGCAATAACAGATTTCCCATGGACAGAAGGGTTTGAATCAAATTGGACTCCAGCAGTTGCTCCAGGAAATCAATCTGCTCCTAATTGTTGGACAGTTGTTGACAAGGGGGGTGTTAATGGTACTTACCAATATTGGTGGAAGAAAGGTACAACTCCTGCTCATACAGGTTCTGGTCACGCAGTATGTTATACAGACTATGGCACAACAGGACATAATGACTGGTTAATTACACCTCAATTATCATTGACAGGAGATGAGAGATTACGTTTCTGGGCGATGAGAAGTAGTTCTTCAACAACTGAACCTGATGAAATATCAGTATTTATTTCAGATGGTAATATAACTACATTAGATACAACAGGAATGGGTATTATGGGTAATATGTCTGGATTTACTCAAATATTTACTCAAATGCTTCCAGTTTCTGATTGGCAACAATATGAAATTAGTCTAGACCAATATGCAGGGACTAGATATATTGCATTTGTTCGCCAAAACACACCTGATGGATATAATCTACGCTTAGATGACGTTTCTGTAGATCCTATTCCTGCATGTGCAAGACCAACACAATTAGCAAATACAGCAGTTTCACAAACAACAGCAGATGTTTCATGGTTGCCAGGTCATGCTGGAGATGCATCATGGTATTTATACTATAAGGCATCAACATCAACAAATTATGATTCAGTACAAGTTACTTCAAATCCTTTCCAATTACAAAACCTAACCTCAAATACCATTTATAATGTATATATGAAAACAGATTGTTCAACAGAATTATCTGAAGCTACACCAATAATTACATTTAATACTCCTTGTGATGCAATAATTACATTGCCTTATACAGAGGCATTTGATACTTATGGAACAGGTTCACCAATAATTCCAACTTGTTGGAGAAAAATAACAACTTATTCCACTTATCCTTATATAACTACTACTTATTCTAGTTCCCCTGCTTCATTGTATTTCTATGCATTATCAGGTACATATAATATAGCAGTAACACCTCCTTTTGATTCTTCAATTCCAATTAATACATTATTGGCAACATTTAAAATGAGAAAATCAAATGCAACAAGTAATGTTATTGTTGGAGTTATGACAAATCCTAATGACCCTTCAACATTTGATACTATAGCTACAGTTGCTCCAATAGCAACAACAACATGGGAAACACTTGAAGTTAATTTTAGTGATTATCAAGGAACAGGTGAGTATATAGCATTTAAGTCAGCATATAACACTACAACTAATTATTTTTATTTAGATGATGTTTCTGTAGATCTTATACCAACATGTGCTCGTGCTTCTGCATTAACATTTTCTGCTATTGATACTTCATCAGCTTTAGTTTCTTGGACTGCAGGAAATCCATCAGATGCTTCTTGGTGGTTCTATTGGAAACCTACTTCATCAACAACATATGATTCATTATTAATTTCATCAAATCCTTACACGCTTACAAATTTAACTCCAAATACTCCATATGATGTATATGTTACTACAGATTGTGGTACTTTATTGTCAGAACCAAGTAATGTGTTTTCTTTCCGTACCGCATGTGCCCCAATTATAACATTACCATATACAGAAAACTTTGATACTTATGGAACAGGATCAACAATATTCCCTGCTTGCTGGACAAAGATAACAACATATTCTACTTATCCATACATTAATACAACTTATTCAAGTGCCCCAGGAGCATTGTATTTCTATACTACTTCAGGTACATATAATATAGCAGCAACTCCTATTTTTGATGCATCTATTCCGCTTAATACCTTAATGGCATCATTTAAATTGAGAAAATCTAATGCTACAAGTAATATCACCGTTGGAGTAATGACAGATCCAACAGATGCTACAACATTTGATTCTATAACAACAGTTTCTCCATCAACAACAGGTGTATTTGAACAATTTGAAGTGAATTTAAGTAGTTATACAGGAATTGGTCAATATGTAGCATTTAAAGTTGCATATAATACAACTACTAATTATATTTATTTGGACGACCTTTCAATCGGTGTTATTCCATTATGCCCAAACACTTATTCTTTAGCAGTAGCTTCAGTAACTTCATCTGATATAACTCTTAATTGGAGCACAATGAATTCAGTAGGACAAGGTTGGGAAATCTCTTATGATGCAGTAGGAACTGGTTTTGACCCGAATGTAACAGGTCCAATAGTTACAGTTGCTGATGCAGTAGGTGTACCACCTTATACAATTACAGGTTTAACATCAAGTACACCATATAGTTTTGCAGTACGTCAAGCTTGTGGAGGTAATTGGTCAAATATTGTTACAACAAACACAATGGGTTTGCCAGCACAATTACCATATACTTGCGATTTTGAGGATGTAGATGAACAAAATTCTTGGTCTATTTCAAATGGTGGAGCCACAAATAAATGGTTTATTGGTACAGCAGTATCAGCAACACCAATAACAGGAACATCATTATATGTTTCAAATGATAATGGATTAAGTAATACTTATACTGTTAGTAGCGCTATAGGTACAGTTGTAGCAAGTCGACTAATTGAATTTGATGGAGCAGGCGGTTATACTCTAACTTTTGATTCAAGATTAGGAGGAGAATCATCTTATGATTATATTAAAGTATATGTTGTTGATCAAGATACTACTTTTGTAGGAGATGCTTCAACTCCATATTATGGAACAACATCTTATTCAACTGGAGAAGTTTTATTTAATGGAACAAATGCTTACTTTAATAACGTAAGTAATCCAACGACTGTTAATAATCATGCTATAGAACTTCCTTATCAAGGAGATGCTGGAACTATAAAGAAATTAATGTTTGTTTGGAGAAATGATGGTAGTGGCGGTACTCTTCCTCCAGCATCAATTGACAATATAACAATTACTCCTATTACTTGTGCTGCACCTGCATTAACAATTTCAAATATTGCACAAACCACAGCAGATGCATCATGGACAGCAACAGCTTCTGATGCAGCATGGTGGTTATATTGGAAAGAAGCAAGTGCAACAGATTATGATTCAGTATATGTTACAGTAACACCATCGTATTCATTTTCAACATTAATAGCTAACACACCATATAATTCTTATGTAAGATTAGATTGTGGCACAGAATTATCTGATCCAAGTACAGTTATTAATTTCCGTACAGCATGTGATGCAATATTAGCATTCCCTTTCTCTGAAAACTTTGATACTTACGGAACAGGAACAACAGTAATGCCAGCTTGTTGGACTAGAACAACAACTTATGCTGATCGTCCTTATGTAAATACAGGTGGTCATTCAGGTAATTGTCTATACTTCTATGCTGGAACTGCTGGAACATACAATATAGCAGCAATGACTCCTATTGATGCATCAATTCCTATCAATACTTTAATGGCTACATTCTATTATAAGAATAATAATGCAAATGACAAATTAGTATTGGGAGTAATGACAGACCCAACAGATGCAACAACATTTGATTCAATAACAACTATTATTGCACCAACAACTGGAACATGGGCTGAATATGAAGCAAACTTTAGTTCTTATTCTGGAATAGGTCAATATATTGCATTTAAGAATGCATATACAACAACAGGTGGTTATGCTTATATTGACGATTTAGTAATTGATATTATTCCAACATGTGCCCGTCCAACAACAGTTTCAACAACAAATGGAGTAGCAACATCAGTAGATGTTACATTTATACCAGGAAATGCAACAGATGCAGGTTGGTATGTTTATTATAAATCAGCAACATCAACAGATTGGGATTCTATATATACAACATTAATACCAGCAACCCTTTCTAACTTAACACTTCAAACAACATATCAAATTTATGTTAAAACAGATTGTGGAGATGGTACAAATTCAAATGCTTCAAATATTATTACATATACTACACCTTGTTATTCAAGTGCAATAAATACATTCCCATGGGCAGAAGGCTTTGAGAATGGAATAAATTGTTGGACAATTAACTCATCAGCAATTAGTGCTAATTGGACAAGTGAAACATCAGGGACTTGGCCAACAGCTACGCCTCATAGTGGATCAAACATGATTATGTTTAATAGTAATAATATAAGCTCTGGAGGATGGTCAACAATTTATTCACCAATATTAGATTTTCCTAATAATCAATATCAAGTTTCATTTTGGTTGTTTAAAGATGATGATGCTAGCTATCTAACAACAGCAGATAGAGTAGAATTATATATTAATTCTACAGCTTCAGAAACAGGTGCAACATTATTAGGAACAGTTAATCGTAGTATTAACTTAGCACCAATACAAACATCTATAGGTTGGTATCAATATTCATATACTTTACCAGCAGGAATAACAGGAAATCAATATGTTATTCTAAAAGGTATTTCTTTATATGGAAGGAATATCTATGTGGATGATGTAATGGTAGATGTATTAGGAACCCCATGTGCATCACCAACCAACGTAACCGTACCAACAGCAACCATAACTAATACAACAGCAACAGTAAACTGGACAGCAGGCGATCAAGAAACATCATGGCAAGTACGTTTAGACCTAACCGGA
>JBAZSY010000024.1:0-38640 GCA_041662185.1 Bacteroidales bacterium
CGAATTTATCAACTAAATTTGAATTATTATCACTCTTATAAGTCTGCGGAAAAGATGATAATTTGATAGATGGTGAAATATTATTATTCCTTATATACATAAAAAATATATTATTACCAAGAATATACACCACATAACGAAGTTATTATGTGGTGTATATTCTTTTCTGTACAATTTAATAATATTCTTTGAGAATAATTCTTAGTGTTCTATTGACTAAGAACAAAGATAAGCAAATGGCTTATACTTGTACAATAATTTTTACAAAGACTTTTTTTGAGGTATACTATATTTTATAGTTCAAGAATGGCTTGAATGTTAATTTTTGAGCTCTATTTAGATGCTATAATTTTTTTTTATTGTACTTTTGCCAATTCTAATTTTATAGATATAAAGTTTAATAGATTATGTCAACTATTATTTACTCAATTTTAGTATTAGTTTTAACGGGAGCTGTATCTGCCGTTATCCTTTATTTTGTTGCTCAAAAATTTAAGGTTATTGAAGACCCTCGTATTGATATTGTTGCTGAAAAGCTTCCTGGAGCTAATTGTGGAGGTTGTGGCTTGGCTGGTTGCCGTGCTCTTGCTGAAAATATTGTTAAACAAGAATCACTTGAAGGATTGAGATGTCCTGTTGGTGGTGATAATGTTATGGCAGATATTGCTAATATTTTGGGATTAGAGGTTAGTAGTGTTGCCCCTCAGATAGCGGTTGTTCGTTGCAATGGGGGTAAATTAAATACTACAGCTAAGGTAAAATATGAAGGAATTAAAGATTGTTTATATGCTCATATGAATATGTCTTCAGAAGGGGGTTGTCCTAATGCTTGTTTGGGATTAGGCTCTTGTGTTTCTGTTTGTGCTTTTGATGCAATTGTGATTGATGAAACTACAGGATTACCTGTGGTTGATGAAGAGAAATGTGTTGCTTGTGGAGCTTGTGTTAAGACTTGCCCAAGAAAAATTATTGAATTAAGAGATAAAGGTATTAAGAATAGAAGGGTTTTTGTAAGTTGCGTAAATAAAGAAAAAGGAGCAGTTGCAAAGAAGAATTGTTCTAAGGCTTGTATTGGTTGCGGTAAGTGTCAGAAGGCTTGTAAATTTGATGCTATAACAATTGAGAATAATCTTGCTTACATTGATTTTACTAAATGTAAACTTTGTCGTAAGTGCGTTGTTGAATGTCCAACAGGGGCAATTCAAGAAATAAATTTTCCTGCAAGAAAAGAAGCTACTGTAATTGAAGAAGGAATAAAACAAGAAAACTAAAACAAAGAAAGCAATGAAAACATTCCATATAGGTGGTGCTCACCCAGAAGAAAATAAGTTAACTAATGATTGTTCCGTTGAAATTTTCCCATTGCCAAAACAAGCAGTTGTTTTTGTTTCACAACATTTGGGAGCTTCTGCAACTTTAGTTGTTGAAAAAGGTCAAAAGGTAAAGGTTGGTCAGTTGCTTGCTAAGGCAGAACAGTTTATTTGTGCCAATACTCATTCTCCTTATTCAGGAACAATTACAAAGATTGATCTTGCCACAGATTTTACAGGTTATAAAAAACCAGCTGTTTTTATTGATGTTGAAGGTGATGAGTGGATTGAAGGTATTGATACTTCAAAAGATATTATTAGGGATATTAAGCTTGACTCTAAGCAAATTATTGATAAGATAAAAGAAATGGGTATTGTGGGTTTAGGAGGAGCAGCTTTTCCTACTCATATTAAATATATGATACCTGATGGAAAGAAGGCAGAATTTCTTATTATTAATGCTGTTGAATGTGAGCCTTATCTTACTTCGGATTATAGGGTAATGCAAGAAAATACTGAAGAATGCATGATTGGTATTGAAATATTAATGAGGGCATTAAATGTTGAGAAGGCTTTGATTGGTATTGAAAATAATAAACCAGATGCGATAGAACATTTGACTCAACTTGCTGCAAAATATAATGGTATTGAAGTAGTACCTTTAAAGACAAAATACCCACAAGGAGCAGAAAAGCAACTTATCTATGCTTTAACAAAACGTGAAGTTCCAAGTGCAAAGCTTCCAATTGAAGTTGGTTGTGTTGTAAATAATATTGGAACAGCTTTTGCTGTTTATGAAGCAGTTCAGAAAAATAAACCACTTATTCAAAATACATTAACCTTAACAGGAAAGAATGTAAAGGAAAAGAAAAATTTATTGGTTAGAGTAGGAACTCCAATCGATTCAATTATTGATTATTTTGGAGGACTTCCTGAAGATACAGGAAAAGTGATTAGTGGAGGTCCTATGATGGGGAAGGCAATTGTTGATCTTTCTGCACCAACTTCTAAAACCACTTCATCTATATTAATAATGACAAACAAAGAATCTTCTCGTAAGGAAGAAACAAATTGTTTGCGTTGTGGTAGATGTGTTTCTGTTTGCCCAATGGGATTAGAACCTCTATTATTATCACAGCTTGCAGAGAATCGTCTTTGGGAAGATGCAGAAAAGGCACTTGCTATGGATTGCATTGAATGTGGATGTTGTTTATTTACTTGTCCTGCTGGACGACCATTATTAGATTTAGTTCGTTTAGATAAAAATAATATTGGAGAGATAAGAAGACAAAGATCAAAAAGATAATCTTTATGAAATTACGTCAAATAATATTCTTCTTAACTATTGTTTTTTGTTGCTCAAATCTATTTGCACAACAAGATGGGAAAGAAGTTTATATTGACAAGATTAATAATTTTATTGTTTCATATCCTGATGATTGGGAAATTGAACAAGGAGAAGAAGGAGAAATTACTATATTCCCGTCTTATAATAATTCTGAATCAGAGGTTGATTTAGATGAAAGTCAGGACAATAAAGGTATAGAAGAAAAAATACAAATTATTCCAAGTAGATGGGACGAAGGAGAGTTACAAGAATTTGTTGCTTCAAACTTTATAGCAGTAAATTGGAATGAAATCTTTGATGGTTTTAAGATAGAAAAACAAGGTAAAGAAAAAATAAGTGGAAAAGAAGCAATGTGGTTTACGGTAACTTATAAAGTAGAAGAGACTCAAGTTACAAGCTTGTTCTATTTTATTAAGATGTTTAATAGAGTAATATCTATTACTTCTTTTTGCAAGACAGAAGACTTTGAATTAGATTATAAAATAAAATATTTAGAAATAATACGTTCGACAAAGTCTTATATATAGACTGATAGCGAAATTAAAAATAAAAACTTTTAGAATATGTCATTACTAACTGTTTCAGGTTCTCCTCATGTACAAAGCAAAGACACCACACAAAAAATTATGTGGACTGTGGTTATTGCACTTTTACCTACTTTTCTTGTAGGTGTATATTATTTTGGCTTAGATGCTTTAATGGTAACTATTACATCTGTTGCTTCTTGCGTGTTGTTTGAATGGTTAATAGGGACGTATTTGTTAAAAACAAAGAATACAATCTATGACGGCTCAGCAATTATAACAGGTATGTTACTTGCATTTAATCTGCCTTCAAGTGTGCCTTTGTGGATAGTTGTTTTGGGTGCCTTAGTAGCAATTGGTGTGGCTAAGATGTCTTATGGAGGATTAGGAAAGAATCCATTTAATCCTGCATTAGTAGGACGAGTATTCCTTTTTCTTTCATTCCCAACAAAAATGGCAATGTCTCAATGGCCTGTACCAAAGCCAATCTTTGGCAGTAGTACTCTAACAGATGCAATAACAGGTCCTACTCCATTATTTTCTATTAAGCACGGTCAAGCAGTTGATTTGTGGAATATGTTTATTGGTGCAACTGGAGGAAGTTTAGGGGAGGTTTCGGCTATTGCTATTATTATTGGTGGTTTAATTATGTTATTCAGAAAAGTAATCACTTGGCATATACCAGTTTCATTTTTAGGGACAGCAGGAATATTTGCATTAATTCTTTGGTTGATTAATCCAGCAGAGTATGTTAACCCATTATATCATTTATTGGCTGGAGGTATGATGTTAGGAGCAATATTTATGGCAACAGATATGGTAACATCGCCAATTACTAAATCAGGACAATTAATCTTTGGTTTTGGTTGTGGATTACTAACAATTATTTTCCGTTGCTTTGGACCAATGCCTGAAGGTGTATCATTTGCAATCCTTATTATGAATGCAATAACTCCACTTATTGACAAAGCATTCAAACCAAAACGTTTTGGTTATTAAACCTAATTAAATAAAGAATAAATACACATTCGATATATGGCAAAGTTAGAATCAACATTAAAAAATATGATTATGTCATTAAGCGTAATCTCTTTGGTTGCTGCGGCTGTCTTAGCAGGAGGTTTTGCATTGACCAAAGAACCAATTGAAAAAGCTCATAAAGAAAAACAAGAGAATGCCATTAAGGAAGTATTGCCAGATAAACAAGCAACGATAGGAAAAGGTGTAGAGATAAAGCTTGAAGGCAAAGCATTCCCATTTATAATATTCCCAGCAGAGAAGGATGGAAAATTCGTTGGAGCAGCTATTAAAACTTATTCAACAGAAGGATATGGAGGAAAAATAGATGTAATGGTAGGAGTTGACGCTGAAGGTAAAATTTCAAATTACACTATATTAACTTCAGCTGAAACACCTGGTTTAGGCTCTAAATTATCTAATTGGTTTAAAACTCCAAAAGGGAATCAAGATATTAGAGGAAAGAACCCAGGCAAAGATAATTTTACAGTAAAAAAAGATGGTGGAGATTTTGACGCTATTACCGCTTCAACAATATCTTCAAGAGCTTTTATGGGCTCAATTCGCTCTGCCTTCGACGCGTTTAAGAAATATAAAGAACAAAAATAACCACCAACTATGAATAAGTTAAAAATACTATTAAACGGTTTAATAAATGAAAATCCAGTATTTGTCCTTTTAATTGGTATGTGTCCAACTCTTGGAACAACCACATCTGCAATAAATGGATTAGGAATGGGTTTGTCTACAACGTTTGTGTTGGTATGTTCTAATGTAGTAATTTCTGCATTAAAGAATTATATACCAAATATGGTGCGTATTCCTGCTTTTGTTGTAGTTATTGCATCATTTGTAACAGTTCTACAACTATGTATGGAAGCTTATGTGCCTTCATTATATGCAAGTTTGGGAATATATATACCTTTAATTGTTGTTAACTGCTTAATTCTTGCAAGAGCAGAAGCTTATGCAAATAAGAATACTATTATAGATTCTTTATTTGATGGATTAGGAATGGGATTAGGCTTTTCATTCGCTCTAACAATACTTGGAGGAGTTAGAGAAATATTAGGTTCAGGTTCAATCTTTAACTATAAATTCATAGGCGACAATGACGGAATATTAATATTTGTTTTAGCTCCAGGAGCATTTATCGTTCTTGGATACCTTATAGCAATAGTAAATAAGCTAAAAAGCAAAGCAAAGAACTAAAGCAATTCTCTTTAAAATATAAGAAAGATCACTCAAATATATTGGGTGGTCTTTTTTTTATTATTATAAAATCTTGTATTCCAATGATAAAGAATTATATTTACATTTTTTTATTCAAATTTTTTGCGATTTTGGGAAAAAAAATGTATTATTGGTGCCTCAATTCTAAGTGTTTGGGATGCATAGGATTGAGTAAAATAAAGCATATTTATCAATAAAACGTATTTACAAACTTAGAACTTTAACATTTCTTTTGAAAGTTCTACAAAAATGGAGGTGTCATCATGAATGAAATCCAATCCACTAATTGTTGTGAAGATTGCACTAATCAACAATTAGAACAAATTGAGAACGTGATTGATTTGTATCAGGCTAAAGAGAGTAACCTCATACAAATTCTTCATGCGTCTCAACAAATCTATGGCTACTTACCACTTGAAGTACAAGAATTCATTGCTAAAAAAATGAATATCCCAGTAAGTCAAGTGTCAGGAGTAGTTACATTCTATTCTTTTTTCTCAACTACGCCAAGAGGAGAACATACAATTTTAGTTTGTATGGGAACTGCTTGTTATGTTCGTGGAGGCAAAAAACTTGTTGAAGAATTACAAAAAATTCTTTCAATTGGAATTGGTGACACAACAGAAGACGGTAAGTTTACATTAGAGATAGCACGTTGTATTGGTGCTTGTGGACTTGCTCCAGCTCTAATGATAGATAATGTTGTTTACAAGCAAGTTAATCCAAACAAGCTCAAATCAATTTTGGCAAAATATTAATTGGAGGAATGAATATGGATACAATAAAAACATTAGATCAGTTACTTGGAATTAAGAACAAGTATTTAGCTGAAAACGGAAAATTTAAACATAATGTATTAGTTTGTGGAGGTGGAGGTTGTGTATCTTCTAATTGTAAAGAAGTAGATGATGCAATTCGTGAAGAAATAGATACTTTTGGACTTAGTTGTCAAATAAATGTAATTCAAACTGGTTGTATGGGAATATGCGCCGTTGGACCAGTTGCATTGATATTACCAGAAAGAATATTTTATACTCAGTTAACTCCAAAAAAGGCAAAAGATATTGTAAAACGTCATTTGATTAATGGAGAAATATGTGAAGAAAATACTTTCTTTGATAAATCACTCCAAAAATATGTTCCTTGCATTGATGATATAGAATTTTTCAAACTACAAACTAAACTTGTTTTAGAAAACTGTGGAATGATAGAATATGGTGATATTGATGCGTATATTGCAAATGAAGGGTATGTTGCAGCTGCAAATGCTATTATGGCTCAAAATCCAGAAAATGTAGTTATTGAAATTGAAAAATCAGGACTAAGAGGCAGAGGAGGAGCAGGCTTCTTAACAGGAGTTAAGTTAAGAAGTGGATTTATGCAAAAGGATGATACTAAATTTATGGTTTGTAATGCAGATGAAGGCGACCCTGGTGCATTTATGGATAGAAGTGTCATTGAAGGCGATCCTCATTCAGTAATTGAAGGTATGATATTAGCTGCTTTTGCTATTGGTGCTTCACAAGGTTATGTTTATATTCGTGCTGAATATCCAATTGCTATTGATCGTTTAAAAGAAGCAATCAAACAAGCTAGAGAATATGGTCTTTTGGGTAAAAATTTATTTGGCACAAATTACAGCTTTGATTTAGATATTCGTATTGGTGCAGGTGCTTTTGTTTGCGGTGAAGAAACTGCTCTTTTAGCTTCAATTGAGGGAAGAAGAGGAGAACCAAGACAAAAACCACCTTTCCCATTCCAAAAAGGATTATTCCAGCATCCTACAATTATTAATAATGTTGAAACACTTGCAAATATACCTAAGATTGTTCGTAAAGGAGGGGAATGGTATTCAGGTTTTGGATTACCAAATGCTACAGGAACAAAGGTATTTGCTTTAGCAGGAGATGTTGTAAACACAGGTATTATTGAAGTGCCAGTTGGGACAACAATAGGTAGTATTATTTATAGTATAGGTGGTGGTATTCCTAATAAAAAACAATTTAAGGCAGCACAAATAGGTGGTCCATCAGGAGGTTGTGTAACTAAAGAATATCTTAATACACCTGCAGATTATGAATCCTTAACTAAGATTGGGGCTATTATGGGTTCAGGAGGTCTTATTATTATGAATGAAGATACTTGTATGGTTGATACGGCACGTTTCTTTATGGACTTTATCCGTGATGAATCCTGTGGAAAATGTGTCGCTTGCCGTGTAGGAACAAAGAGAATGCTTGAAATACTTGAACGTATTACTCAAGGTGAAGGGGAAAAAGGGGATATTGAATTATTAGAAGAACTTGGTGAAACAATTAAATTAACTGCAATGTGTGGTTTAGGACAAACAGCACCAAATCCAATTCTTTCAACAATACGTTTCTTTAGAAATGAATACGAAGAACATATTAATAAGAAACATTGTAGAGCAGGAGTTTGTGCTTCAATGTTTACTTCTCCTTGTGTAAATACTTGTCCTGCAAATGTAAATGTAAATGGATATGTTGCGTTAATTGCAGCAGGAAGATTCCAAGATGCATATAATTTGATTATGCAAGAAAATCCATTCCCTGCAGTCTGTGGAAGAATTTGTACAAGACCTTGCGAATCTAAATGTCGTCGTAGGACTGTTGACCAAGCCGTTGCTATTCGTGACTTAAAACGTTTTGTTGTTGATTATGCTTTCAAGAACGAAATGCCATGGAAGATTCAAATGACTTTTCCAAAAAAGAAAGATAAGAAAATAGCCATAATAGGAGCAGGAGCATCAGGATTAACTTGTGCTCACTATTTGGTAAATATTGGATATGATGTTGATGTTTTTGAATCAGAATCAAAAGCAGGAGGAGTATTAGCTTATGGTATTCCAGAATATCGTTTGCCAAAAGATATTCTTCAACATGAAATTTCTTTAATTGAAGAAGAAGGAGTAAATATTCATCTTAATAAAGAAATTGGTAGAGATCTTGATTTCAAAAAACTAAGAGAAGAATATCAAGCAATTTATGTTGCAACAGGAACTCAATTCCCTCAAAAAGTAAATATTCAAGGGGAAGATTTAAAGGGAGTTATTCATGGCATCACATTTTTGAAAGAAATACATCTTAAACCAGATATGAAACTTCATGGAACAGTTGCAGTAATTGGAGGAGGTAATACAGCTATTGACTCAGCACGTACAGCTTTAAGAATTGGTGCAAAAAAAGTTATAGTTGTTTATCGTAGAACAATGAATCAAATGCCAGCATATTATGAAGAAGTAATAGAAGCACAAGAAGAAGGTGTTGAAATTATGGAATTAGTTGCTCCTATTAGATTTATTGACGATGGGAATGGTAGAGTAAAAGCAATTGAATGTGTTAAAATGATGTTATCTGAATTTGATGCTTCTGGAAGGAGAAAATCAGTTGAGATAAAAGACTCAAACTTCATTTTAGATGTTGATTTTGTAATACCAGCTGTTAGTCAATATGCCGATTTACCATTTATAGGTAAAAACGAAATAGGACAAACGAAATGGGGAACATTTGTTACTGATCCAGATAATACAATGACTACAATGGAAGGTGTATTTGCAGGAGGAGATATTGTTAGAGGTCCAGAAGATGTAATTAGTGCAATTGCAGATGGAAAGAAAGCTGCAAGTTCAATAGATATTTATTTAGGTGGTAATGGACTATTAAATAAAGGACCAGAAATTGATATACCTCGTGTTTTTGATGATGATGAAATAGTTTCTCATATGCAATTTGAACAAGAAATGTTGCCTCCAAATGTTAGAAAAAACACATTTGACGAGGTTGTAATAGGTTTTCATAAATTAAATGCAATAGCAGAATCAATGCGTTGCTTACATTGTGAAAGGAGATAATAAAATGGTAAATTTAACAATAAATAATAAACAGATAACAGCTACTGAGGGTACTACAATATTAGAAGCAGCAAAACATAATGGGATTCTTATTCCAAGCTTATGCTATTTGGAAGGTGTACATAAATTTGGCTCATGTAGAATTTGCTCAGTTGAAGTTGTGGGTGCAAAGACCTTAATGGTTGCTTGCATGACAGAAGTAAAAGAAGGAATGGTCGTTTACACTAATACAGCAAAGGTTATTAAAGCAAGAAAGGTTCTTTATGAACTTATGCTTTCTGACCATTCAAAAGCTTGTTTAAGTTGTACTCGTAATCAAACTTGTGAACTTCAAAAATTAGGTGAAACTCTTGGAGTAGAAGAAAATCGATTTGAAACAACATCATGTCGTCAACAAATTGATCGTTCTGTTTCAATAACAAGAGATTTATCAAAATGCATCCTTTGTCGTCGTTGTGTAACAGTGTGCAATCAAATACAAGGAGTTGGAATACTAAATGCACAAAATAGGGGATTTGATACAGTAATATCTCCTGCTATGGATTTGCCAATTGGAAGTGTAAGATGTGCCTTTTGTGGTCAATGTACTGTTGTTTGTCCTGTTGGCGCATTAAAAGAAACAGATTCGACAGAACAAGTTTGGGATGCAATAAATGATCCAAATATAAGAGTTGTTATACAAGCAGCACCAGCAGTTAGGGTAGCACTTGGAGAAATGTTTGGTTATCCAGTTGGAACATCTGTAACAGGTAAAATGGCTGCTGCAATGAGAGCCTTAGGTGTTGATGATGTATTTGATACAGATTGGTCTGCAGACTTAACAATTATGGAAGAAGGAATGGAATTCTTGCATAGAGTAACAGATGTTCTTGCAGGAAAGAAAGCAACTCTTCCGATGATAACAAGTTGTTCTCCAGGGTGGATTAAATTCCTTGAAAGTTATTATCCAGAACAAATACCAAATCTTTCAACATGTAAATCTCCTCATATGATGTTGGGCGCATTAGCAAAATCATTCTATGCAGAATCAAAAGGATTAGATGCAAAAAAGATGTTTGTAGTTTCAGTTATGCCTTGTACTGCAAAGAAGTTTGAATGTACAAGAGAAGAAATGCAAAATGATGGAATGAAGAATGTTGATGCAGTTATTACAACTCGTGAGTTGGGTTCAATGATAAAACAAGCAGGTATCGACTTTAGAAATCTTCCAGATGAAAAATTTGATGAACCAATGGGCTTTTCAACAGGAGCAGCTGATATATTTGGTTTAACAGGAGGAGTAATGGAAGCTGCATTAAGAACAGTTTATGCTATTCTAATGGGGAAAAACTTACCATTTGACAATCTACATGTAACTCCAATAGTTGGTCTTGAACAAGTAAAAGAAGCAACAATTAAACTTGAAGGTGTTCTTCCTCAATATAAACAATTTGAAGGTTTAGAAGTTAAGATTGCAGTTACAAGTGGATTATCAGGAGCAAGACAATTAGTAGAACAAATAAAAAATGGAACATCTCCATATCATTTCATAGAAGTAATGGGATGTCCAAGTGGTTGTATTTGCGGAGGAGGTCAGCCAAGAAGTGATGATCCAGATGTAAGAAAGAAACGTATGGGGATTCTTTATAATGAAGATGAAAACAAAAATCTACGTCAATCACATGAAAACCCTTCTATAATAAGATTCTATGAACAATGGGGAGGAGCTCCTGGTTGTGAAAAATCACACGAATACTTACATACTCACTATGTAGATAGAAGTAAAAGGTAATTAATATAAGAGGGAATAATTATTTCCATCTTATAATCTACCAACAAAAAAGACATTCTAATTTATTTTAGAATGTCTTTTTATTTATATGGTTTTGTTTTAAATGAGTTTATGCTTCTTTTTTCTTTTCTGGTATTAGAATTGAAGCTAATATACTTATTCCTAAAATTCCAAGTATTATTATTAGTGAATGATGAGTTTCAAATCCTATTGTATGTAACCAATCAGCAGCTAACATCTTTAGTCCAATAAAAGTTAATAGGAAAGATAATCCAATCTTCAAGAAGCGGAACATATTCATCACATTGCTTACTAAGAAGAATAAAGAACGTAATCCAAGTATTGCAAATATATTAGAAAAGAAAACCACAAAAGGATCTTTGGTTACAGAGAATATAGCAGGAATAGAATCAACAGCAAAGATTAAATCTGTGAACTCGATTACTATTAAACATACGAAAAGAATTGTCATAAATAGTCTCCCATCTATTCTTCTAAAGAAAGTATGATCATTAACATCATGTGAAATAGGAATTATTTTAGATAATAATTTTACTATCTTGTTATCAGTTGTCTTTACATGCTCCTCTTCATTTCTTTTTAAAAACATTGAAACACCAGTATAAACCAAGAAAGCTCCAAAGACATATAGTATCCATTCATATTTTTGTATTAGAGCGGAACTGAGGAAAATAAATAAGAATCTCATTACAATTGCACCTAATACTCCCCACATTAGCACTCTCTTATAGTACTTATGCTTTATCCCAAAAGAAGCAAAGATAAGTATCATCACAAATATATTATCAATAGAAAGCGAATATTCAATTAAATAACCAGTGATATATTCTATACTCATTTGAGAACGGTAAGCATCTAATGCTTGATCATAAGATAACCCTTCGTAAGAAGATGTACCACCATGATACTTTGTTGCTATCTCATTTAAACCAGCAAAATCATTAACTCCGTGAATTTTTTCACCATGAAAACGAAGGAATAAGCAAAATAGAAGAGCTAAAATAACCCATACAGAAGTACTAACAGTTGCTCTTTTAAAAGTTACAACCTTATCTTCTTTCTCAAATACACCTAAGTCAAGAATTAAAATCCCTGCAATTACTACAGTAAATCCAAGGAAAAATAGAATTTCAAATAAAGAAGAGCTCATGATTAATTAAATATTTTGTTAGTATAAGACTGCAAAAATACACAAAACAACCATTAGTAAGATAGTTTTTAGTATTTTTGTACAAATTATTCGAGATGAATGTAGATGTTTTTATCCCTTGTTGTATAGATCAATTCACTCCTCAAACGGGTGTAAATATGGTTGAACTGCTCGAGAAACTTGGGCATAATGTTACATATAATACAGAACAAACCTGTTGTGGAAGGGTACTTTATGATAATGGTAACTGGGCAGAAGCAAAAGAAATAGGAGAGAAGTTCATAAATGAGTTTAATATCCGAAACTATATCGTAGGCTGTTCTACCTCTTGTGTTGGTTATATTAAAAATAATATGGGTAAGTTATTCTATAATACTTCCAACCATAATCTCTACAAAAACATTAATGATAAGATTGTAGATATAACAGAATTCTTAGTTGATGTAACACATACCTTGGATGTTGGAGCATATTTCCCTCATAAAGTATCGATACATTATAACTGTCATGCACTAAATGAATATAATCTCTTTGAAGAAACCAAACTACTGCTTCAAAATGTTAAAGGTCTTGAGATAGTAAGTGCTAATACAAATAACTTTTGTTGTGGTTATGGCGGAATGTTTACATTGTTTAATGAACCTGTTTCAATGGCTCTTGCACAAAAAAAGATAGAACAAGTCATAGCCGAAGGAGCAGAATATATTGTTAGTTCCGATCAAACATGTTTACTTCACCTTCAAACCTATATAGATAAGCATAATATTAACTTGAAAACAATACATTTAGTTGATTTGTTAATCCAAGGTTCAGAGAATTAAAGAACTTGAAAATCACAGAAAAAATCGTTTTAACTCTATGTTAATCTGTGAAAATCTGTGGATAAAAAGAAAGAAATTAGTGGAAGAAAAAGAAAATAAAAATATATATCCTTGGCAAACTACAAGACCATATAATGCTTATTCCAATTACTTTAAAAAAGTTTTTGGCTCAAGAATTCAAAAACTGTCAATAGATGTAGGCTTTACCTGTCCAAATCGTGATGGAAAAGTGGGTTATGGTGGCTGTACTTTCTGTGATAATGACGCATTTAACCCTTCATATTGTCAGCCTTCCAAGTCTATTACTCAACAAATTGATGAAGGAATAGAATTTCATCGTTGGCGATATGAGAAAGCAAATAAGTATTTAGCTTACTTTCAACCCCATTCTAATACCTATTCTGATATAGATACATTAAAGAAATTATATCAAGAAGCCCTAAGTCATGAAAACATAATAGGTTTAGTTATAGGAACAAGACCTGATTGTGTGGATAAGGAAAAGCTTGATTATATTGCAGAGCTATCAAAAGATTATTACGTTATTTTAGAGTTTGGAATAGAAAGCTGTTGGGATAAGACACTTAAAAGAATAAATCGAGGTCATGATTTTTCACAAACCAAGTGGGCAATTGAAGAAAGTGTAAAAAGAGGAATAAAGACTGGAGGTCATATAATATTTGGATTACCCTCAGAAACAAAAGAAGAGATGCTTCAAGAGGCTGATATATTATCTCATTTAGGTCTTACATCAGTGAAATTTCACCAGTTACAGCTATTCAAAAATACTGCAATATTAGAAGATTACGAAAAGAATCCACAAGACTTTCATCTTTTTTCGTTTGAAGAGTACAAAGAATTTATAATTGATTTCTTAGAAAAATTAAGCCCAGAAATAGTAATTGAACGATTTGCAGGAGAAGTTCCACCACGATTTCGTGCAATTGAAGGCTGGGGAAATATAAGAAATGAGGAAGTAGTTTCTCAAATAGAACAAAGAATGTTAGAAAGAAATACATATCAAGGGAGGTTATTTATATGAAAGAATCATTATTAGGAAAGACATTAGAGGAATTACAAGACCTTTGTCTAAAGATAGGATTACCTAAATTCACTGCAAAACAAATAGCAGATTGGATTTATGTAAAGGGAGTTAATGAAATAAACTTAATGAGTAACCTTTCATTAAAAGCAAGGGAATTATTATCAGAAGGATTTGAAGTTGGCATAATTCCACCGATTCAAGAAGTTAATTCAGAAGACGGAACAACGAAATACCTTTACCAATATGGAGAAGATGTATTTGTAGAAACCGTAATGATACCCGATAAATCAAGAGTTACACTTTGCATCTCAACACAAGTAGGTTGCAAGATGAATTGTGCCTTCTGTGCAACAGGCAAACAAGGCTTTAAAAGGAATCTAAGTGCAGGAGAAATCGTAAATTTTG
This sequence comes from Bacteroidales bacterium, assembly GCA_041662185.1. Classification (GTDB taxonomy): domain Bacteria; phylum Bacteroidota; class Bacteroidia; order Bacteroidales; family P3; genus UBA10566. Next base: position 14,517 of record JBAZSY010000024.1, read on the forward strand.
TTCGTTCATTACCCGAATTTGATGAGTTAAGTAATATAGTTTATATGGGAATGGGAGAGCCATTTGACAACTACGATGAGGTAATAAAGAGCATAAACATATTAACTTCCGACTGGGGATTTGCAATAAGTCCACGAAGAATAACCGTTTCCACATCAGGATTATTACCAAAAATGATAGACTTTATCTATGAAACCCAATGTCATTTGGCTGTTTCAATGCATAATCCTTTTCATGAAGAGAGGTTAGAAATAATGCCAATTGAGAAGACTTATGGCATAGAAGAAGTGTGTGATGAGATAAGACGACATAATTGGTATGGACAACGAAGAGTAACATTTGAATATATAGTTTGGAAAGGAAAGAATGACACTTATTATCATGCAAAAGAAATATCCTATCTTCTAAGAGGAATAGAAACAAGAGTAAATCTTATACGCTATCATTCAACACCTGAGTACGATATAGAAGGAGCAAACGATGAAGAAATGCTTAGTTTCCAAGAAGAACTTGACGGCTTCGGACTAACAACAACAATCCGTGCCTCAAGAGGAGAAGATATTCTTGCAGCCTGTGGCTTATTATCCACCAAAAAAATAATGGAAAAAGATAATAATATATCTGAAAACGAGGAATAAACCAAAACACTCCCACCACAAAAGAAATTTATAAATAAAAAGGGAGAAAGGCCAAGAAATTGGTCTTTCTTTTTGGCCAAAAATGCTAAAAAAAATATCAGATTTTTTCCCAAAATAATGAGATTATTTTAAGAAAAGATCTCATTTTTTTCCAAAAACCTCAAATCTCCCCACCAAAACATAAAATAGAAACTACTGTAACTGTTCCTGGCTCTCAGGTAAAAGATACAATTAGTGCTATGGAAAAGACGGTTGGACATATGTGGGCATGCATCTCAATAAAGACAAAACATGGACAATTGGTTTTGTTAGATACACTAAATCAAAAGGCATAAAAATCAAAGATAAGAATATTCCAGATGGAACTTATCATGCTCGTTCTTACAACATCAGAGAAAAAACAGTAGACCATGTTTATATTGTTAAAGATAATTATATAGTCCAACAATTTGAAGATGGAAAAGAAATAGAAGTAGAAGCTTCGGATATAGAGTAGATATTCAATATCATTGATTTCCAATAGAAGAATAGGGCGTTGAAAAAATACAAATCAACTCCCTTTTTCTAAAAATATATTATAGTAAGATATGCTTTGTTTTGATTCAGCCAATGAATGGTTTTTGTATTTTAATGAATTCATAAGGCTTATATTTATTTTTATTATCTTTGCTCCTTGACATTTATAATTGAAGAATTTCGCATGAATAGTAAAAATCTTGAAAGAAAGCATCTTACAAATAAACATCTTACATTAATACTTGTTGTTGTTTATGTTTTAATTAGCATTTATCCTTTATTTGCATTTCTTGGTACTCTTACTTTAAGAACTTGGGACGAGAGTAGATTAGCTATCTCGGCTTACGAAATGTCTAAAACAGGAAACCCAATTGTTGTTACTTATAATTACTTACCTGATCACTGGAGTGTTAAGCCTCCTTTAACTATTATTTCTCAAGCTATAAGTATTAAATTATTTGGTCTTAATGAGAATGCTGTTAGATTGCCTTCTGCTATTTCTATGGTGTTATTAGGGGTATTTATAATATTGTTAACGGGAAAGCTTAATAGACCATGGATTGGCTTCTATTCTTCAGTTGTAATTATTTGTTCGAAAGGTTTTTATCTTTATCATAGTGCCAGAACTGCTGATTATGATGCCATGCTTATTATGTTTATGGTGCTTTATTCTTTATTGTTCTTTGTCTATACTGAGAAGAAAGAGATTAAATATTATATGCTTTTCTTTGTAGCTCTTATTCTTGCAACTCTTACAAAGGGGATTCAAGCTCTTTTACCTCTTCCTTTTATTTTTATTTACGCCTTGTTTGCTAAGCAATTGATTGGTTTGTTTAAGAATAAGTTCACCTATATTGGGTTGGGTTTATTCGTTTTATTTATTGGAGGTTATTATTTTGGAAGGGAGATTATGGATAATGGCTATTTGAAAGCTGTTTGGGAGAATGAGTTAGGAGGACGGTTTTCAAATACATTAGAAGGGCATAATGGAGGGAATGATTTTTATTTTCTACATCTTCAAGATGATTTGTTTTCTTATTTCTTTTGGATAATAAGTTTTTCTTTTGTACTAAATTTATTGGGTAAAGGCAAGATTGAAAGGAGAATGAGCTTATATTCTTTTGGGGTTGCTTTAACAATTTTCCTTGTTATCACTATTGGCAAAACTAAACTTGACTGGTATGTTTTCCCTGTAATTCCATTTCTTGCAATAGTTCTTGGTATTTCTTTTTCTACTATTCATCATTGGTTATTAGGTTTAAATAAGAATAAATTAGCCTCATCGATTATTATCTTGGTAGGATTTATTACTGTTTTCTATACTCCATACAAGGAAATAGTAACCTATGTTTATAAACCTGTGGAGCATCCTTGGTTTTATCCTTATTATTCTCGTTTATATACGATGAGGAAAATAGCCAAAAAGGAGTTAGTATTTAATAGGCCTGTTGTTTATGTTAATAATGATAACCAACAAGATTATCTTTTTTACATTTATATGATGAATGAAAATGGAGTTGCAAATGAGAGAAAAGATGTTAGTAAGTTAAAGACAGGAGATATTGTTCAAGTCTACGAACCAAGGATTGAAGAAGAGATAAAGACAAGATTTAAATATGAAACACTATATTCTTATGTTCAGACTAAGATTATTAGACTTAGTTCTGAAATAAAGGATAAGAAATAATATCATTTATGGAAATATCAGTTGTTGTTCCGACTTATAATGAAGAAGGAAATATTCCTCTTATGTATGGACGTTTAAAGGATGTTTTAAGCAAGATATCATCTTGTTATGAAATAATTTTTGTTAATGATTACAGTAGTGATTCTTCTCTTTCAATAATAAAAGATCTATCCCGTAAGGATTCAAGCGTTAAGTATTTGAGTTTTAGTCGAAATTTTGGACATCAGATAGCGGTTTCAGCAGGATTAGACTTTTCTAAAGGAGATGCAGTTGTTATTATAGATGGAGATTTGCAAGACCCTCCAGAGTTAATTGAAGAGATGTATAAGAAATACAAGGAAGGTTATAAGGTAATTTATGCAAAAAGAAGTGCCAGAAGAGGAGTTAGTGTATTGAAAAAGGCTGCATATAAGCTATTTTATAGGATATTGGATAAGCTAACTGAAATAAAAATACCTTTGGATACAGGTGATTTTCGCTTGATTGATAGAGTAATTGTAAAGCATCTTCAAAATATGCCAGAGAGAAATAAGTTTATAAGAGGACAAATTGCATGGATTGGTTATCGTCAAACTTGTGTTGAATATATAAGAGATCCTCGTTATAGGGGAGAAACAGGATATTCGTTTTCAAAACTAATGAAATTAGCTATTGATGGAATAACAGGATTTTCATCAAAACCCCTTAAGTTTGCAAGCAATTTAGGTATTATTGTTTCAATGATTTCATTTATTATTATACTCTATGCTCTCTTTTCTTATTTCGTTTTACATTCTCCTCTTCAGGGATGGACTTCATTAATTATATCTACTTCTTTTATTGGAGGAGTACAATTGATTACGATTGGAATAATAGGAGAGTACATTAGTAGAATAAATAATGATATAAGACAAAGGCCTCTTTATATTATTGAAGAATCTTCTGAAAAAGAAAGTGAATAAAAAGAAAACATTGTAAATTTGATGTTTTAATAATCACAAGCTTAATATTGATTTTTGGATTTGATATATAAAATTAAAGGGAATTAATTATGACTGAAATAGAAGAACTTAGTAATAGATTATCTCCTTGTAGAAGGCTTTCTAAGGAAGTAATGGTTGGGAAAATTGGTATAGGAGGAAGGAATCCTGTTCGAATTCAATCGATGACTAATACAGATACTATGGATACTATGGCGACATGTGACCAGGTTTTAAGGTTGGTTGAGGCAGGTTGTGAATTAGTTCGTATAACTACTCCTGATGTTATGGCGGCTCATAACTTAAAAAACATAAGAAGAGAACTTGAAAAGCGAAATTGTTTTGTTCCATTAATTGCAGATATTCACTTTAATCCTAAGGCTGCTGAGGTGGCAGCTGCTATTGTTGATAAGGTAAGAATTAATCCTGGTAACTATTCTGATAGAAATCGTGGTAAGATAAGCTTTACTGATTTAGAATATCAAGAAGAATTGGATAAGATAAGAGAAAGATTATTACCGTTAATTGAGATTTGCAAGAAACATAATACTGCAATTCGTATAGGAACTAATCATGGTTCACTTTCAGAAAGAATAGTTTCTCGATATGGAAACACACCTTTGGCTATGGCTATTTCTGCTTTTGAATTTGCAAAGATTTGCCACTGCTTAGACTTTGACAATCTTATTCTATCTCAAAAGTCAAGCAATGTAAAGGTAATGGTTTCATCAACCCGTATCTTATGTGAGTTATTGGACTGTGAAGGTTTGAACTATCCAATTCATTTAGGTGTTACCGAAGCTGGAGATGGAAATGATGGAAGGATAAAGTCAGCAGTTGGGATAGGTGGACTTTTAGCAATTGGGATAGGAGATACTATTCGTGTGTCATTAACTGAGAAGCCAGAAGCAGAAATTCCTGTTGCAAAGGATATACTTCAAGCCTCTGGAGACAGAATTTATAAGGCTGAGTTTATTTCCTGCCCTTCTTGTGGAAGAACACGATATAATATAGAAGCAGCTCTTGCAAAAGTGAAAGCAGAATGCAGTCATTTGGTAGGAATAAAGATAGGAGTTATGGGCTGTATAGTAAATGGTCCAGGCGAAATGGCAGATGCTCACTATGGATATGTAGGAAGTGGAGATAAAAAAGTAAACCTATACCGTTCAAAAGAATTAGTATATTCCAATATAGATGAAGACAAAGCCTTAGAAAAACTAATAGAAATGATAAAAGAAGACGGCAACTGGAAAGAAAAACTTGATATTATAAAGTAATTCTTTAAATGAAATATAGGTTGTTTTCAGGAAAATAAAGTCAAATATCTTATATTATAAATACAGTCAATTCATTACATTCTTATTATATTTACTATTTGGAACTATAATTCTATAAAAAAAGAGTTGAGTTAAATCTTTTATGTAGAAAATAAATCTTATATTTGCAGTATTATCGATTAAGATAGGGCTTGAAAGGTCTTATAAGAGGAAGAGAAAATAAATAAAAGATTAAGTTATGAAGAAGATTATTTTGTTTGCATTATTTGCATTAGGCGTTACTTTTTCATCTAATGCTCAGAAATTAGGTTATGGTTTTCAACTTGGAGGAAACATCTCAGGGATAAGAGAACAGCCAGAACAATTGTATTTAGGAACAAAATTTGGCTTCCAATTAGGCGGTTTTGTTGATTATTATATTGCAGAAAAGATATACACTAAGGCAAATTTAATATTTATTACAAAGGGAGCTCATAACGGAGCAACCGCATTAGGGCTAACTATTTATACTGATATTAATCCTATGTATTTACAATTACCAATTGTTATTGGATATAGCTTTAATCTAAATAAGGATATTAACTTCGATATCAGTTTTGGTGGGTATCTTTCTCTTGGTATTGCAGGGAAATCTAAATCTGAAATAAACGGAAATGGAGCAAATGATAGGAATGTTAGTATCAATTATTTTGATGAAACAAGTGATGCTGAGCTTGTATATTTAGGGAATAATAATCGATTTGATTCTGGTTTGAGGTTTGGAGCAGGAATTAACGTAAATAAACTATTATTTATCTCACTCGATTATGATTTAGGTCTAAAAAATATTTATAATGATAAGAATATAAATACATATTATGCAAAGGAAAACTATACAATAGGATTAACATTAGGGTATAGATTTCAATACTAATTTTAGATTTCTTTTGCTTCTTCTTTAAGGATTTTTGATCTATCAATAACAGTAACTCCAAGTTCTTGTAGTGTTTGCTTCTTCATATTAAACATCCTATTGGGTGCATATATATGTTTTGTATTGTTATTATCTAATAATGTAGTAAATTTGCATTCTTATGAAATGCAGTAAGTTTGTATTCTTTTGGGCTTTAATTTTATTATTATCTTCGGGAAATGTTTTTTCTCAGGGCTTAAAGTCTTTGCTTAATGTTGAAAATGCAATTCCTTCTTGTCAAGTAAGAGGGGAAAAGGCATTGAAAATAGAGGTTGTTGATCATAAATACTATAAACTTGGATATTCTCAAGAGCATAAACAGAGTGCTTGGGTGGCTTATCTTTTAACTAAAAAGATGGTTTCGGAGAATAATTCTATTCGTTCCGATAAGTTTAAAGTTGATGATATGGTTTCTACTCTTTCTGCTTCTCCTAAGGATTATAAGAATTCTGGCTATGATAAGGGACATATTTGCCCTTGTGCAGATATGAGTTTTTCTCAACAGGCTCAAGATTTAACTTTCCTTATGAGCAATATGTCTCCTCAATTACATGCTTTTAATGCTGGAAAATGGAAACAATTGGAAGAGAAAGTCAGAGAGTGGGCAGAAGAAAATGATAGTATTATAATTATTGCAGGTCCTATTTTGGATAGAAAGTTTAAGACTATTGGTGCAAATAAGGTATCTGTTCCATTTAAATTCTACAAGATTATTATCGATATTTCTTATCCTACATATAAGGCTATTGGTTTTGTTATGCCAAATGAGAAGTTAAACAATGATATTTATTTTTATAGTATGAGTTTAGATGAGGTTGAAAAACTAACAGGATTAAATTTCTTCCCTAAATATGAAAAGAATAAGTTAATTGAAGATTTAGAAAAGACTATAAATATTGAAGAGTGGAAATAAGTTTAATGGCTTTTTGTGAGGATTGATAAAAAAGAATTTTATTAGGATGAAAAAATATATAGAGCAATTAAAGAAGAACTTTGAAGGAGAATTATTATTTGATGAACTTTCAAAGGTTGTATATTCAACTGATGCATCGGCTTATAGAGAGATTCCTATGGGAGTTGCTTTACCTAAAACAAAGCAGGATATTAGATTATTAATTGATTTTGCTAATAGAACACAAACTTCTTTGATAGCTCGAGGTGCAGGAACTTCACTTGCAGGTCAAGTTGTTGGCTCTGGTTTAGTTGTTGATGTTTCAAAATACTTTAAGAATATTATTGAACTTAATGAGAAAGAACATTGGGTTAGAGTAGAATCGGGTGTAGTTCTTGATGAATTGAATAATTATCTTAAGCCTTTTAACCTCTTTTTTGCTCCAGAGACTTCAACAGCTAATCGTTGTACGATAGGAGGAATGGTAGGAAATAATAGTTGTGGTTCTCATTCTTTGGTTTATGGATCAACTCGTGAGCATTTAATTTCTGCAAAAGTGATTCTTGCAAGTAACGAAGAGATAGAACTAAAGGCTATAACAAGAGATGAACTTGAAAGAAAAATAAGAAAAGATAGTCTTGAGGGAGAAATATATAAGGGAATTAAGGAAAGATACTCTGATAATGAAATTCAAAAAAGGATAACAGATGCTTTCCCTGATAAAGATATTAAGAGAAGAAATAATGGTTATGCATTAGATGAGCTTTTTAATAATGATGTTTTGTCTAATCAAGATGTAGAAGGACTTAATCTTGCTAAGATATTTGCAGGTTCTGAAGGTACTTTAGGTTTTGGAATTGAATACAAACTTAATCTTTTACCTCTTCCTCCTAAACATAAGGCAGTAATTTGTGTTCATTTTAATGAATTGGAAGAATGTTTTGAAGGAAATCTTATTGCATTAAAGCATAAACCAATGGCTATTGAGCTAATGGATAATAATATATTAGAGGCGGCATGTAGGAATATTGAACAAAGAAAGAATATGTTTTTTGTTGAAGGAGAGCCAAAAGCAATTCTTATTATTGAGCTTGCAGAAGAGGGAGAAGATATTTTAAATGAAAAAATAGATGCAATTATTCATGATTTTAAAGCAGAAGAGAAAGGTTATTCTTTTCCTATTGTTAGAAATGAAGAGATTAAAAAGGTTTGGGCATTAAGAAAAGCTGGTCTTGGACTTTTATCTAATATTCCAGGAAGCTCAAAACCAGTATCTGTAATAGAAGATACAGCTGTTTCTCCTAAGAATTTAGGTTCATATATCAAGGAATTAAATCTTATACTTGCTAATTATGGACTTTCATGTGTTTATCATGCTCATATTGCAACAGGAGAATTGCATCTAAGACCTATCCTTGATTTAAAGAAGAAAGAAGATGTTGAACTTTTCCATTCAGTAAGTAAGCAGGTAGCTCTTTTGGTTAAGAAGTATAGAGGAAGCTTAAGTGGAGAGCATGGAGATGGACGTTTGAGAGGAGAATACATACCAATTATGTATGGAGATGAGGTTTATTCCATGATGAAAGACTTAAAATCTCTTTGGGATAAAGACAATATCTTTAATAAAGGAAAGATAATTGATACTCCTTCCATGAATACATCTTTACGTTATTCAAGCCAATTGGAAAATAAAGGGAAATGGAGATGGAACCCTTCTAAGCTTAATGAAATAAAGACTTATTATAATTTCTCTGATCAAAAAGGATTACTTTCAGCCGTTGAACAATGTAATGGATCTGCCGATTGTCGTAAGTCAGTAGAGTTCTTAGGAACTATGTGTCCTTCTTATAGGGCAACAAAAGATGAAAGATATACTCCTCGTGCAAGAGCAAATGCTTTAAGAGAATACTATACTAATCCTCAAAAGAATAATCCATTTGATAATGAATTAGTTTATTGGATATTGGATAATTGTCTTTCTTGTAAAGGATGTAAAAATGAATGTCCTTCAAATGTAGATATTGCAAAACTTAAATCAGAGTTCCTACAACATTATTATGATGTTAATGGAACTCCACTACCAATTCTTTTGATTAACTACTTAACTTTTTTCCAAAGGATAGGTTCTAATTTCCCAAGTGTTTATAATTTCTTTATCACTAATACTTATACCTCTTCTTTAATAAAGAAGATAATGAAATTTTCACCTAAGAGATCATTACCAACCTTAAATGAAAAGACTCTAAGACAAGATTATAAAATTTGGGGGTTTATATATAAAGACAAAGAGAATAATAACGCAAAACCAAAGAAGAAAATTTATTTCTTTGCAGATGAATTCACAAATTATCAAGATTCTCATATTGGTTATGATGCCCTTAAGCTATTTATTTCTTTAGGTTATGATATTGAATTAGCCCCTATAAGAGAGAGTGGTAGGATTGCAGTTTCAAAAGGAATGGCAAAAAGAGCTAAAAGATTAGCTAATTATAATATAAAAAAGCTAAGTGGATTAATTAATGAATCAACTCCTTTGGTGGGAATTGAGCCTTCAACTATTTTAAGTTTTAGAGATGAATATCCATCTTTAGTAAATGAAAAAAATAATACAAAAGAAGCTCAAGAAGTAATGAAGAATGCTTTCCTTTTTGATGAATTTTTAGCACAAGAAATTGATAATGGTAATATAAGTTCAAATGACTTTTCTACAGAGAAAAAGAAGATACTTCTACATGGTCATTGCCAGCAAAAGGCATTAATTGGTACTGAAACTATGGAAAAAGTCCTATCTTTGCCAGTTAATTATAGTGTTGAGGTTATCCCAAGTGGTTGTTGTGGTATGGCAGGTAGTTTTGGTTATGAAGAAAAGCATTATGAAATGTCCCAAAACATAGGGAATCAAGTATTATTTCCTGCTGTTTTAAGCTCAGATAAAGAAACTATTATCTCTGCTCCAGGAACAAGTTGCAGGGAACATATCAAACATTCAACCCAAAGAGATGTGCTTCATCCTATTCAAATATTATGGAATGCTCGTAAAAATATAAGCAATGAATAAACTATATCAAAAAATGCTCAGTGTGATAAATAATTTAATGAAGGATAGATATTTGCCTTCTTGGGTTATATTATTAATAGATTTTGTTATCTGTATTTTATCTGCACTTGTTTCGGGCTTTATTCTTGGAGGAAAAGAAAAGTATTTTAACTTTCCATTAGATCATTATTCTGTAAGATTCTTACTTCTGTCTATTATCTTAACATCATTATTTTTAATTCTTTTTAAAGTTGCAAAAGGAGTAATACGTTATTCTACTTTTAGTGATGCAATGAGAATATTCTTTGCAGTATTCTTTGCTTGCATAACTATGTTTATTATTAGTATAGCGTATAAATATAATTTTGACCCATTAGTAAAAGACTTTATTCCAAAGCAACTTATTCTTATTTATTTCTTTGTTTGTTACATTGGTTTATTCTTATTTAGGATGTTTGTTCGTTGGTTATTTGAGAAAGCATATAAGGCTGGAATCCATATTGATTTGACTTCTCAGGTAATGATATTTGGGGCTGGAAGAACAGGAACAGCAACTGCAAATACAATGATGAGTGCATCGAGGAAATATTATATTAAAGGCTTCTTGGATGATGATGATGCTCTTGCAGGAAAATCTATTATGGGAGTAAAGATTTGGGGCAAAAAAGACTTTGAATATGTCTTAAAGTATAAAGATATTGATCAATTAGTAATAGCAACAAATAGAGTAAGTACTGAAAGAAAAAATGAAATATTTGACCTTTGTTTTCAGAACAAAATAAAAGTTTTAACTGTTCCGAATATAAGAACTTGGACAGATGGACAATTAAAAGTTGAACAAATAAAGGAAATAGAAATTGAACAACTATTGAATCGTGAAGAGATAAAGCTTAATGTAGGAATTATAAGTAAGGAAATAGAAAATAGAACAATTTTAGTTACAGGAGCTGCGGGTTCAATAGGAAGTGAAATAGTAAGACAGTTAGCTAAATTCAATCCAAAACTTATTGTTGTTTTAGATCAAGCAGAAACTCCTTTGTATGATATAGAAAATGAATTGAAAGACAAGTTTTCTGATGTAAATTTCAAGATAGTAATTTGCTCTGTTCAAGATAGAGAAAGAATGGAAGATGTTTTTAAAAATATTTGTCCAGATATTGTTTTTCATGCCGCAGCTTATAAACATGTACCTATGATGGAAGCTCATCCTTATGAAGCAGTAAAGGTTAATATCTTTGGAACTAAAAATGTTGCGGATTTATCTTCAAAGTATGGAGTAAATAAATTTGTTATGATTTCAACAGATAAGGCTGTTAATCCTACAAATGTTATGGGTGCAACTAAACGATTTGCTGAGATTTATATTCAATCATTAAATAAAATATCAGAGACACAATTTATAACTACTCGTTTTGGAAATGTTCTTGGGTCAAATGGATCTGTTATTCCTCGTTTTAAGGAACAAATCAAAAAGGGAGGTCCTGTTACTGTTACTCATCCTGATATTATTCGCTATTTTATGACTATTCCAGAGGCTTGTCGTTTAGTTTTGGAAGCAGGAGTTATGGGTAAGGGAGGAGAAATATTTTTATTTGATATGGGAGAACCAGTAAAAATTATTGATTTAGCAGAAAGAATGATTAAGCTTTCTGGATTTGAGCCAAATAAAGATATTATGATTGAGTTTACAGGACTTAGGCCAGGAGAAAAACTTTATGAAGAGCTTCTTAATAAGAAAGAACATTCATTGCCAACATATCATAATAAAATATTTATAGCTAATAATGAAATATTTGATTTTGATTTTGTGAAAAGTTCTTTTGTTGATTTAGAAAAGGAATGCCATAATCAAGGTGAAGATGGTATTGTTAGTTGTATAAAAAAGCTTGTAAATAATTTTAAAAGTAATAATAGTAGATTTGAGAAATTAGATGGAAAGGAATAAAATTATTGATATTGCAAAAGGCATAGGAATTATGCTTGTAGTTTATACTCACACAAAATGCTATGCTCATGATGCAATTTATATTTTTATTATGCCTTTGTTCTTTACTCTTAGCGGCTATTTCTTTAATGAAGAAAGACCATTATGGGATAATATCAAAGTGAAATTTAAAACATTGATAATACCATATTGTTTTTATTTTATACTTTTAGAGTCTCTGTTTATTATAATTCATAAGTTTTTCTATCAAAATATTTATTTTAATTGGGAAATATTTTTAAAACCTTATTGGGTAGTTGGACCTATGTGGTTTTTATTAGGATTATTTTTTACATCAGTCTTCTTTGCTATTATTGCTAAGTGCTTTAAAAATACTTATGTAATTATTACTTTAAGTATTTTGCTTGGAATAATTGGCTATTTACTTTCTATTTATAAGATAAGTTTACCTATTTATATTGACTCAGCTTTATCAATGATTATATTTTATTGCTTTGGTTACTTCCTTAGAAAGTTTAAATTCTTGGATAAATTAACAACTAAATCCTCAATTATTATTGGTATAATTTGTTTAGCCATTTATTTTATTGGTGTTTTCTTTCCACTTTATAATGATCCTAAACTTAATAAGTTGCCAAATAGTTATTTATTGTTTATAATATCAGCTTGTTCTGCTATTATAGCATTTTTATTGCTCTCTAAATTCTTATTGCGTTTTAGGTATATATCTAATCTTTTTAGTTTTTATGGTAAAGAATCATTGATTGTTTTTATTTGGCATTGCTTTACATTCTACCTATTCTATTTACTATTTAGTATTGACAGCAAAGAGTTATCATATATTGGGGGCTTTCTTATAACTATATTTGCATTGATTTTTTCTATTATTTTTGGACTTATTCAACAAAGATATTTGCCAATACCTAATCTTAGAGAAATGTACAAATACTTAAAAGAGGAGTTCTCTTATTTAAAAAGATAATTATGGGGAATAAGAAATTATTAATAGTTGGAGGAGGAATAGTTCATGCTTATAACATGATTGAATTAATAAAAGGATATTTTGATGATATCTTTCTTATTACTGATGTTAAAGATGATAAGTTTAAAGACATAAATCACGAAGTTTTGGATTTTTCTTTTTCAAACCCATTAAATATTATTATTGCTACTCAAAAAATCAAGACTATTATAAAGAAGATTAATCCAGATTTTATAATAACTATGCAAATAGATACAGGTGCTTTCTGTACTCATTTAGCAAATAATGGGAAAATACCTTCAATGGTTGTTGGTTTTGGAAGTGATGTATTAATTATACCATACAAGGGTTTTCTATATAAGTTTATGGCAAAATTTATTTTAAATAGGGGCAAATATTTTAATGCTGGTTCAAATTATGTTGCTCAAGGAATGAATAAATTGGCAGAGAAAGATTTATCTGTTATGGTTTCAAATTTTGGGATAGATGATAATATTATTAGTAGTGAAAAACAAAATATAGTTTATTCTAATCGTTTGCATAGTAGTTTATATCGTATCCCATTAATAATTGAAGCATTTGCAAGATTTATAGAAAAAGAAGAGAGAAAAGATTGGGAATTGGTTATTGCTGCAACGGGAAATAAAGAAGAGTTAAAAGCAAAAGTAAAAGAACTTGGAATTGATAAAAATGTTAGTTTTGTTGGTTGGTTAGATAAAGAACAGAATTATTATTATTACTCAATATCTAAAATATGGATTTCAATACCAAAAAGCGATAGCATCCCAATTTCATTATTAGAAGCAATGGCTGCAGGTTCAATCCCTATTATTTCAGATTTGCCATCAATAAAAGATTTCTTTATAAATGGAGAAAATGGAATAATAGTGAAAAATTTTGATGAGAATTATATAGAGAAAGCACTTGAATTAAATTTTGATGATGTTTCTACACGAAATGTAATTAAGGCAAAATATTTTGGAAGTAAAGAAAAGAATAGAGCTCTTTTCTATTCTATATTTGACAAAGAATTTAAAAAATAATGGTAGAAAAAATAAAAGTTGTACATATAACAACCGTTCATAAAAGAACAGATGTAAGAATTCTTCAAAAGGAATGTACGTCATTAGCAAATAATGGTTATCAAGTACATTTAATAGTTGCTGATGGTAAAGGAGATGAAATAACAAATAGTGGAGTGCAGATTCATGATATTGGGATATTTTCAGGACGTATAAAAAGAATTACATCTTCATACTTAGTTGCATTTAAAAAAGCTATGGATATAGATGCAACAATATACCATCTTCATGATCCTGAATTATTGCTTTGTGGATTAAAGCTTAAAAAAGAAAACAAGAAAGTAATATTTGATTCACATGAAGATATATATTCAAATATAAGTGAGAAAAATTATATTCCAAATTTCTTAAAACCAATTCTTTCTTTCTTTTTATCATTAATACAAACTTATGTTCTTAAGAGAATTGATGGAGTTATATCAGTTACTCCTCATATTTGTGATAAACTTAAGAGGGTAAATAGTAATATTGCAATGATAACCAACTATCCAATTATACATAAAAAAGATATTCAGAAAGGTAACATAACTAAATCTTTAGTATTTGCAGGTGGGGTTATGAATCAATGGAAGCATGAATTTGTTTTAGAGGCGCTGTCTTTTTGCGAAGATAAAAATATAGTATATAATATTTGTGGTCCAACTTATCCTGATTATATGGCGGAACTTCAAAAGCATAAGAATTGGAATAAAGTAAATTATTATGGAATAGTTTCAAAAGCAGAAGTTGAGATAATTATGTCAGAGTCAAGTATTGGAATGGCAACATTAAGTTATGGAAAGAATGTTGGAGGCAAAATAGGTACAATAGGAAATACTAAGCTATTTGAATATATGGAAGCAGGAATCCCATTTATTTGTACTGACTTTATTCTTTGGAAAGAAATTGTAGATAAATATGAATGTGGAATATGTGTTGATCCAACCAATCCAAAACAAATTGCTAAAGCTATTGATGACCTAATATTAGATCAAGAAAAAATAATAAAAATGGGATTGAATGGAAGAAAAGCAGCAGAAGAGGTATTTAATTGGTCATCTCAAGAAAAATTACTTTTAGTGTTTTATGAAAAATGTTTAGGAGATAACTAATAAATATTATAGAGAATGAAACTACTTATACTTACACAATATTTTCCACCAGAAGTTGGAGCACCACAAAACCGTTTATATGAATTGGCTTTAAGATTAGAATCAAAAGGTATTGATATTTCGGTTCTTACTGCTATGCCTAACTATCCTCAAATGGTTATTCATAAAGAGTATAAAGGAAAATGTTACTGCAAAGAAGATATGAATGGACTTAAGGTTCATCGCTCTTGGATTTATGTAAGTAAGTCAAAGTCTATAATCCCTCGTTTACTAAATTATTTTTCTTTTGTTTTTTCTTCTCTTTGGTTTGGACTGTTTAAAATAAAGAAACAAGACGTATTGCTTGTTGAATCTCCTCCTTTATTCTTAGGAATAACTGCTTATTTACTTTCAAGAGCAAAAGGAGCAAAGATGATATTTAATGTTTCAGACCTTTGGCCAGAAAGTGCAGAGAAATTAGAGATAATAAATAATAAGACACTTCTTTCTATGGCAACAAAATTAGAAGAGTTTTGTTACCGTAAGTCAGCTTTAATTACAGGGCAAACACAAGGAATAGTTAGAAATATAGAAACAAGATTTCCAAATAAAACTGTTTATTGGTTAAAGAATGGTGTTGATATTAATTTTTATGATGTAAATAAAACACAATCAGAATCAAATGCTTGGAGAAAAGCTAATGGATATTCTGATGAAGATTTTATTTTATTTTATGGAGGAATAATTGGACATGCACAAGGCTTGGATATAATCCTTAATGCAGCCAAAATGGTGGAGGATAAGCCAAGAATTAAGTTTGTAATGCTTGGTTCAGGACCAGAAAAAGAAAGATTATTAGCCCTAAAGGAAGAACTTAACCTAAATAATCTTGAATTTTATGATGCAGTTCCTAAAACTAAAATGCAAGAAATAATTATGGATATGAATGCAACCATAGTTCCATTAAAGAGATTAGATTTATTTAAAGGAGCTATCCCTTCTAAAATATTTGAAAATCTTGCACTAAAGAAACCTATTCTCTTAGGACTTGAAGGAGAAGCAAAGGAATTATTTATTGATGAAGGAAATTGTGGATTAGCATTTGAACCAGAAAACACAGAAGAATTAGTTAAGCAAATTTTAGTTCTATACAATAACCCTGAACTTTCAAAACAACTTGGAGAAAATGGATTAAAGTATGCAAGCGAAAACTTTAACCGAGATAAAATTGCAGAAGGACTATACGAAGAGCTTAAGAAATTAAACTAAGTCTTTTTGTCGAATTGCCAAACTATTCTTGTTTTTGTACTCTTTTTGCTTCTTTCTCTACAGATTTAACCCATTCTTCATATTGTTCCTTAGGCATTTCTGAATATCCTAAACTGTTAATTTTTGAAACGCATTCTTTATATTTACTGTAGTTGGACTTGATAAATTCTTCGTCTTTATTCTCCTTTTTTAGTTCTGTTTCGCCAAAGGAAAGTAAACAATTTGCTTTTAGCATCAATATTTGAATGTCATTTGGACAATAGTTAAGAGCTGTATCTGATATTGTTAATACAAATTCATCATATCCATATTTAGATTTGTATGCATTGGCTAAATCGTTCATGTTTAAAACAATGTTCTCTTTATCTGTAAGTGGTCGCATATAAGTTCCTTGTCTTATTGCTTCAACACTTATTGATAGTTGTTGTATTATCCATTGATCTCTTGGAAAACCTCCATTTGTAAGTTCTACATTAGTCCACTTTCCTTCTTCGTCAGGATGTTTTATATACAAATGATTAGGAGCAGTAGCTAAATAGGCTTCTGTGTTAAGCTCATCACATAATATTTTATATAGTAATGGTAATGATTTACAATTTCCTTTTTTAGTTCTCAACAATTTTGTAACGAACATTTTTGAGTAATCTTTTTCTGCTGTAAAGTCTTCAAAATCGTAAGTATATGGTTGAAATTTGTTGATTGCTGATGGCTCTTTCATATATGAGAAAACTATCCAATTCCCTGCTGTCTTGTATTTTTCAAATCCGTTTAACTTAATATTATATTTGAGCTTCTTTACAATGCTATCTATTGTTTGGCAGAATTCTTTATAATTTAAAGTCCCATTATAATAAGCATTTTCATATAAAAATACAGACCTTTTAAGACTTATTGAATCTTTTCCCTGCAACATTCTTAATTGTTCATTGAAAGCTGTATGAAATAATTCTTTGTTTTTATTGATTGTACTTTTATTCGTGCTTTGGGCAAATAAATTCATACATAATAGAAACAGCAATAAAAATGTTTTTTTCTTACAAACACTCAAATTAAAAGACTTCATAATTCAAAAATTTATCATCTTCTTTTGGTGTTAAAAACCAATCTATAACATCTTTATTTACTCCTGATTTTTCTAAAACATCTAATTCTTTTTTTACTTCTTTTGGAGAAAATAATATGAATTTATAATAATAATATTGAAGAATAGGAAACCATAATGGAGATTTAATCATTTCTTCTTGGGATAATCTAAGAACTGAATCTACTTCTTGTTTATGCGGAATAAGAAAATTATCTAATTCAGACACTATTGATTTTATTGTATTATTGTAAGCTAACGTATCGTTATTAAATAATAATTGCATTGCTTCAAACCTTTTTTTCAAAACGCTTATGAAATAAGGAGTTGTTATTGTATCTATGTCCCATTTATTACTATCAATAATATTTAGTGCTTTTTTATAATTTCTCTGATATGAAAGAAGTTGTAATTTGTGTAATATAACCATGTCTTTGTATTCGCAATTTTCTATTACATCATCTAAATAAACTTCTGCTGAATCTAAATAAAAAACGTCTTTTTCGTCGCTGAAAAAATATTCATTCATAAATTCTAGTGATTTAGTATGATATTCTTCACATTTTGTTTTATCATATTTTGTTTGTGATATACAACTTTGGGAACATATAACAACAAAAAAAATGACTACTATGTATAATTTTTTATTCATATATTTTGATATTAACGACCTTGTAAATATACTGGAACTTTTTGTAAAGACCATCTGAATTCTTTCCTAGTGTTAATTGCTTGATTATTTGTTGCACCAACCCTAATAAAAGCATCGTGAAAAGTTTTACCTTTATTCATTTGGTTAGCAGGAATAGTTATAGATGCTTCTGATGGATTATAGCCTTGTTCTACTATATATGATTGTGAAGGTGAAAATGTAGATTTATAGCGACCATTGTTTCCATAACCTATTTCTAAATAACCACTATAATTTAATTCTAAATCAGAGTTTGTAGCAAGCGATTTTTGATTCATATATCCAGTAAAAGTAACACCATTAAAAGTTTTCCCTAGTTTATTATTTTTAGAAGTATTATTTTGATCAAACGATATATTTGCATCTACAGAAAGTCCAGCAGATAAATTTGTTGATGTCCCATTAACAACTCCACCATCTACTAATCCAGCACCTATGCCTCCACTTCTTTTATAATCAAATGTAGTTGGAATATTTAAATCTCTTATTATATCATCGCCTTCTGACCCAACATATCTATATCCGTTTGGTGTATTTGCCGACGAAGTGACATTGTCTTTCCACTGATATTGGCTTGTTTTAATATCCTGAACCCAATCATCCGACATACCATTTGGGTCAACTCTCATAATAGGATTATTACTACAATAATGATATGGTGAGAGTGAAGGGTATTTGTCACTTTTTGGATCTGTAGATAACCAAATTAATACTTCTTCTGGGTCTATATTTAGAGTTTTTATTATACTGTCGTTTTCTCCTAATAAATAGGTCAACGATTTATCAAAATCAATTGCCAAAGCCTTTATATTTGACTTTGAATCGCTGTTATTAACACGAAAAAGACATGAAATAGGTATTTCATAATTCGCATTAGTATTACAACCAAAAACTTTATAAGGATTAGTGTTTTGTCCAAATACAATTGAACTAATCAGAATCGTTTGAAATATTAGTATGAATTGTTTCATAATAAATTATTTTTATAATCATACGGCAAATGTATAAAATAAATTTTAAAATAGAGAAATTATTCGACATTATTTTTCATAAAACTTTGTTGAATAATTTGGTAGTGTTTTATTAAGTGTTTCCTCCTCTACACAAATCTATAGTTAACATGAAAAAATATTAAAGAAAACTCTTTGATGTGATTTCTAATAATTTTTGATAAGTAGCATTTTTTTTCTGAATGTGTTCTTATCATTTTTCTTTATCTTTGCACTTTAACAATTGGAATAATGAATAGTTCCAAATATTTATAAATATACTTTTTAAAAGAAGATATGATAAAGATAATAACAATAATAGGGGCAAGACCTCAAATAATTAAGGCTTCGGCTATTAGTAGGGCTATTAAGGAAAACTATAAGGATGATATTGAAGAAATAATTGTTCATACTGGACAGCATTATGATACGAATATGTCTGAGGTTTTCTTTACTGAACTTGATATTCCAAGACCTAAATATAATCTTGCTGTTGGTTCTGGAAAACATGGTGAGCAAACGGCTAAGATGATTGAAGGGATAGAAAATATATTAGAAACAGAAAAGCCTAATGGTATTATTCTTTATGGAGATACTAATTCAACTCTTGCTGGTGCAATTGCTGCATCTAAGATTCATGTTCCCATAGTTCATATTGAAGCAGGTTTACGTTCTTTTGACAAGTATATGCCTGAAGAAATAAACCGTATTATGTGTGACCATGCTTCAACTCTTTTATTTTCTCCAACAAAGGCTGGATATAATAATTTAATTAGAGAAGGGTTTAGTACAGAAATTCATGAAAAGCCATGTATGAATAAACCAAATATTTATCATAGTGGTGATATTATGTACGATAATACTCTTCATTTCTCTAAATTAATTAAAGGTAGAGAAACTTCTCTTTCTCGATTTGGAAAAGATTTTATTCTTTGCACTATTCATAGAAATACTAATACTGATGATCCAACTCGTCTTCTGCCAATATTTAAAGCTATTGAAGAAATAAGTAAAACTCAGAAGATAATACTTCCACTTCATCCAAGAACTAAGAAGATGATGCCTATTACTTTGGGAGAAAGCTTTGCTAATGAAATTGAAAATAATTCAAATATAGAAATTATTGATCCTGTTTCTTTCCTTGATATGATTTATCTTGAAACTAATTCAAAACTAATCCTTACTGATTCTGGTGGTGTTCAAAAGGAAGCATATTATCTTGAAAAGCCTTGTGTTATACTTCGTCCTCAAACAGAATGGGTAGAAATAGTAGAATGTGGAAATGCAGCTATTGCTGATGCAGACTATGATATTATAGTTTCAGCAGTAAAGAATTATATAAAGACTCCTCCGAAAACATATCCAAATATATTTGGTGATGGAAATGCAGCTAAGTTTATGTGTGGAGTTATGCTAAAGTGTTTATAAGATGAGAACAATAGAAGAACTACAGGAAATAGCAATAAAGACAATTGAGGAGGAAATTTTTTTAGCCTCTCCAAAGAATCTTTATGAACCTATTGAATATGCCATGCATCAGGGAGGCAAAAGAATTCGCCCTTTATTAGCTCTTATGGCAGCGGATCTTTTTTCAGGAGATATTGAAAAGGCAAAACCAGTAGCAATTGCAATAGAAGTCCTTCATAATTTCACTCTTTTGCATGACGATATTATGGATAAGTCTCCTTTAAGAAGAGGTAAGCCAACGGTTTATAATAAATACGATACAAATACAGCAATACTTTCTGGAGATACAATGTTTGCTAAGGCTTTTACTTATTTATTAAAGGCAGAAGAGAGCCAAATACATGATTTAGTTGAAACTTTTACTAATGCTTCAATAGAAGTTTGTGAAGGTCAGGCTATGGATATATGCTTTGAAGAAAGAGATGATGTGAGGATTGAAGAGTATATTGAAATGATACGCCTTAAGACAGGAGTTTTGCTTGCAACGGCTTTAAAATTAGGAGCTATAACAGCAAAAGCTTCAAAAGAAGATATAGATAATCTCTACGATTTTGGATTAAATATTGGTATAGCTTTCCAATTGCAGGATGATATATTGGATTGCTGGAGTAATTTAGAAGACTTTGGTAAGGTAACAGGAACAGATATAGCAGATAATAAGAAGACATTCCTTTATTTAAAATCTCTTGAAACTGCTGATAAAGAACAAAAGAAGGTGCTTTTAAAATACTTCTCTTCAACTATTTTCGAAAAAGAAGAAAAGGAAAAAGCAGTAAAGAAGATTTATGAGCAATTGAACCTCAAAGCCATTGCAAAAGAGCTAATGGAACACTACAACAATAAGGCTATGGAGAGTTTGGAAAAAATTGAACTTGATGCACCTATAAAGACAAATCTTATTACTTTTGCAAATAAGTTAATGCTTAGAAACAAATAATCAAACATTAAGTTGATGAATTTAGATAGTGTCTTTATAAATTTAGATGGCGTGTTTAGGAATTTAGATAAAGAGTTCACAAATTTAGACTTATATTTTCAATCCTGTAAACCGGCTTTATAGACTCGTAAAGCGGCTTTACAGACTTGTAAACCGGCTTTACAGAGGGAAACACGAAGTTTAAATTTAGGCTATCAAAGTCTTGGTTTCAAAAATCAAAGTCTTGGTTTGAATTATATAAGTATAAACAATATAAAAAACTAAAGTCATGCCAATAGGATTTTTTAGAAAAAAGATTAAGGTAAATATTAACGGTGAAACTGTTGATAAATACGTTGCCAGTATGGAAAGAGGAGAGGAATTTGATATTGAAGATGTGGCAAAAATGGTTGAACTAAATTCTTCTCTAACTCGCGGAGATTTAGTTAGTAGTTTTTATCAGATGTTAGATGTTGCTATATTTATGATTACTTGTGGACATAAGGTGAGTTTAGGCAAACTTGGAGGATTGCTTCCTGAATTAAATGCAAAGGCTTGCGACACTCCTGAGGAAGTTAACTCTGATACTATTACAAGGTTTTATGCATTATTCAAACCTTCTGTAGAATTTACGGAGAGGCTCAGTCAGGTTGAGTTTCATCTTAGAGATGATAAAGTTGTTGAGGTTAGGTATAAAGACAAAAAGGAATAAATAATTTAATCAAAGGATACATAATAAATAAATAAAAGATATGAAAGATTTTAATAAGGAGTTTAAGCTCTACGCTACTAAACACAGAGATATTAATAGTATAACATATGATCGTTATGCTTCTCATTTTCAAAAGAATTCTTATATGAACCCAACAATTATTGAAGAACGTCAATTAAATGTTGCTCAAATGGATGTTTTTTCTCGTTTGATGATGGAAAGAATTATATTTCTTGGTACTCAAATTGATGATGATGTAGCAAATATTATTCAAGCTCAATTGCTTTTCCTTGAAAGTGTTGATTCAACAAGAGATATTCAAATCTACCTTAATTCTCCTGGAGGATATGTTCATGCAGGATTAGGAATATATGATACTATGCAATATATTCGTCCTGATGTTGCAACAATTTGTACAGGTTTAGCCGCTTCAATGGGTTCTGTTTTGCTTTGTGCAGGAGCAGCAGGGAAACGTTCTGCTCTACAACATTCAAAGGTAATGATACATCAACCACTTGGAGGAGCTGAAGGTCAAGCATCGGATATTGAAATTGCGGCTCGTGAAATAATGAAAACTAAGAAGGAACTTTATACTATTATCTCAAAACATTCAGGACAAACAATAGAAAAAGTTCAAGAAGATGGAGATAGAGATTTTTGGTTAACAGCAGAGGAAGCTAAGGCTTATGGGATGATTGATGAAATCTTAGTAAGAAATGAAAAATAAAATATTTCTTAAGGTAGCAATTGTTTTGATTGCTACCTTAATGCCTTTCTTTTCTTTTTCGCAAGAGAGGATTCTTACAAAAAAGATAGTGTATGAGGTTGATATAATGAAGTCTCATGTACAACAAACTAAGGATAAGGATTCGATTATTTATGATTATGTTGTAGATAAGAGATTTTGGTGGCAGTCAATAGATGCTGTTATGGCAGAAATTAAAGCGAAGAAACTTCATTTTATGAGTTTCAATCACGACACTATTTCTTTTGATACAATAATAAAGAACTTAAAGAAAGAATATTTTGCTCAATTTAAAGACAGCCTGACTGATAAGAAAGTTCAAAAACTTTTGGAAGAAGAAATAAGAGCTATTAAGTTTGAGGAAGAATGGACTTATAATCCTCAAACTATGATTATAAATAAGAAGGTAATAGGTTATAATCCTGTAATAACAAGAGATTCTATTATGCTTCAAGATGAAGATTTAGTTTCAAAGGAGTTCTTTCGCTACGAACTTGGTTGGATTTATCCGACTCAAAAGCCACAGCTTAAGGATACTCTTTGTGTTGTAAGAAATATTCATTTTACTATACCTATTTATAATAAAACGCCTTATCATTGGTGGGATAGTCATTTGGAACCTGAATATTCAATACCTTATTTTGAAGCCTATATACAAAAAGCAGAAGAGGGAACAATTAAAGTTTATGCTCAACCAACATCAACAGAATGTTATACAAAGCAAGAGATTATAAAACGTAAACAGTTTGAAATGATGACTACTATTGATTCTCAGGATAAATATGGTAATACAATTGAAAAAGATACTGTTATAAAAGGGAATTATACAACTGATAATCTTGATTATTTGCGTTTTGGTGATGAATGGTATTTTGATCTTCCTTCATTACAATTTATAAAGAATGTAAACTATATTTCTCCTATGATTCAAATTATAGGAATGGATGGAACACTTCGTGGACTAATGCCAATTTATTATTTAAGGAGGAAATAACTGATATGAAAAAGTTAGCATTATTATTTATTGGACTATTTGTTTCAATAGGTGTTTTCTCACAAACCGATACATATTCAATAGAACATGAATATCATAAGGTAGGAGTATTTAATCCAGAATGGGAGATATATCATAGTTTAAATCCAAAGAAATTTGAACATATTACAGGTTATTATAGAGAAGAATTGGCAAAAATAATTCTTGCTGGGGTTAAATCTAA
>JBAZSY010000025.1:0-34418 GCA_041662185.1 Bacteroidales bacterium
AATAGTTCAATAGTAACGAAAGAGTAAAACTTAAATACTAAAAGGGTGGTTGTCTCGAAAGAGATAATCACCTTTTTTTTGTTATAATTTGATTCTAATTTCGTTGGATAAGGATGCATTTTTGTATATCTTTATCCTATTTTTTTAATTATGGATATAGAAAATCAGAGAAAAGAGTTGTTAATGCAATCTTTTTTTCAAAAATTTGTGAATAGAAAAGTACTATTTCTTTATAATTGTTGCTAAGCATCTAAACCCTATTGGAGAATCTTTAGTATTTAATGTGTTCTCAATTGTATATTCTTCAACATTATCAGTAATCCCTCTTATTTTCCCTCTTTCCTTATTTTTTAATTTAGATAATGGAGGATCATTTGTTATTTTGGCATAAGAAATCGCCTTTTCATAATCTTCTTTTGAAGGTAAAGAAAAGATTATTTTTGAGACTCCCTTCACTTTATAACAACATACTTCTGTTCTCCATTTACAAAAATCAATACATTGTTGATATGAAATGCCAATCATTGGATAATCTGAACAATCCATTTTATTTTTTGTGGCTTCTTTACTAAAAGTAACCATTAACTTTGTAGCTGAATAGTAAAAATATTGATTATAATACTTATCAAACATGATAGTATCGAAAATTGTGGAAATAAATTCTTTTGAATTCTCTCCATATTTGCGCCTTATATCATACTGATACTCTCTCCAATTATCTATTGAAATTTCAGTATTATCCATATATCTCATTTCCTTATTATCTATTAATGACATATAAGGAATCTTTTGTGCTATCGCACTTGTATTACTAAGTAATAAAATATTAAATAGCAGTAACCCTATGCATGTTATTTTCTTCATTGTTTGTTATTTTTTCTCGGTTCTGTTGCCATAGTGAATAATTTTTACAGTTTGTATTTATTAGTAAACTTAACATTTCTATTGCCTAAATACCAAATATGTTAAGCAATAATATAACGGCTTGAATTTAAAATCATTATTAAATATCTTCGTTATTATCTGTTTGTGATAGGGAATTTTTAATCATATTTATATTTATTTCTCGCTCTAAGGAATAAACTTTATCTTTTTGGCTGCAAAATTCATATAATTGTAATGCTTTTTTAAGATACTTTTTTGAATTGTTAGATTTATTGCTAAATCCTATTTGGAAAATAATTTTTGCCAAAGACTCTAAGTTCTCTATATTAAATCCGTCAAAATTAGATATATATTCATTTGATTCTTCAGTATCCAGAATCAAAAATTTGTCAAGATTAAAATTAGCCTTGTTTAGAAGTATTTCTTTTGTTTCTTCCATCTGCTTTTCAGGAGTTATTGCAAGATTTTCTTTGCCTCTAAAAATTTTATTTAGAATAGCACTTATTATTATTCCGATCTTGTTAATTTCTCGCATTAAATAATCTTCTTGTCTCATAATATTTTAATTTTCTATAAAGTTCTGCAACTTGGCATTTGGAAGATTTGTTGACTGTAACCTTGTCAATCGAGGCGAACGACAGAGAAGGAGAAAAGTCTAATAAAATCGCATTTATTATCTACACTTATATCAATTTTAGCAAAGGGAAAATCAACGAGTTTAAAGCTATTGTTGTCAATCAAATTTTAAATAGACACAATTATTACATAAAATGTGCATAATAAATTCTGATATTATCCATGCAAAAGTACGTATAAAAAAAATCTTGACAAAGTTATTTGTCAAATATTTTTCAATAAATTTTGGATAGATTAATTCTGCTATGTATCTGTAATTCATTTGTTAAAGCTTTCAAATGGGGAAAGATATTCGTATTAAAATCCATCATAATTGATATTTCTTTGCCAATTATGTTAGGATAAATATTATCTTTGCCAAAATAAAAAGTATTTATATGAAGACTTATCTGAATAAAAACTTTAACTGGCTTTGGATTAGTGCTATTTTATTGTATTTATTGAGTCTTTTACTCGGTTACACATTAGGAGAAGAGGTAAGTGTCCAAGACAATGCGATACTTGAGCTGGCTGCTAATTTAAATGGATGGTTGTTTCTAATAACTGTTGTCGTTATTGCTCCTATTTTAGAGGAATTTTCTTTTCGTTCATGGACAATTAATAAGAAATGGACCAAATATTTAAGTCTTGTCTTATCAAGTTTCTTCATTGTTCTAATTAGTCCTTACGCCTTTATAGTTTATTTTTTGGTATTTTTATTAGTGCTATTACTTTTGAAAAATAAACCCAAAACCCATATAACAGCTCTTGTAATAATTTCTTCCTTAGGTTTTGTTATGGCACATAGTGGAAATTTGGAGCTAAGAACTTATCTTGTTTCTGTTCCAACTTATTTGGCAATTGCTCTTATTCTTTGTTTTATGGCTCTAAGGTTTAAGTTTCGATATGCGATTTTTACTCACTCTCTTTATAATTTTATTTTGATGCTTATAGGGGGCTTTATTATTCCTTTCGGCTCAACCGTTAATCTTAATGAAGGCAACTATACAGGAACATTAACTCCTGTTTCGGGATTATATTCACAAACCAAGTGTGACTCATACGGAGGCTATTCTGCAAATATTCATCGATCTATGCTTCCTGAAATTATTGCTTTGTTGAACTTTGATTCAGAATTAGAGATTAAAACTTTTCCCAATGGATATAGATTTTATAATCTAAATGTGAAAAATAAAGACACAATTAGTTTAATTAACTTGAAAGCAATTAGCAAGGAATTAGTAAAGAAGTGTAATATTAGGATTGATACTATTTCAGAATTAAAAGAGGTTTATTTTTTAAGTGTTAAGAATGTAGAGAAAATTAGGCTCGATGATATAGATTCAATTGATCTCAATAATATAATATATCCTAATACATTAAGGTCGGTTGTTTCATCTCTTGCAAAGGAACATAAAATTATTATAAGAGTACCAGAGCAGTACAAAGGCATAATGATTAGAGATAACAGAAAATTTTATACTGATAATCTTTCTAATAAAACTACTATTGAGCAATTCTTTAAGAACGTGGAAAGAGAATACGGCTTTGTTCTGACTCCAAAACAAGCAGAGGTCCAAACTATTCGAATTTTTGAGAAATAATATTTTCTTTTTTTATAGATTTTGAAATTGGAACTTTTTTCTTTCGCTCTTTATGCAAAACTTTAATTGACCTTTTATCTATTCCGAGTGGAAATTCTGTATCCATAATATGGACAGGGATAGACTGTTTATATTGCTTCATTGTGCAATGATATTAATATTCAGAGAATATATTATCTATAATTATTTTGCATCTACAGCCATATTTATAACTTCTTTATCATCTCAAACTGTTTTCCACATAAAGGAATATTGTTTGATTCCAAGAAAGCAGTTACTGATTCACAATTAATTTCTGTATTAACAGCTTTAACAGAGTTGAATGTATTATATTTTAATGTCTCACAAAGTAAAGCAGAGCCTAAGCCTTGTCTTCTATATTCTTTGCTAATTGCAATTTGTGTTAAATCTCCAGAATTAGGTTCAAATATAGAATAACCAATTAATACATCATCTTTATAAACTCCAATTATTTTAAAATCATCAAAACTTCTCTCAATTGCTTCAAAACTGTTTTGCCACGAAGGGGTGAAATCCCAGAACTTCATCAATAGATTTTTATCTCCCAAATCCATTTCCTTAAAACAAAATCCCTCAAGCAGATCTTTAGAATTTAGTTTTATAAGTTCATTTGCTTGCTTAAAGTAGTTAAACTCTCTAATTGTTTCAAATCCAAGCTTTCTATATACAGAAACCGCATTAGTATTATGCTGTAAAACTTCAAGTAAATATTGCTTAACACCTGCCTCTTTCAAAAAAGGCAAAGAGTAATTGAAAATCGTTGAAGCAATTCCTTTTCCTCTAAACTCCTCAATAGTTCCTGTTCCTGTATCATAAGCAGTTTTTAAACCATTAAACTGTCCAATACCATTTAAAGTAAAAGAAATTAATCTCTCATCCTCAAAAACCCCAAACGATAACTCCTTAACAAAACCCCTACGCTTCAACATCACACGAAGCTCTTCTTTATTTACCTGAACTTCATAACTACCAAAAGCTTCATTAAATGAAATAAATAATTCATCAAAACTAATATCTTTAAGTGATTTTATTGTTTGCATATTAAATTAAAAAATATAATACTCCCATTCTCTTCCAATGGCAAGAACAAATAGTATTTCCATTTATAGTTTTAGTTCTCATTTATTTGAATAATATATCAGATGCAAAGATAATATTATTTATAATTATGATTTATTGAGCTGAATTATTTTATTTGCACTTTGATCTATAAATTCAGATTATTATAGCATTTATCTTCTCAACTTTCGATAAACAGAAAGAAACCAATTATTCCTTTTAATAACATGTAAAATAAGATATATGATTAATAATAGTGCAAGTTTATCATGTAGCTCAATAAAAATTAATCTTAATATGCTATTATAATTTAATAAATATGATAAATCATCAATAAAGAAAATATAATAATAGAGCATTTATGAACTAAAGACCAATCATAATAATTAAAGTTCAATACCATTTTACTTGTTTTAATCTCTCTTATCTGTTCGTAGTTTATAGTCCTCTCATGATTAGAATTTATTTGTCCTCCAATATGAAATCCCAATTGTAGAATTAATCCAGATAAAATCATTATAAAACCTGAAATTATCAAAATATTATTTACAAGAAAAGACATTAAGGTATGCTGGCTTCGTTTACTAACTCTTTCGAGTTCTACTATATTTGAAAAAGCCCCAAATTGACAAGTCTTTACACAGTTTAAACATCCTGAGCATTTATTGTTTTCAATAATCAAAGCATGTTTGTGCCAAGGAAAATCTATCTTACCTATTACATGATTAGGACAATTCTCAATACATTCCCAACAAGCTTTGCATTTTTTAGTGTTAAGGTAAACATATTTACTTTTGGAATGTTCTCTATTTAAGAGTTTTGATTTCATATATTATCTTTTTTGCAAAAGTACTTCTATGAAAAGTCCCTCGAAGATAACAATTGTTAATAAATGAAATCTATTTTCTACTTCTAATCCTACTTAATGAAACTGGAGTTATTCCTAAATATGAAGCAATATAATGTTGAGGAATCCTTCTAATAATTTCAGGATGATTAACAACTAAGTCATCATATCGTTCTTTAGGAGTATCTTTAATTCGAGAAAGGAAAAGTTGAGCATAATTTCTAAATCTTTGAAATAATATATTTTGAAATCCTTCCTTTAATTCAGGATAAAGTTTATGAATTTCATACAAATCAACCTTGCTAATAGAAATTATAGTTGAAGGTTCAATGCTTTCAATAGTAAACATGCTGGGATTATTATTTAAAAGACTATCAATAGAAGCAACAGCTTGACCTTCAAAAAAGAATTGGTATGTTATATCCTTTCCATCTTTATCAAAACACATCCTCAAACAACCTTTTTTGATAAAATAGAAGTAAGTAGGACCTTCACCTTCCGCCAGAAGTATGGTTTTAGCAGGAATATCCCTTTGAATAAATTTATCTTTATACTTTACCCAATTAGTCTCATCCTCTTTTATCTTGTCAATAAATTGATCTATCATAATTACTATCTATCAAAAATCATATTAATCTTTATTTTTCATCACATAAGAATGCAAGCCAAGGCATTCTTCTTAAATTAAAGTAAACTCATACGACATAGGAATCTCAATATTATTTTGATTTTTATATTTCTCAATTCTTTTTATTGTTATTTCTCCTTGTCCTTTTACTTTTTAATAAAGTTCTTCATAATCAATAAATCGTTGAACGGTATCAAATCGTTGAACCTTCTTAAATTCAAAACTATTTAATGCATCCCAGCTATTAATTACCTTTTCTTTTTCATCAACAATATAAGCCCATTCAGAGTCAGTCCAATGATCAGCAATAAGAATATCATTAGCCATTGTCAAAGCTTGGAATATAATTGCTTTTGGATTTGTCATTTCATGAAGACAAAATTCAAACAATACAACATCTGCTACTAAATTAACATCTTCAAATTCTGAATGTATAAGAGTGAATTTATTGTCAAGATTAGCCTTAATTAAATTATCATTCAACCTATTCAATGCTTCCTTATCATTATCAACAGCATATACCTTTTTAGCACTTCTCGCATATTCAATAAATTGTCCTCCACCTGCACCAACAGAAATAATAACCTTATCCTTAAAATCATAAAATGATAAAAGATTATCTATAATTATTCTCGCATCCACAGCCATATTTCTAATTCTTTAATTATCTCAAACTGTTTTCCACATAAAGGAATTTTGTTTGATTTAATATTACTTTGCCAAGAAGGAATAAAATTCCAAAATATCATTAAATAATATCTTTAAGTGATTTTATTGTTGGCATATTAACTATACACTAAATGTTCCAAAAAATGGCTTATTCAAAGGGCTTATAGATTTTACGTTATTATACTTCTGTAAGATCACATTCTTTATTATAACACTTAAGTAATGTATCTATTAATTCAGCTGTTGGAATTTTTTCTGTTGGTGTTCTCCAACTTATATGTTGAGAAAATAAAACCAATGTATCTTTTAATGAAGTTTCTATAATTTTATTAGCAATACGATTAGGAGAATTAATTAATCCCTTAATTCTACAAATTTCTCCATACTGTATTTCCTTTATTGATTCAAATTCATAACCCATCCAAACAATACCTTTATTTTGGAGTTTTCCCCAATAAGCATAACTTCCTTTATTTGCCACAATTATTACTTTTGGTTTTATTACTTTCTCAATTGTGTATTGTGTTAGACTTAGTTGATCAGCTAAGAATAGTAACCCATTATTATTAAAAAGATTGTTATGAATAAAGGATTGTTTTGTCTCTTTAAAATAGAAGAGATCTAAATAAGTACTATTATTTATTAAATCAATTTTGTTTCCATTTATATTTGTGGACAATATCTTCTTAATATTATTCCAGAAACTACCTTTCGTATTATAAAAATCATATTTTTGTACATTTTCATCTTTTCCATTAATGAAAGAAGGATTAATTCCAGTAATTAAAATATCCTTCTGTAAATTATTCTCACAAAATATATAACCTCTATCCTTAACTAAAGGATGTAATAGGTTAATATATTCTTTACTCCAAACCTCATCTAATTGTTTTTTTATATTCACAATATTTCTATTTTGGTTGATTAACAATCGCAATAATAGCCAAGCCTATTATTACGGGAAAAACTACAATTGCTACTGTAAAATCATCACTAATTACTCCTGTTTTATTTAATATTATAATTGTAAATATTGATAATAAAGTAATAATTGTAAGTATGTGTTTCCCTAAGAATCGTAGTAGAGAATATCTATTAATTTCTTTTTTCATTTCTCTTATTTCTTCTTCAGAAATATCATATCTTCGTAATTTCTTAACACATATTTTGTATTTTTTTAATACTGCATCAGGATATTTGTTCCTTATTCTACTCTTTTTACTATATACATTCCCCCAATGATTTACTGAAAGTTGTATTGATAAAGTATCAATCATTTTTATGATTTCATTTTTATCATTAATTATTTCAGCATTAATAACTGAATCTACGTTTTCAATAACAGCAGCATCAAGGTCATTTAGAGCATTTTCTCTATCTATTTCTAATCTTTGAGATGTTTCTTTTTCTAATATTTCTGATCTTGTGTCTGCAATACTTTGTGATCTCTTAGATGTAGCACGACGATAAACAGATGCATGTTTATCTCCAAACACTAAATTAGAAATAACTTTTCCTGAATCTCTTCCTACCTGATTTTTAAGTGAATTTAATATACTCATTTTTGAAATTATGATTTTAAATTGTAAATAGGTTAATCTTTGTTACCTTATTTTTAATAAATTAAATTTATTTTCACTGGCAAAACTACAAACTTTATTTCTATACCCACAATCTGAATTAAACAAATTGAAAAATATTTTTAGAATTTGTTCTATTTTATGACTAAAACCTTGTAAGCTATAATACTTGCATAGTAAATGGTATTTTATTGGGGATATAATTCTATTTCTAACATTACTTTTTCTGCCCTTTCTATTGCTTCATCAATCTTCTTAATATCAGGTTCAATCAAAAGAACTGCAATTTTTTCTAATTCATTGTACTGTTCATCTGTTAACTTTGTATCATAATTTTTTTTTACAACATCAATTGCTGTTTTAATGTATGCAGAAACTTCTCCAACACTTACCATATATCTAATTAATAGGTCTTCAAGAGGTTGTTTCGAAAATCTTTCGGTCTTCTTTTTAATAGCTTCTTTTTCGCCAATATACATTTGAGCATTTCTTTGTAGTCTTCTATAGGTATCTGCATTTGCGCCTTCTACACCATAACGTCCACACTGATGTGCACAACGAATCAAATACTCATAATTTAATGCGCTGTCATCCATAATATTAAATTTTTATTCTTTTGTTAATACTTAATTATATTTCTCTAGAAAATATAAAGTTTTCTGTCTTTAAATTTCTTTTACTAAAAATAGTTCTGGCAAATTTAAAAGAAAATTTTAATTTAGATGCATTTTTTTCGTGAAAACTATTTTTTTTGTTAATTATAAGGATATAACGTTTTAGTCTATTGGAGGTCAAGAATATGATATCTCAAATATATAAATGGCTTAATGACTTATTTAAAGAGCATGATTTACTTCTCTTATTTTAAGAATTATTATACTTTGACGCCCGTTATTTTATGAATTATTATATTTTGACTTCATGTATTAAGACGCTATAAATTGCGGATTTAATGGTGTTTTTTGCTGTTTTTGTTTAAAAATGGGTTGTTACTGTTGGAATTTCGTGGGATTGGAACAAAATGTCGGCTGATTGGAACTAAATTTTTTCTAATAGGAACTAAAATAATTCTGTTAACTATCAGAATTATTTCTGTTAGTTATTGGAATTTATTTTGTTAGTTATCAGAAATTACTTTGTTAACGAAAAAAGACCGTCTTTTTTGGACGGTCTTCTTTTTGTTGGGGTTTTGAGATTTGTTTTTCAATTCTCTTTTCCCTGATAGGTTAACTTTTTTTGTTTCGCTCCTTATGCAAAACTTTGATTGGTCTTTTACTTGTTCTGGGTTTTAAGTTCTAACCCATAAACTTTCAACCTTCAATGTTGCAATTTTTAAACAACAGGGTCATCACCACTTTGAAGTCCTTTAATGTCTAAATCTACGATGTGAGTCTTAGCATCTTTCAATCGTTTGCCAAATGATGGTGCTGGTCGGAAGTTTACCCATACTCTTTTGATTGTACTGGCTTTCACTTCTTCTTTTGTATCGCATGCAGTGGCTTGGATTGTTGCGGAAAAGATTCCTAAAGATCCTAATTTGACAGTAGTTCCGTCAAGGATGTGCAACGTTACTACTTTTTCAAGTTGTCGCAACACTCCACTAACATCTCCTGAACTCATGGTTGAGTTTTCTGCAATTTCTTCAGCAATTCTTTCGAAATCCACAGGTTCATTTCTAAAAATCCGAGCTAAGAACTTAATTCCTGGAGTAGGGCCTACGGCTATCCTCCTTTTTACTATGACAAAACGCATGGTAAGAATTTTAAAAAGTTTAGAAACTACGGTTAACTAAAAAAACGATTTTTCCTTGCAAGTTTTTGTTCGTTTCCATTTTAACGACATCAACAAAAAGAAAAGTATATAATTAAGAAAAAATATTTTCTTTTCAGTTTAGATAATATTTTCCACAAATTTTCGTTGCTTTTGTTCTTGCAACTTGATTAGAAAGAGAGTAAGAGTTGATGATTTTTCTTAGAATTTAATTAATAAGTTAGCTCTTATTCCCCATTTCTTGCTTTCTGGCAAACCACCTGTATAAGTTATTCGTCTTATATATTCAACTCCTAAGACTTGAAATAGATTTTGAAATCCAAAGCCTGCTTCCATATATGGTTCTGTAGTAAATGTCTTTACATATTCTTGGTTTATCATAAATCTATTTTCATCTCTTAATCCTCCATAAACCATTTTAAAGTTGAATTCTTCTCTTAATTTTAGTTCTCTAATAAAAGGGATACGATTAAAGATGAATCCGTTTAAGTTATAAATTGCTATTAATTGAACATATTTATCGGAGTAAAACTCCATATAGGACATTAGATTAAAGGCATTTTGATGATATACCCAACTATTATATGTTGTGCTGGTGAAAAGGTAAGGAGAAAGCATTTTGCCCCAAATATATCCTCCTTCTGCCCAAAACTTCATATAACCAAAAGGCATTAAATTAAGTTTACGATATGCACTTACTTTTAGTAGTTGTGTTTTTGCAAAACCATATTCGTAGTTTATACTCATTGAAGTATAGTTTCCTCCAATGTTTAATCTTTTGTCTTGTTTTTGTATCCATTTCCCATTTAGAAGTAGGTCAAGATTAATACCTATTCTATCGTAGCGAAAGTCTGAGATTTCTGCTCCATAAAGATTAGCAAATGTCCAATTCCCATAAGCGTTTATTTCTTGAAATTTAATATATGGGTTTATGCTTATGCTTTTTTTTGTTTCGTAGAACCATTGAAAAGAAATTGATTTATCGAATGCTAATTTATATTCAACAATATCAGTTAAAGAAAGACTTAATCTATCATAGTTGCTATTGGATATTGTTCGTCCAGGCACAAATGTGTTGTAAGTATATTGCACTCCAAGAAAATTAGCAGGAAAAGAGTAAGGACTCTTGGTTAAGGAATTGAAGCTATATTTTAAATCTACGTCGTATTTAAATTTTTCGTCTTTTGTTCCATAAGCCAACATCCAAGTTGCATACCACCTTCTGCTTAACTTATAATTTGTTTTTCCACTAAACCGAATACGAGAGCCTTCAACATTATTAAATGAATACAAGTTATCCATTGGACCAATATCTAAAGGACCAACAAGTAAATAACCTCCATAAAATATTTCTGAAAGATATTTTGCAACACGAAACCAAGTAATTGTATTTAAACTATCGGGTAAACTATATGTTTTTTTCTCTGTTCCTGTTAAAGGAGACAGTCTGTTGCTATCATTTAATTGAAAACTTTTTAGCTCTTTTTCTTTCTTAAAAACATAGTCTTCAAATATTGGTTTAGAATAAGTGTTTATACTGTATCCATAAAGTCCGTATAATCTTATTTTGGCGTAGATTGCATCTTCTACAATATAACTCAATTGTTTCTTTTGCCCTCTAATTTCTACAGTATCGGTTTTATATTTCTGGATAAAATCGATTTTATCAATAAAGTTGATATTTGCTTTTTCTGGTATCGAGAGCTTTGCACTTATAAGTTCACAAGTTGTATCGTTAGCAATAAAAAGGTTTCCCATAAAACCTATATCATATAAGTTACGTGGCAGGAAAGAAAGTTTTATACATTGACGATTATCAACAATTACAGTATCTTCAATAAAGAACTTGTAGAATTGTGGAGCAAGACTATTGATAGGACTCATAAACTGATATCCTAATACATCAACATATCTATCATAAAGATTTATTCTTGTAAAAATACTTGTTCTAAGTTGCCTCGCATCTTCTTCATCTAATAGTGCTGTAAGTTTTATATCTTGCAATGCCAGACGTTGTTCTTCAAATTGATTCCCTCCTTTCTTGCTGTACATTTCGGACAATTCTTCAAAGAAATATATAGGCAGATAATTTTCTCCTCCAAAATAAGTTGGTTCTAAATCTGTCATAAGATTAAGTACTGGCTTTAGCTTCAAGCGAGAAAGCAAAGTGTCATTAACATGGTCTAAAGCAAGAAGAGATTTATTATGTGAGCGATAATGTAAAGGAGAATAGTTTAAAATTGAATTTTCTTCCCTGTTTTGGATAACTTTTTTGATTAAATCAACAGCAGGATTTTTATTTGAATACTTCTGTTTCTTTGAAGAAATAATAACTTCTTTAATTTGAGAACTACTTGGTTGGAGAGAAATCTTAATTGTTTTGGTTTTAATAAATCGAATAGATTTCATCATTGGTTTATAAGAAACATGAGAAACTTTTAAACTATCAATACCCACAGGAACGGTGATAGAAAAATAACCATTATCATCGCTTGTTGCACCTTCGGCAAAGCCATCAATCAAATAACTAATATTAGCACGAAATACTCCTTGATTATTTGTTGCATCAACGACCTGTCCTTTAAAAGTTTTTGATTGACCAAAACCTAAAACGCTAAAACCTAAAAACGCTACAAAAAGAAATTTCCTAAACACTTTAATCTTCCACATAATTTAATAGTTCACAAAGATAAGCAATTACTCTATATGAATAATACTTTTGCATTTATATCTTATCAAATACCATTCCAAATACAATTATTAAGCTATTTTTAACTTTTAAATTGCAGTATTTATGCAGTTCATTTCTTGTTTTTTACCCAACACTACTTCTTTTATGCAACTTTATTTGTATTTTTGTACTTTATTCGATGTATTAAGACTTTGTTTATGAAAAGGATTTTGGTTATTTATACTGGAGGAACTATAGGTATGGTTAAGGACAAAAAGTCGGGGGCTTTATTGCCTTTTGATATGTCTAAGATATATGAGGCTTTACCTGTATTGAGAGAGTTTAATTGTGAATTAGATTCTTATCGTTTTGACCCCATTATTGATTCTTCTAATATGAAACCAGAGTATTGGATTGGACTGGTTGAGGTTATTGAGAAGAATTATAATAAGTATGATAGTTTTATTGTGCTTCATGGTACAGATACTATGTCTTATACAGCTTCTGTTCTTAGTTTTATGTTAGAAAATTTAGGGAAGCCTGTTATTTTAACTGGTTCTCAATTGCCTTTAGGTATGATTAGAACAGATGGTAGAGAAAATATTATTGGAGCTGTTGAGATTGCTTCTTCTGATAGTGTTCAAATTCCTGAGGTTTGTATTTTCTTTGAAGACAGGTTATATAGAGGGAATCGTACAACTAAAATTAATGCTGAGTATTTTGAGGCTTTCTATTCTGGGAATTATCCTTCTTTAGCTAAAGTGGGAATTAATATTTCTTATAAAAAACATCTATTCCTTGATTTCCCTTCTGAGCCATTTAAGGTTTATAAGAAACTTGATGATAATGTGGCTTTAATAAAACTATATCCAGGCTTAAAAGAAGATTATTTTAAAGCTATGCTTTCCATGAAAGATTTGCGTGGAGTTGTTTTGGAAACATTTGGTTCTGGTAATGCTCCTACAGAAGAGTGGTTTATTGATGCATTGAAGGAATGTATTGCAAAGGGTGTTATTATTTTTAATGTTACTCAGTGTAAGGCTGGGTCTGTTGTTATGGGGCATTACGAAACTTCGGCTCACTTAGCTGAGATTGGTGTTGTCAGTGGACACGATATTACTACTGAATCAGCAATTGCTAAGTTGATGTTTTTATTGGGTAATTTTGATGATAAGAAACAAATTATAGATATGCTCTCAAATCCGTTAAGAGGAGAGTTATCAATTTAATAAAAGGCTTATGGACTACAAAAAGATATTTAATAATTTTGATGGTTTGAATATTTTAATCATCGGTGATGTGATGATTGATTCTTATATGTGGGGAAAAGTTGAAAGAATTTCACCTGAAGCTCCTGTCCCTATTGCAACTATTACTAATACTGAAGATAGATTGGGGGGTGCAGCTAATGTGGCTTTAAATATAAGAGCTATGGGGGCAAATCCTATTCTTTGTTCTGTGGTTGGAGATGATATAAAGTCTAAACTTCTAATTTCTTTGATGAAGAATTTAGATATGACAGAGGAAGGTATATGCTTTTCTAAGGGAAGAGAAACTACCGTTAAGACAAGAATATTAGGCAATAAGATTCAGATGCTTAGAGTTGATCAAGAAATTAGTAATCCTTTGTCTGATAATGATGAGAATGAATTTATTAAATCTATTTTGGACATTATTAGTAAAAAACGTATTGATGCTATTGTTTTTCAAGATTATGATAAAGGAGTAATTACTCAAAATGTTATTTCAGAAATTGTAAAAGCAGCCAATAAAAAAGCAATACCAACAACTGTTGACCCCAAGAAAAGAAATTTTTTGTCATATAAAGACGTTACTTTGTTTAAACCCAACTTAAAGGAATTAAAGGAAGGTTTAAAGATTGATTTTGATTTACCATTGATTAATAATTTAATTGACGCGTCTAATCTTCTTCAACAAAAATTAAGACTAAGTATGGTATTTATCACTTTAAGTGAATATGGTGTTTTTATTGCTGATTATAACTTAAAAGATAAAAACATGATTATTATTCCTGCTCATCCAAGATCTATTTCAGATGTTTCAGGAGCAGGGGATACTGTTATTAGTGTTGCAACTCTTTGTTTGGCTCTTAAGCTTCCTTTCAAATCAATTGCAGAGATTGCTAATTTAGCAGGAGGTTTAGTTTGTGAACAAGTAGGAGTTGTACCAATTGATAAGAAGTTATTATTAAGTGAAGTATATAACAAGTTATAGATAAAGGGGTAAGAGTAAAATATTTAATCGGTTTTACTTCGTCATTAAAACAAAAAAAGTTATGAATAATTTTGAATTTTACAATCCAACAAAGATAATCTTTGGTAAGGATACAATTGCAAAACTTGCAATCTTAATACCACAAGATAGTAATGTTTTAATTACTTATGGTGGAGGTAGTATAAAAAAGAATGGAGTTTACGAGCAAGTTATTAAAGCATTAGGAGCAAGAAAAGTATATGAATTTGGGAATATTGAACCTAATCCTCATTATGAAACTTGTTTAAAATGTGTTGATTATATTAAAGAAAATGATATAGATTTTATACTTGCTGTTGGTGGAGGAAGTGTTATTGATGCCACTAAATTTATTGCTGCTGCATATTATTATGAAAGCAATGATACTTGGGAAATATTAGAAACAAGAGGTAGCAATATTAAGAAAGCTATGCCCTTTGGAACAGTTTTAACTCTTCCTGCAACTGGTTCTGAAATGAATAATGGTTCAGTTATAACAAAAAAAGAGACTAAAGAAAAGAAAGCTTTCCACTCTGACGTTTGTTTCCCTCAATTTTCTATCTTAGATCCTCAAACTACTTTTACTCTTCCTACAAAACAAGTTTCTAATGGAATAGTAGATACATTTGTTCATGTTATGGAACAATACCTAACTTATCCTGTAAATAATCAAATATCTGATCGTTTTGCTGAAAGCATATTGATTACACTTATTGAAGAGGCTCCAAAAGTTTATAATAAACCTATGGATTATGATGTAAGAGCTAACTTAATGTGGGCTGCAACTATGGGGTTAAATAGTTTGATTGCTTGTGGTGTCCCTGAAGATTGGTCAACGCATATGATTGGTCATGAACTTACAGCTCTTCACGGTTTAGACCATGGAATAACTCTTTCTATTGTTCTTCCTGGAATAATGAAGATAATGAGAAAGGAAAAAGGAGAAAAGATAATCCAATTTGGAGAAAGAGTATTTGGGATTAAAGAAGGTTCAAAGGAAGAAAAGATAACAAAAACTATTGATGCTACTGAAAAATTCTTTGATTCATTAAATAGCCCTACACATCTTTCTCAAGTGGGATTAAATGAGAATTGCATTGCTCCAATTGTTCAAAGAATGATAGATAGAAAATGGTCGTTGGGTGAAAATGGTACAATTAATCCAGAAAAAGTACGTTTGATTCTATTAGATAGATTATAGTATTAGCTCTTTATAAATAGCTATTTATATAAGCTAAAAAGCTATTTACTAAAAGCTGATCACTAAAAAATAATGAGAAAACTAATAGTATTAATTATATACCTTACTTGCGTTCTAAGTAGCCTTACTGCTCAGAAGCGACCTCCTAATATTCCTCATTATGATGAAAGATGGGTGCATTTTGGATTTCATTTAGGCTATAATCAATACTCTGCGATGTTAAAGGTTAAAGACCCTCTGCCTGACCCTGAAAAGGTTTTAGGAATGAATGTAGAACCTCAATCTGGATTTCAAGTTGGTGTTATTGGGGATTTAAAAATATTTGAATACTTACGCCTTAGGCTTATTCCTACAATTACTTTTGGAGATAGAAAATTTAATTACAGTATTATTGACCGTGGAGCTTATGCTACAAAATCTACAAATATTGAAGCAATATACTTAGAAGCTCCTTTAGAATTAAAAATACAATCAAAGCGTTGGGCAAATTTTCGTCCATATATAATTGCAGGGGGTAAATACTGTTATGACTTAGCATCATTAAAAAAGAAAAAGATTGCAGAAGAAGATCTTTTACTAAGGGTAGAAAACAATGATTGGATGTACACAGCAGGAGCTGGTTTTGACTTCTACTTAGAATATTTTAAGTTTGGAATAGAGTTAAAGTCATCATTTAGTTTCAATAATATGCACATTCCTGAACCAGAAAAACCCTATTCAAATATAATTGATAAATATAAAACACAAATATTCTACGTAACGCTTACTTTTGAATAGAAAAATAAAAGTTCTGGAACAACTGGGACTTCAAAACCTGAGAACTCTGGTAGTTAATTTAAACTCCTAGAGGTTCTAATTTACCCAACCTAAAAAAGAAAAATAAACAAAACAAAAATGATAAAAGAAATAGAGTTTAATGTATCGCCCGAAGAATTAGTAAATGTCGATCAATTTAAAACAATTATTGCAAAAAGGTCAGGCATAAAAGAAGACTCTATTGCTAATTTTGAAGTCTTAAGAAAAAGTATTGATGCAAGAAAAAAGCCAGTAAATTATAGAATAAAAGTTGCTGTTGATATTATAGACAAAGCAGAACAAGAATTAGAAGGAATTAGTGAAATTGGTGAACAAGAAACAAAAGAAAGGAAGAGAAACGTAAGAAATGCTAAGCCAGTAATTGTTATTGGAGCTGGTCCTGCAGGTTTATTTGCAAGCTTAAAACTTATTGAAAAAGGATTAAAACCAATTATACTTGAAAGAGGAAAGTCTGTAAGTAAAAGAAAAAAAGATACTGCCCAAATTATTCGCCAACAAGAAATAAATCCAGAATCTAATTGGTGCTTTGGAGAAGGAGGAGCAGGAACATTTTCTGATGGTAAGTTATACACTCGTTCAAATAAGAGAGGAAACATAAAAGAAGTATTAGATATATTTGTAGAGCATGGAGCAGATAAAGAAATAATGATTGACGCTCATGCCCATATTGGAACAGATAAACTTTCTGCAATAATAAAGGATATTCATAAGACAATAGAAGAATGTGGAGGAGAATATCATTTTGAAACAAAGGTTGTGGATTTTATTGTTAATGATAATAAGATAAAAGGAGTTATAACTCAAAATGGAGATAAGATTGAATCAGAAGCTGTAATTCTTGCAACAGGTCATAGTGCGAGGGATATATATAATCTTTTTAATGAAAAGAAATGGGCTCTTGAAGCAAAACCTTTTGCAATGGGAATAAGAATAGAACACCCTCAAGAACTAATTAATGAAATTCAATACCACACACCAAACTATTCATCTCTACTACCAGCAGCCTCTTATAGTCTTGCATATAATTATAAAGAAAGAGGAGTATTTTCTTTCTGTATGTGTCCAGGAGGGATGATAATTCCAGCAGCAACAGACAAAGACCAATTAGTAATGAATGGAATGTCAAATTCTTCACGTAACTCTCCTTATGCAAATGCAGGTATAGTTGTGAGTGTTAAAGAAGAAGATGCAAAAGAATATTCACAATATGGTGCATTATCTCTAATGAAGTTCCAAGAAGCAACAGAAAAGAAAATGTATGAAGCAGCAGGGAATAGCTTAGTAGCACCAGCACAACGTTTACCCGATTTCCTTAGAGGGAAGAAATCATCAGCCCTTGCTTCTACTTCATATCTATGTGGATTAATTCCAACTGATATGAATAAAATACTTCCCAACTTTATGATAGAAACTTTAAAAGAAGGCTTTAACGACTTTGGGAAAAAGATGAAAGGCTTTATAACAGGAGAAAGTAATATCATAGGTTTAGAATCTCGCACCTCATCACCTGTACGTATCCCAAGAGATAAAGACACTCTTCAACATATCCAAATCTCAGGACTCTACCCATGTGGTGAAGGCTCAGGCTATGCAGGAGGAATAACCTCAAGTGCTATAGATGGGATAAACATTGCAGAGAAGATTGCGGAAATAAATTAAATTTACAAAGATGAAATGACTTTTGGTAATATACTTATTTTACAACAGTCTAAAAACTTGAATACTGAATATACCCCACCTGAAGGCTACGCAGGGTGGGGTATATTCTCAATAAAAATATTATTTTTTTGGTAAAAGATTAAATCTTTCTGGACTATTAATTAGGCAAGGTTAAGAATTCTTGATTCCTCACTATAAACGTTATAGAGCCATTTTCTTATTTCTGCGGAATGTTTTCAACATAGGTTAAGATTTTGTCCAATACTTCCAATTGAGTTTTATGTACTTCAATCATTTCTTGCTGTTGATTAATAATAAGATGATCTATTTTTTCATGAAGCATTTCTATTTCTAATTCAGCCTTTAGATTTACCATATAATCCTGTTTAGCTCTTTTTCTATCTTTTTCTTCTTGTCTATTTTGACTCATCATAATAACTGGAGCTTGTAGTGCTGCCAAAGAGGATAAAATAAGGTTCAATAGAATGAAAGGATAAGGATCAAATCTTATATTGGCTAACCAAAAAGCATTTATGCCTATCCAAATGGATATAAAAATCATAAATGAAATAATGAATGTCCAACTTCCTCCGAAGTCCGCAACTTTATCTGCTAGTTTTTGACCAAAACTTAGTTTGGAATTCTCTTCGCTTTCAGATATATCAGAGATTGCTTTCTTTTCTTTTAATGATGACATGACTTGCTTTTCCGTTTTTGTAATTTTACCTACATGCCTTTTCATTAAAAGTTCAATATGTTTTTCTCTATAAAAATCTAATTCACTATTAGCAATATATTTATTCTTATTAAAATCAGGATGATCTTTTTCTATCAATTGCATAATAGATTGTCTTATTGATTTCCCAGACACTTTTTCTACTAAAGGGAATTCTTTATTTGATAAATCACTAATAAAGGTTTTCATAATGTTGAATTTATTAATATTATAAAGTCAAACGTAATTATATACTAATTATGTATGTACATATGTGAAAAACTAATTTAATAATGATTGAATTTAATTAGAAAACTCTTCTTTTATCTTTTATACATACCGCCATATCTACAACGATCTCATTATATGTATAGAAAAAAAAGAGCCGTTTTAG
Organism: Bacteroidales bacterium; assembly: GCA_041662185.1. Taxonomy (GTDB): domain Bacteria; phylum Bacteroidota; class Bacteroidia; order Bacteroidales; family P3; genus UBA10566. The sequence continues at coordinate 19,388 of JBAZSY010000025.1, forward strand.
AATATAAAACGGCTCTTACTAAGTTAAAATTCAATTATTATCTTCTTCTACGATTAGATTTCTGCTTATTAAAGTATTTACTTATATCAAACCTCATTACTGCTTCAAAAAAGAAAGGATTTCCTTTATATGAAGATATTCCCCCATATTCATCTAATTTACTAAAAGAAAGAGGTGTTACTGCATAACCTATTCTAATAATACTTCTAAACCCTTTTTCACTATATGTAACCCAATTACCATTCATTGATGTATGACTTATATAAGAAAATTCTAATAATCCAGACAAATAACTTGTACTTTGACCTGAAACTTTTACAAAATCATCTATTGAAGATAAACATTGAGAATATTGAGCTCCTGCACCAATATAACCATTTCCTATTCTAAAAAATACAATAGCTGGAATATCTAAATAATGCCAAGCATCCGAACTAATTCCAAATCTATATTCATACTTTGTTTCAACATCTAAATTAATAATATCAGTAAAGGCATACTGTGCAAACAATCCTGCACTACCATATAATTGAAACTCATCTTTAGGATTTGATACTGCACCCATTCCAATCATTGGTCCATATTTCCAAGTTCCTGCACTTGTTTCCTGAGCATTTAATAATGTAGTTGTAGTTGCCATTAAGGCTAAAAATAATACTATTTTTTTCATGTTAACTGTTTGTTTATGTTAATTATAATTTTTATTCTCCAAATTGAATTGTCCCAAAGTTAATATTATTTCCATCTACAAACCTTCCTAATATGAGTTTACCCTTTTCTAACTCAAATGAAATATTAGCTGAAAACATAGCGTCTGTTTCTTTTTTTCCAAATAAAGTAATTTGAGTTGGTTTACCTTGTTCATCTATTTTCAATTGATTTGTTACAACATACTTCCCTCCTTTAGGAAATGTGATATTTGTTTCAATAAATAATTGTCCTGCTAAATCATTATCATCTTTATCAGCATTATAAATTGCATAGAAACCATTACCTACTGTAAAGTATAATGGGGATTCAAATTGTCCACCACCAATTTTATATCTATTGAAATATCTAGTAGCTTTTGAAAGAAGTTGTTTATATACAATCTTGCTATCATTTGGATTTACACATATAGCATAAAAGTTTCTATTATAATATGTATAAGTTGCAGGAGCAGTTGTTGATTCCTCAATATGAACATAAGAATCTTCAACAACAGTAACTAAATTTCCATTTTCTAACTGATAAATATCTTTTATTCCCCAATATGTTCCTGCTTCTTTTATATATTCAAAAGAAACTGTATTAGTAATTTCTCCATTCCCAATATTATAGGTTATTCCAGTAAATTCTCCTTTAGTATTATCAGCAATAAAAACAGTATTATTATTTATAATATGTAGTTTCACATTATTAAAATCAAGATCATTACTTACAACTTTTTCCACTACCTCTTCTCCATTTATCTTTGTCAAAATAAGTTTAGTATTTTCGTCTTTTGCCTTTGAGACCATATAAATATCTCCTTCATCTGTTGTTTCAACATCAAGAATAGAAACTAATCCTTCTTGTTGTGTTGTGTATTGATTTGCCCAAAGTTTATCTAAAGTATTATCAAAGACAGTAAAAACTAAGTATGATTCTTCAGTCTTCCTATTATAATTATAGTAAGAAATAGCAATTTTGGATTTATCCTTAGAATGAAATATATTTATTGAAGCATCATCCTTTCTTGCAATATTAAACGATAATAATACTTTTTCAGAATTCTCAGTAAGAGTATTCTTATCAATTATCTTACACCTTACTTCATTTGTCTCATTATCCTTATTCTCTTGCGAATATAATACAGCAATATTGGTTGCTGTTGTAAATGAATTTATTAAAGAAAAAAGAGGAATCTCAATATATTCATCAGTATAGCTCTTAACACTATTACTATTAACCTTCATAAAGCCTATTCTATTGAAACGACGAAGGAAGCCTGTAGTTTTATAACCAAAAGCAAAATAACTATTATCTTCAATATTTCCGATATAGTCATAAATTGATGTTTTGTCATCGGCTTTGTATTCTTGTCCCCATTGAATCTTTTGTGAAAATGCTCCAAGGGAAATAAGCAATGCTAAAATAAAAGTAATTCTTTTCATATTTTTATTCTTATTTGTTTCTAATAATTTCTTTGTAAGTAATTTAGAATGGTAATATTCCTATTGATAAATTAAGCCCCAATGAATAAGATCTTAATAACTTAGCTGCTGCCATTTCAGGTACAAGTATTTCATCAAATCCTACTTTAGTCATGCCTTTCCATCCTCCAAATAATACTCCTGCTGAAGCTCCTATTCCAAAAGATATATATTTACTTACAAAAACAGTTTTACCAAATTCAAATCTTAATCCTGCTGTCCATTTTGTTTCTGGAGTATCTATATATGTATATACATAATGATCACCTTGCACTTCTTCTTTATAATATTCCATTAAAGATTTATATTTATATACATCAAGTTGACATTTATAATAGTAACCAAGTGGAGCATGTTCATCTATATATGTTTTGAAGAATAAGTTAAATCCATTAACAGTAATATCTCCAGGACTCTTATATCTTTCATTATTTGTAGAAGAAAAATCATTTTCTACATAGTCAAACTTTGTTTTAAAGAATTGGTAACCCACACCCATAGTCAATGATTTATTAATTACAAATTCTATGTTTGGAGATAAATCATAATCAAAACAAAAACCACCATGTTTACCTTCATAATTAGGAGTAAAGAAAGCTGGAGAAAGTTTTAAGTCTAAACTAAAATGGATACGTTTACCCAAATACCCTATATTTTTTTTCTCTTGCTTATATGATTTATATAGTGATTCTTTCTCCATATCAGAAGTATTTTCGTAATTTATTGTTGTAGATTTTGAAGAAAGAAATTGATTATTATCAATATCATAAATCATAGAAGTCATTTTGCCATTATATTTATTAGGTATCCATTGCATGATTGCAAAAGGGAGAAATGGATAAAGAGATATGGAAAGCCCAGTAAAATATAATTTATATTTAATATTAGCCTTTGTAGAAGGTTTCTTCCTATAAGATACTAAATTAATATATTGAGTTCCTATATCTCCTTTTATATTATCAATATCTCTATTTTCATAAAATATTTCTCCAAAACGATTTAATCCATTTGCAAATTCATGTATTCTTGCTCTGGTTTGATATGATATTGTAGAATCATAATCATAGGAAGGAATTATCTTAACTTCAATATTACATGTTTTTGCAATAGATTCTATTTGAGAAGAAAGTTTATTTGAAAGTCTAATATTTGAAGCTATTGAAGACGATTCATCATTCTCTGATTTCTTTGAAGTAGGTTCAAAAACTAATAATTTAGTCTTTTCCCCTTTTGTTTTATTATCTGATAGATTATTGATAAACTTATTTGCACTTTTAGATTCATTATAATTTATTGCATCTTCAAAACATCTAACAAATTTATCATCTTTCTTTAAATCGCCCAACATATAATTTTCTGTTTTAAACTTAGGCTGATGTCCAACAAGTTTATTTTGCTTTACTCTATCATATTTAGTTTTCTTTTCTGAATTAATTTCTTCTTTTGCTTCTATAGTATCTTTTTTAATTTCTTCTCCTGTCTTATAATCTGAAAAAGAAGTAAAATTTCCTAAATTCATTTCCGATTGCAAATCATTAACAATATCGTTGAATAAAGAAGTAAAATATTTCTTATTCTTCAATTCACTAATACCTTTCCAAGAATAACGAAGAGCCATAAGAGCTGTTTCTTTCTTATTCATCTTCTCAAATAAATTAGCAAGGAATTGCATTTCGCCTTCAGTATTATTTTTTGAAGGAAGATAAGTTGAGTAACTTCCATAAGTTTTTACTTTTGAAATACCATAAATTGAAGCTATCTCAGAAGTTAGAAGAAATGCATTATTTGGATATTCCTTCTCCAAAATCATAGAATTATAATATGCCTTAATATAATTATCAGAAATGATTTGCTGATTAACTGTTTGAAAACGGGAAATAGTTCTTATGAAATTAAATTTATCTTCTGATTGAATAAACTTTTTATCCCCAATAATATTAGATTCTGAAATCAAATTTTCCATTTCAGCTCTTCTTGATTTAAGATTTGGATGAGTTGCAAAAGTATCTATATAATCTTCTCTTGAAGCAATTGGCGTAACAGATTCAAGAAAATAACTATTATCAAATTTATAGTATTCGTTTTCAAACATTCCTCTATTTAACTTAACCTCATCAAAAGGGAGATAAGAATATTGAAGAATATCAAACATTCCATCTATTGCCTTATTGCTATAACCTGAATTTTTAAAGAATCTTTCATAACCTACTTTATCACATTCAAACTCTTGTTCCCTCGAACGAGAATGATATTTTAAGTAATCTTCAATTGTATTAACTCCATCTTTATCGTTTTCACCAGTATTATTATAACCATGCTTCTTAACATAATGGATTAATTCATGAGAAAGCACATAAGCTATTTCTGCCTCGCAAGTTGATTGAGAAATAAAACCAACTGTAACAAATACAAAACCATCAATGGTAGCAAATGCATTTACTTCAGAAGACTTAAGAGTGTAAATCTTAATTTCTTTTCTTAAAGCAGGGTCATTAACTAATAAATTATCTAAGATTTTCTCCAAATAATGAGTAACAGTATCTCCATAAACAATACTACCTGAAAGAATTATATCTTTAATATGCCTGTTTGCACTTTTTTGAATATCATTTTTTGGTTTAGTGCCATCAAAGTTATTCCCTTTAGCAATATTCAGTAAATCATTTGGTAATTGTCCTACAGCTTCCAGACGGCTAAAGTTGTTAATAGAAATTTGCTGAGCTGAAAGATTATAAAATCCACAAATCAACACAACAAGAAGTAAAAGTTTTTTCATTCTTTTTGTTTTTGGATAAGAAATTTTTTGAATAAGAAGAGGCAAAAATAATAATAAATTTTTAATTAACAAATCTATAGCCTTATTTAATTAACAATTGATAATATTTTCCTATTTTATTAATGCTAAATAGATAAAACAAATGCTTTATTTTTTTTTGAGCGATTTTGACTTAAATGATATGAATTGGTCTATCTTTTCCCAATTTATTATTGAATTAATTTGATTGAAAAATACTTCTTTGATTTTTCTATTATCTACAGCAATATCTGCAAAACTTGTGCTTTCTATCTTATTCTCAATGCAAAAATAACAAAAATATATAATGTAACTGCCTGTTTATCAGCACTTAATATTCCTTTTACCTTGCAATGGTCTCAATATACCCATAAAATACTTGATTTTTCCTACAATATTTTATATCTTTGCAACAATAAATCTACTCAAACTCAAAAGAGTAGACTAAGAAGTAAGAAATCCCCTTAAAATATTTTAAAATCTACGATGGGTATCGTAGATAGTCTACGATGCCCATCTTAGCACAATTTAATCCCTACTAAAATAATTTTTAATCCCGTTTAATTAGAATTATATCCCGTTTCCGTAGAAAAAGATCCCGTTTAATTTCAAAAAGAGCTTATATAAATTCAAAAAGAAGGGCTTTAATTTCATAAAGAGTTTATATAATTTGAAATATATGGAGTTTAATTTCAATTTGATTTAATAGAAAAGGTCAGGCAATTAAGTCTGACCTTTTCTATTAAAATCTAAATTCTAATAAGAATTAGATTATTTCAATAATGTCTTGTGTTATTTTATTTAGTTGGTCTTGGTCGGGGATGAAGTTTATGTTTGCTTTGTATTTTACTTCTATATTGCTTTCTTCCATATAACGTTCTAATACTTTCATATTTGCTTGTGCCCAACCATAACTTCCAAATAGAATAGCTTTTCTTCCTTTTGGAGCTAAGCCTTGTAAGTAGGTTAAAAATGATGCTACTGTTGGTAGTATTCCTCTATTAAGTGTTGGTGAACCTATACAAATATATTCTGCTTCTATTATTTCTGCCATAATATCAGATATATGTGTGTCTTTTAGGTCATAGATACAATAATGATAACCTTTCTTTTCAAAGGCATCTTTTACTGACTCTGCCATTTTTTCTGTTGAATGCCACATTGTATCGTAAACTATTACGGCTTTCTTATCTGTTTTGTTTGATGCCCATTTTGCATAGTTTTCCATAATTGCTGGAATATGTGATCTCCATATTAATCCATGGCTTGGACATATAGTATCTATATTTAAACTTTTTACTATTTCTAAAACTCCAACTACTTGTGAAGAATAAGGAAGTACTATATTAGCATAATATTTCTTTGCTTCGTCTATTATTGTTTCCAATGCATATTCATCATCAAAACGTTCTGATGATGCTATATGTTCTCCAAAAGCATCATTAGAAAATAGTATCTTTTCTTCTGGGCAATATGTTACCATATTATCTGGCCAGTGTACCATTGGTGTCATTACAAATGAAAGGTTTCTCTTTCCTATGTTTAATGTATCTCCAGATTTAACTGTAATAAAGTTCCAATCTTTCTTGAAATGTAACCGATGTTCTTTTTCGCCTGCAACAGATGTTACTACTTTTGCATTTGGTAACATAGCCATAATTTCTGGCATTGCTCCTGAATGGTCCATTTCAACATGATTTGATATAACATAATCTATCTTTGTAGGATCTATTATATCAGATATTCTATCTATTAACTCTTTTGTAAGATGACCTTTTACTGTGTCTATTAGAGTTATCTTCTCATCTATTATTAGATATGCATTGTATGTAGAGCCTCTTTGTGTTAAGTACCCATGAAAGTTTCTTAACTTCCAATCAATAGCTCCTACCCAATAAATGTCTTTTTTTACTTCTATCGCTTTCATTTTTTTATAATTAACTATTGTCTATTATTGCTAAATATTTGTTTTATCGCATTTTCATATTCTTCGGCAGCTTTCTTATTGCCTTTTGCTTTGTAGTGATCGGCTAATTTAGAATAAAGTTTTACATAAGCATTTCTCTCATCAAGCCCTTGAGCTTGATAAATTGCTACTAATTGTTGCATTGTTTGTTGGTCGAAACGTTCTATTTCTATCAATCCATTTAGGTAGCCTTCTGCAGCAAATAGGTCTTGTTCTTTTAATTTTACACTTGCTGCCAAAGAGTAAGCTGCTGAGTATTTGAAATTATCTTTTATTACTTTTTCGCAAATGTTTAGTGCTTCTTGGTTTTTATTTTGTGTAAACAAAGCATAAGCCTTGAAATAGTTTGCATTCTCTGCCTTTGGATTAAATTTAATTACAGCATTTGTTAGCATTATTACACTATCTGGCACATTCTTTCTTAAATAAATCTCACTTAAGTTTATCAATGCAGATTCATTTTCTGGGTCTTTTTGAATTGCCTTTTGTAGTAGAGGAACTGCTTGTTCTATTTGTCCTTTATTTTTTAATTCTACTCCTTCAAAGTCTGATTTATCTTGTCTTTTTAAAACAATACATATTGGTTTTCCATCAACTTTTACTTGATATACTGTGTTTTTAGGAGGGAAAGCACCATTTCTTAATTCTTCAGGAGGAATACCTGTATTACAAATAATAGCATAATCCCAATCTGATTCTCCTCTTTCATTATAACGAATAAAAGCTGTCTTGAATTTTGTTGTATCGTTTCTGAAATAATAATTTATTGGACTTAGGTGCCAACAAGCTACAACTATTTTATCCCCTTTTGTTAGGTTATCTTTCTTTGCATTTGCTTTTACCCAATCTGAAGCTTCACGAAGAGAATGGTAATAGTAATCTAATTCATAGTTCCCGTAAGCTTTATCCATTCCTCCTGATATTTCATTAAAATAGACATATTCATAAGGGTGATTTCTTATACAATGTGCAATAGGATTAATACATAAAACACCAAAGGCTGCAATAACAACTATTTTTATATATTTATTTTTGAACATTTCAACTAAGGCATTAATACCTAAGCCTGCTAAAGCTACTAAAGAAGGATAAACAAAGATTGCATGACGCCAACCTCCATATACATTTGATTTATTTATAACTATCCAAAATATAGGGAAGATAAAACTAAAGAGAAGAACAAAATAATAGAACCATTTTTTCTTATTTTGGAACATCATTATAACTCCTGATAAAGCTCCTGCAAGAACAACTAATGGAATTGTCATAAAAATAAACTTAGGAGTATAGTACCAAGGTAATGCATCAGACCATTGAGCTTGTCCTTCAAAAATTTGACGAATAGCTATTGCAAACTTAGTCATATTTCCTAATGTTTCTTTTGGATTATCAATTGGAGCTTTTAAACCAAAAGGCCAAGTAAGTATTGCAAGAATATAACCAACTATTACTATTCCCAATCCCCACATAAGCACACGACCAAATTCTTTTTTTAGAGTCTTTTGTTTCCAAAAATAATATACTAAAGCAAACAAAGCAAAGTAGAAAATAACTATTAAACCTCCTATTCTAACACTAATAGCAAAAGCAATAGAAATTGCAAGCATAATTATAGTACTCCACTTAATATTTGGTAATTCATCTAAAAACTTCACAATATAATATATAGACATTATTGTTGCTGTTGCCAGAGGTAAGTCTTTAAGGTTATTGAAGGAATGTCCAAGAAAACGAGGCGATACAAGCATAAGTATCATAGTAAATACTCCTGCTCTCCAACCAGCAACTCTCTTAACAAATAAACTTGCAAACAAAATAGCCAACCAACCCATTACAGAATTGAAACCATGACGAAACGCCATATAATTATCTATATGAAATACATGAGTAATAAAGTAGGCAATATTATCTACACTTTGTCCATAGTAAGGTAAATTATATTTTTCTGTAACAACGGCAGCTGTTGAATCTTCTCCAAAGGAAGCATAATATTTATATACATTTTCAGCTTGTTGATAGTGGAAAAACTCATCTCCAGAGATACCTGCATCTTGACTTAAGCGTATCATTAATATTAAGGCAAGACCTGCCAAAACATAGAAAGCATATTTCCAAATATTATTTGAAGATTTAATTTCTAATTCTTTAGATTTTTCAATAATGGATTCAGAGACCTTTTTTGTAATGTCTTTATTTGTTCTTATGATTATCTTTTGGACAGGTTTATTTCCTTTCCCGAAGTTCTTATTCTGTTTCATATTAAAAATTTATTCTTTCTTTTTCTACGACCAAAGGTCTATTCATTATATGAGTATGTATATTGCCAATATATTCTCCAATTATACCAATAAATATAAGTTGAATTGAAGAAAAGAAAAACAAGCCAATTACAAGTGGAGCTTGTCCCATAGGCATAGAATACCAATTAATTATCTTCAATATTAAATAAACAATGGCAGCAATTAAACTTAGAAGTGCAGTAAAAAAGCCAAACATAGTTGCTAAACGTAATGGCACTTTTGAATGAGAAGTAATACCAAGCATAGCAATATCATAAAGAGTAAAAAAATTATTTTTTGTTATACCTCTTTTCCTTAAAGGTTGATAATATTCAACCAAAGCCTTTTCAAACCCTACTTCACAAATTAAACCTCTAAAATAAGGATAATTATCTTTTACTTCTCTAAGATTTTCAATTATTATTTGGTCATATAATCCAAATCCTGTAAAGTTCTTCATTAATTCTACTTCCGCAAGCTTAGTTACTAAATTATAGTATGCCTTACGGAGTCTAAAAAACAAGAAGTTTTCTTCTGATTGTTTTTTTATTCCTGCAACTATCTTATAACCTTCTTCCCATTTCTTAATAAAGACAGGAATTAATTCAGGAGGATCTTGAAGATCTGAAACCAAAGAAATCACAGCATCTCCTTTTGCTAATAACATAGCATAGTAAGGAGAACGTATATGTCCAAAGTTTCTTGAATTAACAATAATCTTTACATTCTTATCCTTTTCTGCAATTGCTTTTAGTATTTGCACTGTATTATCAGTAGAAGCATTATCAATAAAGATATGTTCATATTGATAATGAGGTAAAAGTTCAAATTGTTTCTTTACTTGCTCATAAAGAATTTGAACATTTTCTTGCTCATTATAGCAAGGCGAAACAACACTTATTAATTTCATAAACTCAAAATCTGTTTAATCATATAATCAAGCTTTTCTTTAGTCATACCAGGATAAACACCAATCCAAAATGTATCATTCATTATCTTATCAGTATTCTTTAAATCTCCAACAACCCTATATCCTTCATTTCTTTCTCTCATTCCATCAAAGCAAGGGTGTTTTATTATATTTCCTGCAAAAAGCATACGAGTTTGAATTTTCTTTTCTTCAAGTGCTTGAACAACTTGGTTTCTTTTTAGATAAGAATTATCCTTAATAGTTAAAAGAAAACCAAACCAAGAAGGATTTGAATCTTTTTCTGGACAAGGAAGAATAAAATTCTTTTCGGCTCCATCTTCTTTTAATCCTTTAAATAGGTATTCAAAATTATCTTTTCTCTTTTGGGTAAAACTATCTAATTTTTTTAATTGAGCTAAGCCAATAGATGCTTGCATTTCTGTAACCTTAAGATTATATCCGAAATGAGAATAAACATATTTATGGTCATAACCTAAAGGTAATTCTCCGAACTGTTGAGTAAATCTATGTTTACAAGTATCATCTTTTCCTGATGGACAAAAACAATCTCTTCCCCAGTCTCTAAATGAAAGAATAATACGACCAAGTTCCGAATTATTAGTATAAACAGCACCACCTTCTCCCATAGTTAAATGATGAGGAGGATAAAAACTTGAAGTTCCTATATCTCCAATTGTTCCAGTCTTTTTCCATTCTCCCTTATAAAGATATTCACTTCCCAAAGCATCACAGTTATCTTCAACTAACCAAAGGGAATGTTTTTCACAAAACTCTTTTACTTTGTTTAAATCAAAAGGATTTCCCAAGGTATGAGCAATCATAACGGCTTTTGTCTTTTCAGAAAGTGCCTCTTCTAATAAAGAACAATCAATATTATATTCAGGAATAGTTACATCTACAAAAACAGGAATTGCTCCAAATTGAATAATTGGGGCAATAGTTGTTGGAAAACCACAAGCAACAGTTATAACCTCATCTCCTCTTTTTATTCTTCTGTCTCCAAGTTTTTCTGAAGTAAGAGACATAAAAGCTAAAAGATTAGCAGATGAACCAGAATTAACAAGATAAAGATTATTTACTCCCATTATCTTTGCCATTTCTTTTTCAAAATCATTGCAATATCTTCCTGCAGTAAGCCAGAAATCCAATGAAGAATCAACAAGATTAACCATTTCTTTTTCATCAAACACTCTCCCACCATAAGAAATAGTGTCTCCTTCTACAAATTCTTTTTTTGTTGCAAAAGTCTCTTGATAATATTCTTTTACTAAATCTAATATTTGTTGTCGTTTATCCATTATATATTAAAATAATCTTCTATTTGTTTTATTGTTATATCATTTATTTGACTTGGGGTTTGGTAGTAAGTCTTATACCATTCTAAGCTTTTGCTTAAGGCTTCTTTTGCATTCCAACGAGGATACCAACCTAACGAAATAGCCTTTTCAATATTTAATTTAAGAAGGTTTGCTTCATGAGGCTTATTATTTAAGTTAGGACAATTATATTCTCCATATCCCCATATCTCTATTGCAAGACTAACCATATCACCAACCTTTAAAGTATCATTATCATAAGGACCAAAATTTATTGCTCCTTCAATAAAATTTCCTTCATTCATTAGTTTTCCCACATAAAGATAACCCCATAAAGGTTCTAAAACATGTTGCCAAGGTCTTATTGAATTTGGATTTCTAACTACAATTTGTTTTTTTGAACTTAACGCTCTAACAATATCAGGTACTAATCTATCTTTTGCCCAATCCCCTCCTCCAATAACATTTCCTGCTCGAACAGATATTACCTTATTCTTATGTTTATCAAAATCTTTTGGATTAAAGAATGAAGAACGAAAAGAAGAAACTACAATTTCTGCCGCTGCCTTAGACGCAGAATAAGGATCATAACCGCCTAAACGATCCGTTTCCTTATAAGCATAATCTTTTTCTATATTTTCATAAACCTTATCAGTCGTTATAATTATAGTATTTACATTAGGTTTATTAAGCTTTTTGACTGCTTCCAAAACATTTGCAGTGCCAATAACATTTACATCAAAAGTATAAGAAGGTTCTTCGTAGGAAGTAAGAACAATAGGTTGAGCTGCTAAATGAAAAACAAAATCTGGTTTAAATTCTAAGATCTGCTTTGTTAAGTTTTCCTTATCTCGTATATCTCCAATAATACTCTTACATAAAGAATCAACTCCAAATACAGAGAAAAGATTAGGCATAGTGTTAGGCTCAAGACTGTAACCCATAACATTAGCTCCTACCATAGATAAAAGTTTTACAAGCCACGAACCTTTAAAGCCCGTATGCCCTGTAACAAAAACTTTTTTACCTCTATATATTTCTAATTGTCTTACCATAATTTCCAAGGAGCATTATTATTCTTCCAAGCTTCTTCTAATACTGTTTTATCTCTCATAGCATCCATGCAACGCCAATAACCCTTATGTTTATATGCAGTTAATTCATTTTCTTTTGCCAACTCCTCTAAAGGAGAATCTTCCCACATAATATCATTCATATCCCCTTTAAGATAATCAAAAACTTTTGGTTCTAAAACAAAGAAACCTCCATTTATCCAAGAACCATCTCCTTTTGGTTTTTCTTTAAATACAGTTACATCATCACTATCACTTAATTCCATACCTCCAAACTTACCTTCTGGTTGTACCGCTGTAACAGTTGCTATCTTTCCTTTTTGTTTATGGAAATCGAGTAAAGCTTTAATATTAATATCAGCTACTCCATCTCCATAAGTAAGCATAAATGTTTCGTCTCCTATATATTTTTGAACTTGTTTTAAACGTCCAGCAGTTTTGGTTTCTAAACCTGTTTCAACCAAAGTAACTTTAAAGTTATCTGCAAAAGATTTATGTATTTCAATCTCATTACAAGCTAAATCAATAGTTACATCAGAATTATAAAGAAAATAGTTTATAAAATACTCTTTAATAGCATAACCCTTATACCCTAAACAAATAATAAACTCATTAAAACCAAAGTGAGAATACATCTTCATAATATGCCATAATATAGGCTTAGAACCAATCTCTATCATAGGTTTTGGCTTTAAATACGACTCTTCAGAAATACGAGTACCCATACCTCCAGCAAATATCACCACTTTCATAACATTCTTTTTAAAAGTAAAATCTTAATTTTTCAATGTACAAATGTACAAATAATATTCAAAATGCGTACATTTGCAAATAATTCATTGAAAATAATTACTATGAAAATTCCTTTTTATGAAATATAAAACTAAGAATATTATTGATAAATATATTTTGATATCAATGATATTTATCTGCTTATCTATATATCTACCACCTTTTTTCAAATCTCTATCAATAACATTTTTAGCATCATCTATTATTTTAGCATACCTTACTAAGTCATATTCGCTGAAATTTAACCTTAATTTCAATAAACACAACTTACTTCTTTTAATGTTATATCTTCTATATATTGTTGGCGTTTTTTATTCTTCCGATATACAAGAAGCGTTTTTTGATTTAGAGGTTAAGCTACCAATTATAATTTTTCCTATTCTTTTTTTATTTTTGCCACAAAACTTCCTTTCAAAAAGAAAGTTTTGGTTCTATACCACTGCTATTATTTCAGGATTAATAATAAATATTTTCTTTTGTTTTATTTCAGGAATAATAAGATCGATAAATGATTCTTTACCTCTAATTCCAGAAATATCATATACAAAACTAACTATCTCATCACACCCTTCTTATGCTTCACTTTTTTCTTCCATTGCTCTAATTTTAGTTTATAGAATGCCATCCAAAGAACTCTTTAAAATAAATAAAAGGACAAATTATATAATCAAAACTATTTTATTCTTTATTATTACCGTTTTTCTTCTAATGTTGAAATCAAGAAGTGGATTTATTGCAATGACGATTGTTTCAATTTGGATAATATTTGATATATTTATTATAGAAAAGCGAAAAATAGTTTCCTTAATAACTCTTTTTCTAATCTCAATTTTATATATAACAATTTTTAATCTCAATCAATTTAGTGGGAGATACTATAATGCGATTGATAAAATGTCTGATAAAACTACAACAAATCAGCCTAATGAAAACAGTATGTCCCAACGTAAATTTATATATTTAAACAGCCTAAATATTATATTAGAAAAACCTTTTTTTGGATATGGGACAGGAGACGTGAAACAAACTCTTAATAAACTATATAATAAAGAACAGACTAACTTCAAATCATATCTTAATGCACATGATCAATTCCTTCAAACATCAATTGCATTAGGTTTAATTGGTTTAATATTACTTCTGCTTGTATTTATTTTGCCGATAACAAATATGTTTAACCAAAAAGAGTACTTCTTGGTTACTATATTTTTACTCATTGTAGCAGGATTCCTTTTTGAATCCATGTTAGAAAGAGAGATGGGAACATATTTCTTTGGATTAATCTATGTTCTATCAAATTCCTATATGCAAAAAGATATAGAGCTTTCAGAAAAAGGAGAATAAAACTATTGATTTATACTCCAAGACCGTTATCAAATAAGCTTATACCCAAAGGGCTCAATATAAAATTTCAGTGGGATATTTTTGCCTTATAATGGAAGAAAAAATAGATTTATTAACACCTATTACCTTAAATCATTTATTATAATTTTGATTGCATACATAGTGTAATGAAGCATTATTCTAAATTGACAGATTCACAAATAATAAAAGAGTTGATATTTATCTCCTTTTTCTCAAAAAAATCGAAGTCTTTTTCTAATTATATTTGATCTCTTCTCACTAAATCAAAGTCTTGTCCTACAAAATCTAAATTAAAATCTCACTATGGTATATACCATAGCACCATTACGGTGTACACCGTA
>JBAZSY010000026.1:0-30555 GCA_041662185.1 Bacteroidales bacterium
TCAATTGTGTATTTGGACATAAATAATAAACCCCAAAAGTTTTTTGTCTAACTTTTGGGGTGCACTTCATTGTGGATACCCCATAATATTTTAATAATAAGTTATATTTAGTCTTCTAAGAAAAATACTATTGAACTAACAACTCTTGCTTTTTGTAAATAAGGTTCTTTTGGAGCTGTTGATGTTACGTCTTCTTCATCGTAATAGGAGCGACCAGCAATTGATATTTGTCCTTGAGAAGCTGTCTTTATCTTTCCAAGTTTTGATTGAGAGTCATTAGCAAATTGTTCACCAGCCAAACGAGCGTTCTTTGTGCTTTCTGCAATTAGAGCAGGTTTAATACTGTTAAGTTCAGGGAATTTAAACTCACAAGAAATATCAGAAGAAAGATTTTTATTGATTAAATCTAAGTCAATATTATTTCTCATTTCATTTGCCTGTTCAACTTTTTTTGTAGTAATAGTGATTATTCTTGTAGTTTTATACCTATCAATTTTTACTTTTTGCTTTAGCTCATAGTCATATTTATAATATACTTTACCATCATAAACACTTATCTGCTCTGTTTTTATATCACTATCCTTATATCCTTTTTCCTTTAAATATAAGTTAATAGCATCAACTTGATCATTTGTTTTAGCTATTATTTCTTGAGGTAAATCCCCAGAAAACATTACTTTTATATTTATAAAGGCTTGTGTAGCTTTAATTTCTTTTTCAGCCAAACCTTTTACAGTAACAACTCTGTCCTTATCACTTAACGATTTTAATCCTTTATAAATAAAGAATCCGACAAATAATAAGCTAATAGCAAGACAAACACCAACAATAATTGTTGTTAAGTTCTTTTTATTCTCCATAATGATTTTTTTATTTAAGGTTATTTTGATTTCTTTGTTACTCTATTTAATGGGAATTCTTGAAAATAAATAATAACATTTACATCTTCAGCATAATTATTTACAGGGCTAAGCACACCAATAAATTTTGCAGTAATCTTATCCTCTGTTTGTGAAATAACGGTAAGAGTTCCTGATTTATAGTTCATATACTCATCAAAACTTGTAGGATAAGTGGTTGTTGCATTCTTCTTATAAACGATATTATAATTGGAGAAACTACCATCATCGTTTACATTTGCATGTAAATAAAGTCTTTGACCAAGTATGGTAATAGCAGGATTAGTTTCATCATCAGTACAAACAATAAAATCAAGCATTTTTGATGCCTCGCCTTCAGGTTCTGTTTTTACAAACATTTCTGGCATATTATTACCTTCCCAAACCCTATCACCAATCTTTATCTTAAAATATAAACCAGAAGAAGGAATAGACTCATTAAATGGAGCCTCTTCAGTATCTTCCTTACAGCCAGAAAAAACAAATGGTAATAATAAAGCAAATAGGATTGAAAAAGTTGTAAATCTTTTCATAGTAAATCGTTTTTATGAATAATTCTTTTGCAAAGAAAGAGAAAAATCTCTTATCTATCAAATTTTACACACTATAAAACAACAAAAAAGCCGCTATTGTAAACAATAACGGCTTTAATTTATAATTAATAGAATTATTCAAGATTATTTTAACTCGTGAATAACTAAACCAGAACGAAGCTTAGGCTCAAACCAAGTAGTCTTAGGAGGCATAATATTACCACTATCAGCAATATTAATTAATTGATCCATAGAAACAGCATATAAAGCAAAAGCAGCTTTCATTTCACCATTATCAACTCTTCTTTTCAATTCACCTAAACCTCTAATACCACCAATAAAATCAATTCTCTTAGAAGTTCTAAGGTCTTTAATATCCAATACTTCATCTAAAACTAAATTAGAAAGGATAGTAACATCAAGAACACCAATAGGGTCATTATCATTAAAAGTACCTTCCTTAGCAGTCATCTTATACCAAGCACCAGAAAGATACATACTAAATTCATGAAGTTTTTTAGGAGCATAAATATCTTCACCCATCTTTTCAACAACAAAAGATTTATTTAATTTAGCCAAGAACTCTTCTTCACTTAAACCATTTAAATCCTTCACAACACGATTATAATCAATAATCTTTAATTGATTATCAGGGAAGATAACAGCCATAAAATAGTTGTATTCTTCTTCTCCAGTGTGATTTGGATTAGCAGCCTTTCTTTCAGCACCAACTCTTGCAGCAGCAGCAGTTCTATGATGACCATCAGCAACATAAAGAGAAGGAACATCATTCTCAAAAATATCTTCAATTCTCTTGATAGTGGCCTTATCGTTAATTACCCAGAAATGATGACCAAAACCATCTTCCTTAGCAACGAAATCATAAATAGGCTTTTCGTTATTAACGATATTAGAAACAATTTGGTCAATTTCCTTATTAGCAGGATAAGCAAAGAAAACAGGTTCAACATTAGCATTAGTAATATTAACGTGAATCATTCTATCATCTTCTTTATCCTTACGAGTAAGTTCGTGTTTCTTTATTTTGTTATTGAAATAATCATCAACATGAGTACAGCCAACAATACCATATTGAGTTCTGCCGTCCATAGTTTGAGCATAGATATAAAGCTTAGGTTCGCTATCTTGAACCAACCATTTTTTATCTTTAAACATATTGAAGTTTTCAACAACCTTATCATATACCGCTTGAGAATGTTCATCAATACCTTCAGGTAAATCAATTTCGGCCTTAGTAACACGAAGCAAAGAAACTTCATTACCAGCAGCTTCAATTCTTGCTTCAGCTGAATTCATAACATCATAAGGACGAGATGCTAAACGAGTAGCAATCTCAATAGGAGGGCGTAAGCCCTTAAAAGCTTTAACTCTTGCCATTTCTAAAATCTTTTATATTTAATTTGTGTTTCTACGTATTATCGGATAATAATTTGCAAAATTACTTTTTTCTTCGAACCCACCAAAGAAAAGACACTAAAAACACTACAAAAACTTAATTTAAAACTTACAAAGCCAATTAATAACAGATATAATATTTATTGTTTTGTTTTCTTGATTAAATGCTTAATCTTGATTAAGAGTTATTAATGTTAAATTGTTGCAATTAAGAGTTCCCGATACTTTCAACAAATAAGATGTTTCTCCCTTAAAAGCTTTGGGCAAAGATATATCAGAAGAGGCTTGTATCAATTCAATTTCTAAACAATATCATTCATATCAAATCCATTCTTTTGTGCTAATTCAATATCTTCTTTTGATTTCTTTTCGTATTCTTCTTTTTTAGTAGGGTCTTTTTCTAAATCTGCAAGTCCTTTATAAGCAAGTCCCCTCTTTGCATAAGTTTCCCAAAGATTAGAATCTATATTAATGGCTTTATCAAAATATTCAATAGTTTCCTTATATTCTTTCTTATCTAAATAAATATGTCCCATTGTATCTAAAGCATATTTATCATTTTGATTTAAGGTTATAGCTTTTTCACAATCTTTTATAGCATTATCATAGTCTCTTTTCTTACGATACAAATTTCCTCTAATATTATAAGCATCTGAATCATTTAGATTTAACTCTATTGATTTATTATAATCAAATAAGGCTTTATCAATATCTCCATTGTTTTCATATAAAAGTCCTCTATTATAATAAGCATCTGAATTATTTGGATTTAATTCTATGGATTTATTATAATCAAATAAGGCTTTATCAACATCTCCATTGTTTGCATATAAAAGTCCTCTATTATAATAAGCATCTGTATAATTTGGATTTAATTCTATAGCTTTATTATAATCTAATAAGGCTTTTTCTGTTTCTTTATTCTTTGCATATAAATTTCCTCTATTATTATAAGCCTCTGTATAATTTGGATTTAATTCTATAGCTTTATTATAATCTAATAAGGCTTTTTCTGTTTCTTTATTCTTTGCATATAAAACTCCTCTATTATTATAAACCTCTGAATCATTTGGATTTAATTCTATAGCTTTATTATAATCTAATAAGGCTTTTTCTGTTTCTTTATTATCATCATATAAACTCCCTCTATTATTATAAACCTGTGAATTATTTGGATTTAATTTAATAATATGAGTATATAATTCTATTGCTTTATTAATATCCTTTTCATTTACTGCTTCTGCAAATAATTTATTTATTAATGATCCTCTTCTTGATTCGGCAGCTTTTCTTTCTGATTTTTCTACCCTATTTTTTATTTGATTTAATTCTGCTTTAATTTTTGTCATCGCTTTCGACTTTACTATTAAATCATTCATTTTAGAATCTTGAGTATTAATCTTTTTTTCAAGGTCTTTTGTAGCTTTTTTATTTATTAAATAAGGAACAAAGAAACTACCCATACTTGTAATTATTACTAACAATGTAAAGACAATAGTAATGATTGTAGTCTCTTTATCGATTAAATCTTTATAAGTCTCTACATCTTTTTCAAGCCTTGAAACATCTTTTTGTAAAGTAACTATTGTTTCTTGTTGGTCTTTATTTGTATCATTTACTATTGTATCTTGTTTATTAGTTGCATAAGTTGTTGTGCAAACTAAGCATAGTAATAAAATAATAAGCTTTTTCATATTCATATAATTTCTATTTTGAGCGTCAAAGATAGTAGAAATTATTTAAATAATTGATAAATAATTCATTTTATTATGTGTTATTCGCGAGGTTATTTAATATTATTTGTGGTATTATTTTTGTTTTGGAATGTAGCCGTGGGGGATAGGGGGTTCTTTTTCGTAGTGCATTTGTTTTAGTTTCTTCACTATTTTGGGGTCTGGACGGAAGGTTATTTTGCTGAATTTTACTTCTTTTGGTGTAATGTCGGTGGGATTGTCGAAGCCTTTGCTTGTTATTGAGATGCCAAATATTCCTATTCCATCTAATTTTATGTGATAACCACTTGATAAACGGTCTATCATTACTTTTGAGAGTTCCATTAAAACGGGGACTATTGTGCTGTCTTTTGCTATGCTCCTTGAGCCTATTTCTTTTGCAATCTCTTCTAATCCAACTAATCTAATGGATTTTCCGACTGCAAAGTATTGTTCTTTTTCTTTACCTTCTTTCTTAAATCTCTTCTTTTTTACTCTATAATAATATGACATGGCTTTAAGTTTTTAATTGATAAATTTATACTATGCTTATCAATTAAAACATGTTTTGGGTAAAAAAAGTAAGTATTTAAACAGCGAATATTGCATATTTATATTTGAATGTCTCCATATTTGAAATAAAAGACTCCATCTTTGTAGTAAGAAAACGCCATATTTATGTATAAAAGTCTCCATCTTTGAGTTCAGAAACGCCATCTTTATATATAAAAGTCTCCATTTTTGAGGTCATTAGATGTACATCTAATACATAAAAAGATGCACATCTAACAGAGGTTTAGATGTGCATCAATTCAATTAACATATTTTATCATATAAAATCATGAAATGACCTTATGATGCAAAGATAATGTATAATGTATTTTTTTGCAAGTGTTTTAGGTAGGAAAATACATATCTGGGTTTATTTTATAGGTATATCATCTTTACTATTTGCTCTAAATACTTAGCATCTACTTCGTTAAAGTTGTTGAGTTCTTGGCTGTCAATATCTAAACATGCCAGAATTTCACCTTCTTTATTTCTTATTGGCACCACTATTTCAGAATTTGAACGGGAATCACATGCTATATGTCCTTCAAAATCATGAACATTTTCAACTACTATGGTTTCTTTTTTGTTTATTGCAGACCAACAAACTCCTTTATTGTTTTGAAGTTTTTGACATGCTAAAGGTCCTTGATATGCTCCAACTAATAGCTCTCCTTCAATTAAATGATAGTATCCTGTCCATGATAAATTATCCATTTTATTATGCAAAACGGCAATTATGGTAGACATTCTTGAGGGTGGATTATTGGTTTTTGTTAGTAATTCAGATAGTTGAACTATAATTCTTTCGTAACGTCTTGCCTTCTTCTCATTATCCATAGCTTATAATTGTTTTAGTTTTTCTAAGGCTTTTAATAGTTCTGACTTAGGTAATGCAATATTAATTCGCATTTTGTTTTCTCCTTCTTTGCCAAATATCATTCCATCATTTAAGCCTACCTTGCAAACAAATGCTAAACGGTGAATTAGTTCTTGGTGAGAATATCCATAAGAAGAGAAATCTAACCATGGCAAATAGGTTGCTTCATGCTTATAAGTCTTTATCTTTGGAAGGTTCTCATGGATATAATCGTTCATGGCATTAAGGTTTTCTTGCAAATATGCTCTTAATTCATCAACCCATTGAGCTCCTTCTTCACTGTAAGCAGCTTCTAAAGCATAGGCTCCAAGTATATTACCATTGAATATATGTAGTATATCTCCTATTATATGAAAGAATTTATTTCTTAGATTTTCGTTTTCTATTATTACCTCTGATGTAGATAATGCTGCAATATTAAAGGTTTTTGAAGGAGCCATAAGGGTTATTATATTCTCCTTTTCTGCCTCTACTGTGGTGCTAATTGCAGTTGGTATATGTTTAAAGGATGGCATTGTAAGGTCGGAATGTATTTCATCGGAAACTAATATGCAGTTATATTTCTTACATAATGAAGCTAATTTCGATAAGGTTTCCTTTTCCCAGCATTTTCCAACAGGGTTATGAGGATTGGAAAGAAGCATCAGTTTAACTCCTTTTCTTAGTTTTGATTCCAAGTCTTCAAAGTCCATATAGAAACTACCTTCTTTTTCTATCAAAGGATTGTAAACTATATTTCTTTCTTGGTTCTTTATTGCATAATAAAAAGGGTGATAAACTGGTGATTGGACTAAGACATCATCTCCTTTTTCGGTGTAAGCCATAACGCAAATGCCTAAGGCTGGAACAACACCAGGAGAAAAACATATCCAATCTTTCTTTATTTCCCAGTTATGTCTTGTCTTTATCCACCAAATAATAGCATCATAATATCCTTGCCAATAGTCGTAATAACCCAAAACAGGATGCTCTAATCTCTTTTGAATTGCTTCTAATATAAATTCAGGAGTCTTGAAATCCATATCAGCAACCCACATGGGTTTTACATCATTAGTTCCAAAAATCTGTTCTTTCCAGCTATATTTTAATGAATCTGTGTTCTCTCTTTCTATTATTTGATCAAAATTATACTTATTCATATTATGCCTTTTCTGATTTTATATAAAAGATGTTTGGTTGATTTGGTTTTATTGTTTGGGTAAATGTTGGGCAGTTACATTTCTTATGTTTAACCTTTTTCATGCCACTTGGTCTTGTTGTTGAACATGATAATGATAGAACTGTTATAAGTCCTAACAGTGTTAATTGAGTTATATGTTTATTTTTAAGTTTCATATTGGATAATAATTGTGGATGCAAATTTATATAATTTGGTTGGTTTGTTTATTTATTGGGCAGATATATTTTATTTTTTTGGTTGATTTCTTGGTTTTAATAATTATGGTTTCAATTTTAGGATTATGGGTTTGTTGATTTTATAATTATGGTTTCAATTTTATGAGACGCGATAAATCGCGTCTCTACGGGGGTTATTCCTATTAATCATTGATAATTAACCATTAATAATTGCTATCTAATAGATTATATTCTGCCACCATTTCCAATATTTCTGCTCCGTATTGTTGTACTTTCTTCTTCCCTATTCCATTTATTTCTAATAGTTCTTTTTCACTTTTTGGTAGGGTATTTACTATTTCTATTAATGATTTTTGTGTTAGTATTTGGAATGCTGCAATTTTTAGCTCCCTACATTTTGCTAATCTCCACTCTCTTATTGTATCGTATAACTCTTGATTTATTACTTCTTTTGGTTTATTTGCTTCTGTTTCTTCGGGTTTATTTGCTTCTTCGTAGGTCTTTGCTTTTGATTTGGCTTTTAGTTTATGTTTGGTTTCGTAGTTCTTAATAAACTTCTTTGGTTCTTGAATAAGGTATTCGTTTTTCTTTTTTAGGTATTCTTTTAGTGTAAAATTTAGATCTATGGTTTCAAATAGGCTTAGTTTTAGATATAGTTCGTAGAGGATTCCTTCACAATTAGAGTCTTTTCTTTCTTCAACATCGTCGCTATCAAATTCTAAAGGATAGGTTAGTTTATATATTTCCTTTACTGTTGAAAGCTTTTCATTATAATATTCAACTGCCTTTAGAAGTCTTTCAATTAAGTATTCGTTAACTCCTTGCTTTGATAGGTTCTTTATTTGGTTTTCAAACTTATAACTTACTTCAAGGACTTGTTTTTCAAACGCTGCAATTAAATCATTTATATTATTACTTGTCTCATTATATACTCTGCAAAAATGGGCATTATTCAGGTCTTTTAAATCATCTAACATCCATTTCATATCACTAAATGAGAAAAGATCTATTAAGTTTTCTGATAAAAAGCTAAGACTGTCTTCTGCAAGGTTTTCTTCTGTTGGTGGATTCTCTTCTTGTTCTTGGTCAAAGTCTACAAGTATTTGGTCGGTTATTATTGATTCAGGATTAAAAGGTGAAGTAAGGATTATGCCTTCAAGGGTTCTGCATCTACTTAAAGCTACATAAACCTGACCTGAAGCAAAAGCTTTATTAGAATCAATTATTACTTTATCGAATGTAAGTCCTTGACTTTTATGTATTGTTATAGCCCAAGCAAGTTTAATTGGGTACTGTTCAAATGTTCCTATGCTTTCTTCTTCAATTGCATTAGTTTCATTGTTTACTGAATAACGGTAATTATTCCAAACGTATTTCTTGACAATTATATCGTCATCATCTCCTGGACAATGAATCTTTATCATATCATCATCTATATCAACAATCTTGCCTATCTTACCATTATAGTATTTCCTCTTGCTCATCTCTCCCATATCGTTCTTGACAAACATAACTTGAGCTTCTCTTTTTAGTTCAAGTTCAAGGTCGTTAGGGTAAGCATTTTCATAGAATTCTCCTGTTATATTTGCTTTAAAAACGTAGGAAGGATAATCAATCTGGCGTAGTTTATTTTCATTAATCTTTTGTGCTTGGTAGTTATGTGTGCAAAGAATTACGTAACCTTCATCACATGAAGGGTCAAAATCGATATTTGACCGTTCGTTTAGTTGGTCAATTACTTCATCGGTTATGCAATTATTCCTAACATTATTGAGGATATTGATAAACCTTTCATCCTTTTGACGAAATACTTTTTGAAGATTAATTGTTATAAAATTAGACTTTCTAAGAGCCAAAGAGGAAAAGAAATAAGGAGTATCATAGTAATTACTTAGTAGATTCCATTCTTCATCTTTGCAAACAGGTGGCAATTGTTGTAAGTCACCAATCATTAATAGTTGTACACCTCCAAAAGGAATGTTTCTTCCTCCCTTACGAAAACGACGAAGAGTATAATCAATTGCATCAAGTAAATCAGCTCTAACCATTGATATTTCGTCAATTACAAGTAAATCCAAGCTACGAATTATTTCCTTCTTCTGCCTTGAAAACTTATAATGAGTATCGTTATTATTGTTTGCTCTGCCCTCTATAAAAGGACCAAAAGAAACTTGAAAGAATGAATGAATGGTAACACCTTGAGCATTAATTGCAGCAACTCCAGTTGGAGCAACAACAATCATTCGCTTAAAAGTGGTTTCTTTTAATGTTTTAAGAAAAGTAGTTTTACCTGTTCCAGCCTTGCCTGTTAGGAAGATATTGGTATTAGTCTCCTCAACATACTTTTTTGCTAAATCAAGTTGTTCATTGGTTTCTAATATTTCTTCCATGATTTCTTAATGGTAAATGGTTAATCTTCTTGTTTATGCCTTATAATATTCTATTGTTATTGTAGGGGCAGGGCTTGCCTCTGCCCCTAATAACGTTCAATAATCAATTTATAGGGGCAGAGGCAAGCCCTGCCTCTACGTATTTCTATTATATTATTTATTAATAACTACTTTATTATTCCAAGTCTTATTATTAGAAGTAAACTTAACTATATAGTATCCTGATTTTAGAGTTGATGCAGAAATTGTATATTCCTTTGTGTTTGCAGGAATTGTTTGTGATATAAATGCTCTACCCAACTCATCATAAATAGTTAAATTTATTGGAGTTGTTTGTGATGTTAGAGATATATTAATATCATTTGTTGCTGGATTAGGATAAATACTTGAAAGAGTTTCTGCTTCTGAATCAATATCTTTTAATGATGAAAGTGTTGTATAATCATCACCTATCATTTGAGTTACTCCTGAACTTGTTGGGTCTAACCAAGGTTTTAGTCTTAAAGCATCGGTAGAACCATTACTAGTCCAATGATATGACATCTTACCAAAATAATCATTTCTATTTGAAGTTGAAGCAGAACAACTTGATTGACCTCCTGTTAATGTTCCTACTATTTGGCTTGAGGAATTGAAAAGAGGACTTCCTGATGAACCACCTTCTGTTATTCCATTACCATTTGTTGTTGAAACCCACTGTACCAACCAATGTGCTCCAGTACTAAAATCAGAATATGTGGAAGTTACTGGAGCTGAAGTATAAGTAGATATTTTTTTTATATCACCAGAAGGATGATGTATTGCAACTCCACTTGTTGAGGCTGTAGTTCCAACATTCCAACCATTCCAATAAGCATTATATGTTTCTGGCACTGTATTATTTAAACGCATAAGTAAAAAATCAGAACCACTCGGTGCTTGAGCTTTTAATGTTGCTCCTGTTAATGTTCTTGATGTTGGTTCTGTTGTGGCTGAACAACCTGTAGATTCATAATTAAAATAAAATACAAATTGACTGTAATATGAAGAAGATGTAACATCTTCAACACAATGTGCAGCAGAAAGTAAATAAGGACTTAAATCTCTTGACGTATTATTTACTAATGAACCAGAACACCAACCCATACCATAAGCACTAACAATCACAATTCTTACAACTCCTCTTTGTGCATTACGATAATTATCACCTTCAGAACAATTTACATTAACGTTACAAGATCCAGATGAACCATATTCAGAAGATGATTTAGAATAATCTTCGGCACAATCTCTATAAGCATAACCAAGTTTAGAAATCTCAATAACTGCTTTTTCTGTAACTGAATTTGGTTGGAAATACTCCATTGTCATTTCATCACCATAAACTAATTCCGTAGCAAAAGTCTTTAACTCATGATTATTTATAGAAGTGAAAGCACCAATAACCTTTGAATGGTCATTATTATACAAGTATAATTCTCCTCCTTTTGGTAAATAGAAATTATCTGAATATAAAACCAAAGCTTGAGCTTCTTGACAACTAATCTTTAAAATCCAAAGCTTACCATTATCCACTTCAACTACATCAGCTTTCTTAAAAAAATCAACACCAATAGGGATAGTAACCCCAAATCTACGTGTTTTATACATACTTTCCACTGAATTATCTTCTTCAATTGTCTTGGTTAAATCAGGTTGAGTAACATCAAGTGTTGCTGTAAGCAATAAAGATATGTCTTTATGTGTAAATGACTTTGGCGTTCCCTCAACACTTAGTTGAGCAAACGTAATATTGCTTAAAAGCAATACAGTAATAATTAAATATATTCTTTTCATAATAATTGTTTATGTATCTCTAATATTTGAGGCAATAACATTGTTTTGTTGTCATGGAAAATAACAAAGTCAGACCTTTTACATTTCTCTTCAATAGACAACTGATTATTCATTCTATTTTCAACTTCTTGTCTTGAAACATTATCTCTAATCATTACTCTTTCAATTGCAATATCCTTTGGAGTATTAATACAAATTACCTTATCGAATTTTTTTTCCCAAGATATCTCAAATAAAATAGCGCTTTCAAAAACAACATAAGGTGCTGATTGAAATTTTCGCCATTGCAAAAACTTCTCCAGCACCTTAGGATGAACCATAGAGTTCAATTTCTTTAATTTCTCTTTATCAGTAAAAACAATTTTTGAAAGTTCTTTTTTATCTAAGACATTATCTTTAATAATAACATCTCCAAACTCTTGAGCTATTTCTTTTAAAAATAAATTATCCTTATAACATTCCTTAGCTTGTATATCTGCTATAAAAACAGGAATATTTAAATGTTCAAAAACAGAACAAACTAAGGTTTTTCCACTCCCAATAGAGCCTGTAAGAGCAATGTTCTTCAATTGTTTTTATGATTCTCCTATTATTTTTTATCAGCAGTATCAGCAGTATTTATTGCAACAGAAGACTTTTCAACTTCTATTTGAACATCATGAGATATTTCAAGGATAATAGTAGTTTCTTTTACTTCTATAACTTTACCATGAACACCACTAATAGTGATTACTTTTTGACCCTTTTGAAGAGATTCACGGAATAGTTTTTCTTTTTTAGCTCTTGCTGATTGAGGACGTATCATAAAGAAATAAAATATCACTACGATAGCCACAAGCATTAATATTGAGCTCCAACCTGAACCGCCACCACTACCTTGAGCTGGTGACATTAATAATACATTTAATAAATTCATCTTTTTCTTTTTTTATTTTTGTTTTGTTTTATCTTTTACTTTTTACCCTTTACTTTTTAACTGTTTAATTAACATCAGCAGCTATACGTAATGTAGTAGTAGCAGGACTTGTGTTGGCTAATACAGATACCTGTTTTTGGATTCTTATACCAGCACTACCTTCTGAATCATAACGAACAGTTATTTGACCTTCTTTACCAGGAGCAATAGGTTCACGAGGATAATCAGCCACAGTACAACCACAATTAGCAGTAACTGAAGAAATAATTAAATCATTCTTACCCACATTCTTAAACTTAAAACTACAAGTAGCTATTTCTCCTTCTGTAAGTTTTCCAAAGTCAATAAAATCCTTTTCAAACTTAATAACAGTACCATTTTCAATCAAACTTGCTGTAATCTTATCTTTGTCTTTAGAAGAATAAAATAAAGTTATTGCAATAGCAGAAATAACTACTACCACAAGGACAATTAAAGCAACTATCTTTTTATTCATAAACTACAAATTTCTTTTAATCTAATATTGAGTTTTCTTCTTCATTTTCATTATCAACCTCTTCAACCTCAATCTTCTTAATCATACCCTTAGATCTCAAATCAACCATTAATTTATCCAATAAACCATTTACAAAAAGCTTACTCTTAGCAGTAGAGAATTCTTTAGCTAATTCCACATATTCATTCAAAGTAACATTCACTGGAATTTCAGGACAATATATTAACTCTGCAACACCCATTTTTATTATAAGGATGTCCATTAAAGCAACTCTATCTGTATCCCAATTTTGAATCCTACCATCAATCATTTCCTTGAATTCAGCTTCATGATCAACAGTATTAAGGAAAAGACTTGTGATAAAATTCTTATCAAATCTTTCTTCGTTTTCATCTTCAATCACACCTTCATACTCTTTCAAACGCTTCAAAGAATATTGAGCCATGACATCATAATCATTTTCCCACTCCAATTCCTGTTCGCAAAGTAAATCAAAAAAGTGTTCATTACAGATAAGATAATTCTTAAACAACTGCACCACAATCAACCTTTCAGAAGCCATATCTCCTTTTTCACAAGCCATATATTTTCTATATGACTCAGAAGCTTGAAACCTTTTAAGAATAGCTTTGAATAAATCTCTATTTTCTGACCAATTAATTTTTAATTTACTTGACCTTTGAATTAAGACATTATCCTCAAGCAAAAGTTTAAAGAAATCATTATTGATAAACTTCAGATTAGGAGCCAAATCATCAGCAGAAGGAAGCATTTTTAACCTATTATCTTCCATCTTATCGCAAGCCATAGAATGGATTTCTAAAAGAGCAGAAAATAAATAAGTTTGTAAATCGAAAAGACTATTAAAACTGTCAATCAATCTTTTTTTATGTCCTTTTACATCAGAACAATCATTAAGTTGAAAAGCATAAAGTGATTGAAGAACCTTAGCTCTTAAAAAATGTCTATTAAGCATCCTTTTTTTCCAAAATTATAAATAAGAGGGCAAAGGTACTATTTTTTGAGAAAAGAATAGCAAAAAATTATAGCTTTTATTCTTTATTCTCTTTTTTATCACGAGTATCTGCTAATTTAAGCAATAGACGAACATCTCTTATGTTAGAGATAAGTAGTATAGCACTTGCACCAATAGCAAAATATAAAATAGAACCTGTAAATATTGTTTCAATAATTAATACAATTGAAATTATTATACGAACCTCTGTTGGACCAAGTATGCCTGAATCAATAGAATAATTATTAGTAATCTTATATCTCAATAAAGTAGTAATCATTTCACCACCATACATTACAATAAAAATATATCCTATCAATCTCCACTGAGGTTCAAGATAGAGAATAAAACCAACTCCTATTGAAATAATACCTATCCAATCAATTGTTATATCAAGACAAAAACCATACCATTTTCTTGGTTTTCCTCTATAATAAGCTAAACGACCATCAAGAGAATCTCCGAACCAATTAATTGCACAACCAACTATACCAAGTAAAAGATAGTTTGTGTTAATAAATGCTCCTAATATAAACCCTAATACTACAATTAAATTACCAAAAAGACCTATGCCAGTTAAATTATTTGAATTAATAAAAGAAGGAATATGTTGAACCAAATATGCAATTGCCTTTTGCTCAGATTTACGCATAATATTAGTTCTCTCTCTATCTTTAGCTATGATTTTAAGTATCTTGTCTAATGAATTGTTATCTTTCTTCATACCTTTTAGTTTTATATTAGTCCTAAAATTTATATGTTTACCTCTTACATCCCAAATAGACGTTATCAAATCAACCTTGCAAATATATACAATAATCTGATATCTAAATAAAAAAAACGTAGAGACGTAATAAATCACGTCTCTACAATAATCAAATAATTGATTAAGAACCTAAGGAACAACAGGGGTATTACCTTGATAGCCTGTAACCTCAAGATCAACTAACTGGAATGTTGATTTTGAAAGATCTGTCATAAAAGCAGTTGAAGGGAAAAACCTACATTTTGCTTTTTTGATTGATTCATTATCAACTTCCTCCAAGGTGTTGCAAGCAGTTGCTTTTATTCCTGGAATAAAATGCCCCAAGTAATTAAACTTAACGGCACAACCAGACATAACATGAGAACTAACACTGATTTCTAAAGCCTTTAAACAAGCCAAGACATCAGGATAAGCAACAGTGGTGGAATTGCTTATTTCTTTTGCAATTGTATCCATTGTTACATCTTGTCCACGGAAAATTCTTGCTAAGAACTTTATCCCTGGAGTTGCTCCTACCGCAATTCTACGCTTTACACGTACATAATTGATTGCCATAAATCCTCCTTTTTTTAAGTAAACAGCTAATTAACCATTTACAATTAAACATTAATAAATTCTTTATCTCCCTTTTGAGCTCTAAGTTTGACAATACAAATATACAACATAAAACAGCATAATTTATTGACATATAAGCTATTGATACTATAACATAGCTTCTTATTGTTAAATAAAATTAATGACTCTTATTGACTCTTATTTTATTGAGGAATATTTTTTTATTATAAATTATCTGTGTATTTTTGCTAGACTATTAACAAGTTAATTTTTAGTACATATGATATAAATTAACAAGGGTTATGCAACTCTTGTTCTATTAATATGGATTTTCTGATATCCAAGACGACATAACTAAAGGTAGTAAACATATTAATAATTTAAAACCCAAGAAAATTATGTTGTCTAAAGATGAAAATCCTATTTATTGCGTGAAAGATGTATGTCGAATGCTGCGTATTTCACAAGCTACTCTCTTTAGAATGAGAAAGCAAGCGGGTCTTAGCAATGGACCAAACAAAAGAAAGACTCGATACACTCTTAAAGAAATCGACCAATTAGCTGATATTATCAGGAAACTTAACTGTGATAGCTATGAAAACAATTAATATCAGCTTACTAAGTTCAATCACTTCCAAACAGGTTTTGGGAGTTGATTTAAATTATGTGTCTAACCTAATCAAAAATGGAGACCCTAAATTTTTAGGAAACAGTTTTGAGGACACAAGGCAAAAAGTGTATGCACTAAAAAAGCAGCAAAAGCTTCCAGTAATGGCCTTTTCGGTGCTTTGTGAAGGTGGACACAGCAAAACAAAGATTAAACAATACACCAATCTTTTCTGTGGCGATATTGACAATCTTAAGTCGGAGGAAGAAGCTATAAGTATTAAAAAACTTATAAGTTCCAATTCATGCGTAGCATTATGCTTTATTTCTCCAAGTGGGAAAGGCGTTAAATTTGTTATTAGACTTAAAACCATGCCAAGACCAGAGAATATTCTAAAGAACGAAAACGATGAAAACCGTTTTACGAAATTAGACAACTATCATAAAGCATGGTTTACAATAATATCTAATGATATAAAAGAGAAATATAATATTGAATTAGATCCTCAATGTTCTAATGTAAATCGTTTATGCTACGTTTCCTATGACCCTGAGGTATATTTCAACCCAAATGCAAAGGAATATGAATTTGAAGGAAAATTCAAAGATATATTCCCTATCTATTTAAACCTCTGTCCTAAGAACCCTAATGAAATGGGACATAGAAATACTCTTTTTTATTCTCTTTCATGCAAGGCAAAAGAAGAAGGTATTGATGAAGAATTGGTAAAAGAATTTGGAATAAAATACTTTACTTTAAGCTCAAATGAAATTGAGAATACCATAATATCGTCTGACAATGCAAATATTGAAAAGAAAAAGAAGAATAAAACCATTGTAAGAAATGAAGATATATTAAACCTTTTCAATAATGAATTTGACTTGCGTAATAATATTGTAAAGAACTGTTTTGAAATAAAACGAAAATCTCAGCAGAAATGGGAACAATTAGAAGAAATTCAAGAAAACACAATATTTAAACATATCACAGACACTTATCCTTTGCTAAACAAATCACGTATAATTCAACTAATCAAAACAACAGACGTTGAGCAATACGATAATTTAGTAAATTATTTCCTAACACTACCCACTTGGGATAATCACAACTACATTAAGGATATTGCCAAAACAATAAAGACTAAAAAAACAAGACTGTTTGAAAACGATTTCAAGAAATGGTTGATTGGAGTTGTGGCAACGGTAATTGAACCAAAGATAGTAAATAATTTCTGTTTAGTTTTAGCAGGAAAAGAAGGAACAGGAAAAAGCTCATGGTTCGAAAACATAGTCCCACCCCAATTAAGAGAAGACCACTATCAAGATAACCGTATAGACCTTCACAATAAAGACCTTTTCTTTAAACTTGCACAAAATCTGCTTATAGTTTTAGATGAATTTGACCAATACTCCAAAAAAGATATTCCAGAAATTAAAAGCATAATTACCAGCAAGAATATCCAGGAAAGATTCCCTTATGCAAAATACCAGAAGAAATACATTCGTAGATGTTCCTTTGCAGCAACAATAAATAAAACAAATTTCCTCTGTGGTGAAGAAGGCGAAAGACGATTCTTAGTTCACGAAGCACTATCAATAAACTACCAATACCCCATCAACCACGCTCAACTCTACGCCCAAGCATACCATTTATATAAATCAGGTTTCAAATACTGGGAAGCAGGCGAAGAAATCCAAAAACGAAAAGAAATAAACAAAGAATTT
This sequence comes from Bacteroidales bacterium, assembly GCA_041662185.1. Classification (GTDB taxonomy): domain Bacteria; phylum Bacteroidota; class Bacteroidia; order Bacteroidales; family P3; genus UBA10566. Next base: position 17,630 of record JBAZSY010000026.1, read on the forward strand.
CGTGAAAGCAACCTAACCGAAGAACTATTCTTTAAATACTACAAAAAACCAACACAAGAACAAATTGATAAAGAAAGTCTTTCCTTAAGATATCTAACAGTTACGGATATAAAGGTTAAACTATGTCAAACATGGGGAGTAAATTCTAATGAAATTTCAATAAATAATATTGGCAGATTACTTATAGAGCATGATTTCATTAAAAAAGTCAAGAAAGGAATACGACGTTATATAGTAATTGAAAAATCAGATATTGAAATTAGAGAAGATCAAGACTATTTTATTGAAGGAAAAAACGAAGATAAAAAAGAATAATTCAAAGGAGGTGCAATCAAAAAAATAAAAAAACAAAATCTTTTATATGCATATTTTATACAGGAAAAACTTTTTTATTATTTTGTGCGTATAGAAATTTTTATTTTTTAATTCTTGATTGCACCCCTTTTTATATAATACTCTACTACAATAATATAACCCAAAATTCAAAAAATAATCTGATTGCACCCCACGCCTGATTGCACCCCCTAAAATTAAAAAAATATCCATTTCCAGAGGTTCAAAAAAAGACAAAAAACCTTCCAAAAAGACAAAATTTGATTGCACCCCCACCCTGATTGCACCCCCTGAAAATAGAATCAAATTACAAGAAAATAGAATTTGATTTCAATAAATCAGAATCAAATTCCACAAAATTATTATCATTATTTATCATCATCGTTTCGTAGGGGCGGGTTCCAAACCCGCCCAAATATTATAACGGAATAATTAATATTTATGGGATAATTTATTATTGTGGTGGATTAATTTATTATTTCGGACGGGTTAATTTAATATTGGAACGGATTTATCAATAGGGCGGGTTTAGAACCCGCCCCTACGAAATATGAAATGAAATATAATATGATACAATGCAATAAAATAAAAAACAAAAAATACAATAATCAATGATGATATTAATCATAAAATTTATCATCACCCCAATTTAATGGGTTTGATAAAATATAAGATGATATTTTGTTATATGAATCTATTGAACGAATTATATGTTCATAATAATTTCTTTGCCAAACGCCATTACTTTGAATTCCCCTTAATAAATTAATTCTTCGTGCAGAAAACGTTTTAAATTGACGTACAATTTCCGATAAAGGAATAGATGATGAATTATCAACAATCTCAATAATACCATGAATATGATTAGGCATAATACAAAACTCATGCAAATAAATATTAGAAATATGATTAGACAAATCAAACCAAGTAGTTTCAACCACCCGACCATAATCATTCAAAACCATAACCCCATCAACCACATCCCCCAACAAACATTCCCTACCTTTCACACAAATAGTAACAAAATACAACCCCGATTGTGAGTAATCATACCCAACCAACCTAACACTCCTCCTATGATGTATATTCTGATTATATACCATTGGTAAATATCTTTAGATTTGATTTCTCAAAATAGAATATAATTGCTGAGCTTTTGTGTCCATATTATATAATATATTACTAACCATCATAAAGCTATATTTCATTAATAACAAACTCATCGATATATATTATTAATGAATCTACAGCTTATTGACTAATAATAAGCAATTTAAAAAAGACTAAAAAGAAGAGCTAATGATTATTTTTTCTTCAAATCTTCTTTTTTCTTTTTTATATCTTCTTGCAATTTTTTTATTCTTTTATTTAATCTTTGCTGTTCTAATAATTGTTCAGCATTTGATTCATCATTATTATTATAAGATTCTTCTAATTTCCTTTTCAAATCTTCAAGATTTTCTTCCATTGATTTTATAACGCCTTCTAAAGTACTCATATCAGAATAAGATTGAATTAATTTACTTTTAGGATTAATTTCTTGTTTTCCATTAGTTTTTAGGTCAAACCTTTTGCTAACTGCTTTTGCTATATTACTATTAACCACTTTTAGATTTCCGGTATTAGCAACGAGGTCTAAATATTGTTTAAGTAATTCTTTATCATTTTCTATATATTGGAAAACGATATCTGTTAGTTCTACTGATATTTTATCAAGCAAACCATCTGTAAATTGTTTCATACTCTGTCCCATAATGTTTAAATTGTTTTTATATTTTATTGATACCTACCATTTTCATTAAAAGCATCTTCGCTTACTACTTCTAAATAAATATCCTTACTAATTTCAATATCTACTTTTGAAAGATTTTTAAATATTACCCATCTATTTAGTAGTTCTGGGTTGGTATTTTTTTTATATGCTATATGATAATAGAGAAGTAATACTAGTTGTTGGGTTGTTAGTTTATTTCTAATAATAGAAATATAGAAATATTTATCCTTTGATTCAAAACTATTTTTCTCAACAAACTCAACAATATCTATGAATTTTTGAAAATAAAATCTCAATTGATAATTATCTTTTGCAAATAATTTATGCAAAAACAAACTTGCATTATCAATTGATTTAGAAATTTCATTTTTTCCTATATTAATATTATAATATGCCTTTGTAAAAGCTGCATAATCATAGTATTCTCTAATTTCTGTTTCCATTGTAGCAATGTTTTTAGATCTTTCTTCAGAATAAGAAAATGATTTTGTTAATCTATCAAAATATTCTAATTGATTAAAGAATGTCGTTTCAAAACGTTGTATTTGTAGTATTTCATTTTGTTTCTGTGATGCTTCCTTTTGTCCTTTTAATTCTTCTCTTGTATTTTCTAATTCTTGTCTTTGTAATTCTAATTCTTTTTTTTGGAAATACATAGTAACAATTAATACAGCAAAGGCTAAGGCTGAAAATAAAGCATTAATTGCTTCAAATTTATCCGAAAAGTTAATTGAAGTTGAAGCATGAAACTTATAATCAAAACCCAACCAAAGAATAGTATAAATAAAAATTATTAATAATATTACTGCTATAATAATTAAGGTAAAAGATGCTTTTATAGTCTTACCTAACCTTGCTTTAAAATCCATAATATAATTATCTTGTTAGTTTATTATTTTGTTTTTCAGTTCATTTTAAGCTCCAAAAGTACACAAATATATTATTACAAGTATAAAAACGTAAAAATAATAAATACTTAGTAGAAATTAAATAAGTATTTATTTGTTTTGTCATCTTACGAAGCAAGATATATAATGAAAAGGGGAGTGGTATTAGAAAAAAGAATTCCTTTATTCACAACGCTAAGATATTATGGGGTGAATATTTTTTTCTACCTCAAGTAAAAATAGTACTAAAAAAACGTCTCATTTCTGAGACGCTTTCATATTATTGTCAATTTTATAGCTTAGCAAACACCAAGTTCAATCATTGAATCTGAAATTTTGACAGAGGTTCTGTTGCCTATTGTTAGTGTATGATTTTTACCATGGTCTTGCACTATATTTTTCTTTCGTTATATTTCCCCATAGAGGATGTTCAATATAAAAACGATAAGGTTTACCTTTAAAGCTAAGGAAAGAGTCCGAATTATTACCGAATCTATCTCGAAATTTTTTCTCATCGATTGGAATATGACGGTTTGTAGCAATAATCTGTAATTTCTCATTTTCATTATTAACGATCAGAGGTAAATCTTCTTTTTCAAGTGCAAATGCATCAATAAAGTCAAATAAAGCCCAAGAACATTTTAGAGGTCCAGTAATAAGTTCCTTATCATTCTTTAGTAGGCTACGAATTAATATTCCTCCAAAATAATCTTCATTAGGCTTCCGCTTATCACAACTGCAATCTGTATCTGTACATTTACTATCAAAAGTTATATCAATCCCACTATCATGAAAAAACCATTTCCCACTACTAATATTGCGAGGATAGGTAATAATATCTTCAAAATCTTTGGTATAGTAGTAGAATTCTATTTCCAAAAATTTGTATTGGTCATTACCTTTTTTAATACAATATTCCTGAAATAAAAGCTCTGCTATTTCTTGAAATCTTTGCTCGATATTGTTGATCTCAACATTACTTAAATCTAATAAGTCTCTTAGTCCCATAATCTTTTATTTGTTTAATATGTTATTTTCGATTTTGCTTTTTCATCTCTATTTTATTTATAAGATTACTAAACAAAAAAGCGTCTCATTTCTGAGACGCTTTCATATTATTTGTCAATTTTATAGCTTAGCAAACACCAAGTTCAATCATTGAATCTGCAACTTTAATAAAGCCTGCTACGTTAGCACCCTTTACATAGTTTACATATCCGTCTTTTTCTTTACCATATTTAATACAGTTTTCGTGGATTGAATTCATCATAGCGTGAAGTCTTTGATCAACTTCTTCGCCGGTCCAACTAATATGACCTGCATTTTGGCTCATTTCAAGACCAGAAACTCCTACACCACCAGCGTTAGCTGCTTTTCCAGGAGCAAATATAACTTTAGCTTTTTGTAATTCGTGTACAGCTTCAGCAGTACATCCCATGTTTGAAACTTCACAAACTAATTTAACACCGTTAGCAATAAGTTGTTTTGCATCTTCAGCAGTTAATTCATTTTGGAATGCACATGGCATTGCGATATCAACTGCAACATCCCATGCTTTCTTTCCTGCAACAAATTTAGCTCCAAATTTGTCAGCGTATGGTTTAACAACATTATTATTTGTAGCACGAAGATCTAACATATATTCAATTTGTTCTGCTGTCATACCGTTTTCGTTAACAACGTATCCATCAGGACCAGAGATAACTTTAACTTTAGCTCCTAATTCAGTAGCTTTTAAAGCAGCACCCCAAGCAACATTACCAAATCCAGAAAGAGAAATAGTCATTCCTTTAATAGACATGTTGTGAGCTTTTAACATATTGTTTACAAAGTAAATTCCACCAAAACCAGTTGCTTCTGGACGTAGGATAGAACCTCCCCAACCAGAACCTTTTCCTGTTAGAACTCCTGTGTTTTCACGAACTAATTTCTTATACATACCATATAAGAAACCAATTTCACGTCCACCTACTCCGATATCACCAGCTGGTACATCAGTGTCAGGTCCAATATATTTATATAATTCTGTCATGAAGGCTTGGCAGAATCGCATGATTTCTATATCTGATTTTCCTTTTGGATCAAAGTCAGAACCACCTTTACCACCGCCCATTGGAAGTGTTGTTAATGAGTTTTTGAATGTTTGTTCAAAACCTAAGAACTTTAATGTATCAATAGTTACTGTAGGGTGGAAACGAAGACCTCCCTTGTATGGTCCAATAGCGTTATTGAATTGTACACGGTAACCACGGTTGATTTGGATATTGCCTTTATCGTCTATCCATTCAACTCTGAATTGGAAGATTCTATCTGGTTCAACCATTCTTTCGATGATTTTATGGTCATCATACTTAGGGTTTTTAGCAACATATTCTTCAATAGTTTCTAAAACTTCTGTAACAGCTTGTAAGAACAATGTTTGTCCTGGGTTTTTAGCTTCAACGTCAGCTAAAATCTTTTTTACGTCCATAAATTTATTATTTTAAAATGTTGTTTAGTAAATTTTACTCAACTTCAAACTATCAGTTTGAAGGCACAAAAGTAAAGAGTATCTTTCATATAGAGAAATTATTTTGCGTAAATTTTCAATATCGTTTCTTTTTTTATTTGTGACAGGTGTCTTAAATGACAAAAAGACCTAACTTTGCAGATATTTTTATTTCTATGGAACTCTTACTTAATAGTATTACAAAAAAGATAAATTGCGAAGTTTTTGGTCAAAGAAGAGAAGATTTTAGTGTTAAAAATCTTTTATTTGATAGCAGAAAACTTGGTAATAGTGATGGCGCAATATTTTTTGCCATTAAAACTTTATCAAATAACGGAGAAAAATATATCCCTGAACTTTATAGTAGAGGGGTGAGAGTTTTTGTCGTTGAAAACTTACCAAATGACATTTCTTTTTATGAAGAGGCTACATTTCTTCTTGTGGAAAATGTTATTCAAACGCTTCAATCTTTTGCTAAAATCAAAAGAGAAGGATTTAAGAACCCAATTATTGCAATAACTGGCTCTAATGGAAAAACTATTGTTAAGGATTGGATTGTTCAATTAATAGATACTGACAAGAAAGTTTGCCATAGTCCAAGAAGCTATAATTCTCAAATAGGTGTTGCTCTTTCTATTTGGAATTTAAAAGAAGACGATGAATTAGCTATTATTGAAGCTGGCATTTCTCAAAAAGGAGAAATGCAAAACTTGGAAGAAATAATACAACCAACAATAGGTATATTTACAAATATTGGAGATGCTCATCAGGTTTATTTTAATTCTATTGAGGAAAAGATAAATGAAAAGCTTATCCTCTTCAATAATAGTGAAACAATTATTTACTGCTCTGACAAAAAAGATATTCACAAACAAATAAAAGATAAGTTTAAAGGCAAGAAAATAAATCTTATTAGTTGGGGATTTGATGAAGATGCAATATTTAAACTAATTGATATCTCAAGCCAAAAGAATAAATCAACCATATATTATACCTATAAAGGAGAAAAATCTTCTTTTACTATTCCATTAATAGACAAAGCAAGTATTGAAAATTCAATTAATGCATATATTGCTTGTTTGGTTATAGGAATAGATGAAAACATTTTAAAGGAAAGAACAAAATCTCTTCAATCTCTTGAAATGCGTCTTGAGATGAAAGAAGGCATTAATGGTACATTGATAATTAATGATAGTTATTCTTCCGATTTAATGTCTCTGGAAGTGGCTTCAACCTTCCTTAACCAACAAAATAATGAGCTTCAAAAGACTGCAATACTCTCTGATATTACTCAATCTTTTATTGATGAAAAAGAACTTTATACAGCAATAAACAAACTTCTTATTTCAAAGAACATTAACTTTCTAATTGGAATAGGTAATGGCTTTATTAGAAATAAGTCAATCCTTACAATAGAAAACACTGTTTATTCTACAACTGAAGAATTTCTTAAGAAATGTCATCTTAAAGACTTTAAAGATCAAATTATACTTATTAAAGGTGCAAGAAGTTTTTGTTTTGAAAAGATAAGTCGCTTCTTTGAAAAGAAAGTTCATGAAACAGTTTTAGAAGTCAATTTAACAGCAATTGCTCATAATGTAAACTATTATAAGACTAAGCTAAAAGAAGGAGTTAAGTTAATGACTATGGTTAAAGCCCATAGTTATGGCTCTGGTGGATATGAGATTGCTGCAACTTTAGTTAATCAAAAGGTTGATTATCTTACAGTAGCTTTTGCTGATGAAGGTGTTGAATTAAGAAATAATGGAATTAATCTTCCAATTATGGTTATGAGTCCTGAAAAGGAAAGTATAGCAAAAATAATACACTACGATTTGGAACCAGAAGTATATTCAATCAAGATACTAAGAGAACTTATTGGAGCAAAAAAAGACTATGAAAGAATTGGTAGCATAAAACCGTTAAACATACATGTAAAACTTGATACAGGTATGCACCGACTTGGAATTGAAGAGGGAGATATGGAAACTCTAATTAATATTCTTAGCAAGAATCCTGATATTAAGATAAAATCAATTTTTTCTCATCTTGCTGGTGCTGATAATCCTGAATTAGATTTCTTCACTTATGAGCAAATAAAAAGATTTGAATCAATGAGTCAAATGATAATGAAAGTATTTCCTTATCCTATCCTCCGACATATTGCAAACTCTGCTGCCATTACACGTTTTCCAGAAGCTCAATATGATATGGTTAGACTTGGAATTGGAATGTATGGAATTGGAGTGAATGAAGAAGAACAACAAAAACTAAGATATGTTCATCGCCTAAAAACAATAATTACTCTAACAAGAGAAATAAAAAAGGGTGAAAGTGTTGGCTATAACAGAAACTTTATTGCAAAAGAAGATATGACAATTGGAGTAATTCCAATAGGTTATGCTGATGGATTAAACAGAAGAAGAGGTAATGGGAATGGGAAAGTATGGGTAAATGGCTCTCTTGCTCCAATAATAGGTAATATATGTATGGACATGTGTATGATAGACCTAACTGGAATTGAATTTTCTGAGGGCGACGATGTTGTAATCTTTGGTGAAGAATATTCAGTAAATAATATTGCAAAAGAACTTGGCACAATATCCTACGAAGTATTCACAACCATATCAACTCGAGTAAAAAGAGTGTTCTACCAAGAATAACGATGAAGAAAATAATTTTTAGAATACTTGGTTTTACAAGCTTAATACTTGGAATAATAGGAATTGTTGTACCTATCTTGCCAACAACTCCATTTCTTCTACTATCTTCATACTTATTCCTTAATAGTTCAGAAAAACTATACACTTGGCTAAGAAACAATAAAATTCTTGGTCAATATATAAAAGACTTTCAAGAAGATAAATCAATTCCATTAACAGTAAAGATATCAAGCATAAGTTTATTATGGATAACAATATCAACAAGTGCAATATTCTTTATTCATTTCCTTTGGTTAAAACTTTTATTATTTGCAATAGCAATAGGAGTTACAATCCATATACTCCATTACAAAACAAAGAAAAGGAAATAACAAGATACTGTCCCAAAAAGTATGTATCTTCTACTTTATTTTTTGTGTTGTTAATACACCATTTTCATGTGATGTTTTATTTGTCTTTTTGTTGGAATATTAGGTTTGTTGAAATAAAAAAAATAGAACTAATAACTAAGTTATTGGCACTTAAACTTGCTTTATTTTAATTGCTAATTTCAATATTGGCTATTTTTAAATCTAAAATTATCTTTGATTTCTTGTTTTTTATTATCTTTGCCTAATAAATATGGTGATTAATAATTTTAAATAGTACGAAATCATGTGTGGAATAGTTGGATATATGGGTACAAGAGAAGCTTACCCAATTCTTATAAAAGGATTAAAGCGTTTAGAATATCGTGGTTATGATAGTGCAGGTATTGCATTATTAAATAGTAAAGCAGAGCTAAATGTATATAAGACAAAAGGAAAAGTAAAAGACTTAGAAGCATATTGCAATGGTAAAGATATTACAGGAACAATAGGTATTGCTCATACTCGTTGGGCAACACATGGAGAACCTAATGATGCAAATGCCCATCCTCATTATTCTCAATCAGAAAATTTAGCATTAATTCATAATGGTATTATTGAAAACTATGAAGCTTTAAAGAATCTTTTAATTAAAGAAGGATATACGTTTAGAAGCGAAACCGATACAGAAGTTCTTGTTCAGTTATTAGAGTTTGTAAAGAAAAGATATGACTTGTCGTTATTTGATGCTGTTAAAAGAACACTTAACTATGTTATAGGTGCTTATGCAATTGGTGTAATTGAAAGAGGGAATCCTAATGTTTTGGTAGCTGCTCGTAAAGGAAGTCCTTTAATTGTTGGTGTAGGTGAGGGCGAATTCTTCTTGGGTTCTGACGCAACTCCTATTGTTGAGTACACTTCTAATGTTATTTATTTAAATGATGAAGAGGTTGTTAAGTTAGAACGTGGTCAATATCCTTATATTAAGACAATAAAAGATGAGGAAGTTGAGCCAGAAGTATCGAAGATTGAGATGCAATTAAGTGAGATAGAAAAAGGAGGTTACCCTCATTTTATGCTAAAGGAAATCTTTGAACAGTCAAAGAGTTTGAAGATGTGCATGAATGGACGTGTAAGTTGTGAGTTGAAAGAAATTAAACTTAGTGGAATAATTGATAACATAGATAAGTTCAAAAAAGCACGAAGAATACTAATAACAGCTTGTGGTACATCTTGGCATGCAGGGTTAATTGGTAAATATCTTTTTGAAGAATTTTGTAGAATTCCTGTTGATGTAGAAGTTGCATCGGAATTTAGATATCGTAATCCAGTAATATATAGTGATGATATTCTTATTCCAATATCTCAATCAGGGGAAACAGCCGATACGTTAGCGGCAGTACAATTAGCAAAATCGCAAGGAGCTTTTATTTATGGAATATGTAATGTTGTTGGAAGTTCGGTATCAAGAGTAACAGATAGTGGTACTTATACACATGCAGGACCAGAAATAGGTGTTGCATCAACAAAAGCTTTTACAACGCAAGTTGCAGTACTTACAATGATGGCACTTTCTTTAGGTAGAGAACTAAAAACAATTACAGATGAAAGATATAAAGAGATAGTTTCTGAATTATGTAATATTACTACTAAGATAGATGACATACTTACTCAATGTAAGGATATTGAAAAGATGGCAAGTGTATTTACTTATGCAAGAAACTTCTTATATTTAGGTAGAGGATACAATTTCCCTGTTGCATTAGAAGGAGCATTAAAGCTAAAAGAAATTTCATATATACATGCTGAAGGTTACCCAGCTGCAGAAATGAAGCATGGTCCTATTGCATTAATTGACGAAGAAATGCCAATAGTTGTTATAACTCCTAAGATAAAAACGTATGAAAAGGTAGTTAGTAACATCCAAGAAATAAAAGCAAGAAAAGGAAAGATAATTGCAATAGTAACAAAAGGTGATGTGGATGTTAAGAAAATGGCAGACTTTTGTATAGAAATACCGGAAACAGAAGAATGTTTAACACCTCTTTTAACTGTAATTCCACTTCAACTACTTTCTTATTATGTTGCAACAACAAAAGGACGTAATGTTGATCAACCTCGAAATTTAGCTAAATCAGTAACAGTAGAATAGTATATTTTGAAATAATAAAGATATTGTTATGAGTTTAAGTGCAAGTGATATTCAGCAAATCAATAATCATGGATTAACTGTTGATGATGTAGAAATGCAGATAATGAACTTTATAACAGGCTTTCCTTATGTAAAGTTATTAGCACCTGCAATCAAAGGGAATGGGATAATGGAATTGTCAGAAAAAGAAATCGAAGAAAAAATTCTTTATTATGAAAACAATTCTTCAAAACATCAGATACTAAAATTTGTTCCTGCATCAGGAGCAGCAACACGAATGTTTAAGGATTTACTCGAGTTCTCAGGGCTTTATATGGGATTAAAATATACCTTAAAAGAATTTCCTTCTGCTGAAAAAACAATAGAAAATCTTTCTAAGTTTGCATTTTACGATGAACTAAAAACAAAATTCAACTCTCATTCAGTAGATATTGATGAATACTTATCAAATGGTAATTATACAAATATTGTAAATTATATACTGACAGAAATAGGTTTAAACTATGGAAAATCTCCAAAAGCCTTTATTACTTTTCACAAATATGAAAATGAAGAAAGGCAATATCGATGTGCTTTAGAAGAACATTTTGTTGAAGCAGCAAACTATTCAAAGCAAGAAGATGGAGTTGTCAATATACATTTCACAGTTTCTCCAGAACATAAACAAGGCTTTGAAGAGATTATTGAAAAGATAAAACCTGTTTATGAACGAAGATTTAATGTTAAGTATAATGTATCTTTCTCAATTCAAAAAGAAAGTACAGATACTATTGCAGTAAACCAAGATAATACATTAGTTTATGATAAAGAAGGAAATATAGTTTTTCGTCCCTCTGGTCATGGAGCTTTAATTGAAAACTTAAATGATATTAAAGGTGATATTATCTTTATCAAGAACATAGATAATGTAGCTCATGATAAAATAAAATCTTATACATATAAATATAAGAAGCTAATTGGGGGAGTTCTTTTACAAATACAAGAAGAGGTATTTTCTGCTCTTAAAGCCTTAGAAAAAAAAGGAAGTCTAAATTCTCAAGAGGTTGTAGATATAATTGTTCTAACTAATAAAATAGGTATTAATCTAACAGATAAAGAAAGAAATCAGGACAATATATTAGAGATAATATTTAATAAGTTGAATAGACCAATTCGTGTTTGTGGAATGGTTAGAAACCAAGGAGAGCCAGGAGGAGGTCCTTTTTGGATAGAAAAAAATGGAGAAAAGAGTTTCCAAATAATAGAAAGTGCTCAAGTAAATTTAAGAGACGAATCTCAAAAAGAAATATTTTCTTCTTCAACACATTTTAATCCAGTAGATTTGGTATGTGGAGTTAAGAGTTATAATGGAAGTAATTTTGATTTAAAACAATATATAGATAACCAAACAGGTTTTATATCAACAAAATCTAAAGACGGTAAATTAATAAAGGCTCAAGAATTACCAGGACTTTGGAATGGATCAATGGCAGATTGGATAACGATTTTTGTTGAAGTACCTCTTGAGACATTCACTCCCGTAAAGGTAGTAAATGACCTTTTAAGAGACGAACATCAGGGTTAAGAAAATCTAAAAAAAACATAAAAACGCAGTTTGGGAGCAATTAAAATTGGAAGTAATAATAATAATTTCTATCTTTGCATCTCAGACTATTTATACAAACGAACTCATATTATTATGTCAAATACATCTAAATTCTTTTTATTCATATTTTCTGTGTGTGTAGTACCAATAATATCAATGGCTCAAATGCCAAATGATGAAGGGATACACGAAAGAGGAATGATGAAGAACAGAACAAATGTAGAAAAAGAAAGCTCAGAATATCAAATCGGAATAATAAAAGATACAACTCGTTTTCGTAAATCATTAATGAAGTTTGTAGGAACAAGTCTTGTTTATGATGATGCAACAGAAGATGAAAACGAAATATTAAGAGAGGCTTCACCAAGAACAGCTATACATAGAATAAAAAGAGATTTTTCAAATCTAACTTCACCAATAAAAGTTCCACTTACAGATTATAGAAATAAGAAATACTATTCATTTCCTTGTGAAGGAGTTAGAGTAACATCTCGTTTTGGTCCACGTCGTAATCGTTATCATTATGGAATAGACCTTGGTTTAAGAATAGGAGAGCCAATTAGAGCAATGTTTGATGGAAGAGTAAGAGTAGCAAGAAGAGCAAATGGTTATGGAAACTTAGTAGTTATTGAACACGATAATCAACTTGAAACATATTATGCACATCTTGCACAAATCAATGTTGTTGATGGAGAAA
>JBAZSY010000027.1:0-24813 GCA_041662185.1 Bacteroidales bacterium
TACTATGTAAGAATACAAAATACAACTACAAGTAGAACTCAGAAGTTAATAGTTCAATAGTAACGAAAGAGTAAAACTTAAATACTAAAAGGGTGGTTGTCTCGAAAGAGATAATCACCCTTTTTTGTTATTTAAGAATAATTTTATCTCTTTTTCGTTTATTTCTTGTAGTTAATCTCTATATTTGCAAGCGTAATAGAAAATAAAATTTAGAAAGGAAAATAACAAATGGGACAAATTATAGGAATCCACGCAAGACAAATCCTCGATTCAAGAGGTAATCCTACTGTTGAAGTAGAAGTTTATACTGACCAAGGCGCCGTTGGACGTGCCGCTGTTCCTTCTGGAGCATCAACAGGGGTTCATGAAGCTTGTGAACTAAGAGATGGTGATAAAAGTTATTATATGGGCAAAGGAGTTCTTCAAGCTGTTAATAATGTAAATACAGTATTGAATGACGAACTTAAAGAGTTTCAAGTAACAGACCAAAATGCTATTGATGCTAAGATGATTGAACTTGATGGAACTCCAAATAAGAGTAAGTTAGGTGCAAATGCAATTCTTGGAGTTTCTTTAGCTTGTGCAAAGGCTGCAGCTATGGAAACAGGTCAAGAACTTTATCATTATATTGGTGGTGTTAATGCTAACACTCTTCCTATTCCAATGATGAATATATTAAATGGTGGTTCTCATGCTGATAATTCAATAGACTTTCAGGAATTTATGGTAATGCCAGTTGGTGCAACATCATTCTCTCACGCGCTACAAATGGGTGCTGAAGTATTCCATAACTTAAAAGCAGTTTTAAAAGATAAAGGATATTCAACAAATGTTGGTGACGAAGGAGGATTTGCTCCAAACCTTGGTTCAAATGAAGAAGCTATTGAAGTTATTTTAACTGCAATAGAAAAAGCTGGTTATAAATCAGGTAAAGATATCTATATTGCATTAGACCCTGCTTCAAGTGAGTTCTTTATTCCAGAAGAAAATGTTTATCACCTTCATAAATCAACAGGAGATAAACTTACTCCTTCTCAAATGGTTGATTATTGGGCAGATTGGTCAAAAAAATATCCTATTATTTCAATTGAAGATGGTATGGCAGAAGATGATTGGGATGGTTGGAAAATGCTTACAGATAAGATTGGCGATAAGATTCAATTAGTAGGAGATGATCTATTTGTAACCAATCCAGAACGTTTACAAATGGGAATCGACAAGAAAGTTGCTAATTCTATATTAGTAAAAGTTAATCAAATCGGTTCTTTGACGGAAACAATAAATGCAGTTAACTTAGCATATAGAAATTCTTACACTGCTGTAATGAGTCATCGTTCAGGAGAAACAGAAGATACAACTATTGCTGACCTTGCAGTTGCATTAAATACGGGTCAAATAAAGACAGGTTCAGCTTCTCGTACTGATAGAATTTGTAAATACAACCAATTGCTTCGTATTGAAGAATCTCTTGGAGAACAAGCACAATATTTAGGAAAGAATTTTAAGTTTGCTAAATAATTTATCAACTTAGCAGAATATTAGATTAAGGCTAACTCTTTTGGGTTAGCCTTTTTTTTATGTTAATCTGGTTGTATTAGAAAATAAGCAATATTAATTGAAAAAAGATTCCATATAAATATAGAAAGACTCCGTATAATTTGAAAAAGATAGAGTTTATTTTTAAGCTACATTAATTTGATCTAAAAAGTAATTATTCATCTTGTTTATTCCTTTACTTTTTTTACTATTTTAGGGTTAATGCCCAAAAGAAGAGCAATTTTTTTACTCATAATTTAAAATGCTTGCAAAGATAATATATTCAATTAGTTATAATTATTTTAGTATGCGTTTCGAGTATTACACCAAGAATAATTAATTAAAAACTTGCATTAAGGGTGGTTATACATTATCTTTGCAATCAAATTATTTCTTAGATAGATAGATTATTTTGTTCCGATATTTAATAAGCAATTTAATACATTATTACTATGAAGAAATTATTATTAGTTTTGATATTGTGTAGCTTTGGTTTTGGGGTAAGGGCTCATGATTTTTCTGTTATGAATAGTGATGGAAAGTTGATTTATTATAATATTTGTTCCACCTCTTCTCCATATTCGGCAATGGTTACTTATAAGGGTAATGGACCTTTGGATTATACTGGAGAATATTCAGGGGTAATAAATATTCCTTCAACAGTTATATTTAATAGTATTACTTATTCTGTTGATTCAATTATTAGAAGTGCCTTTGATTATTGTCCTAGTTTAACATCTGTAAATATTTCTAATTCTGTTAAAACTGTTGGAGCATATGCCTTTAATAATTGTCAGAATCTAATATCGGTTAGTCTACCTAATTCAATTACTACCATTGATGATGGAACATTTGCATGGTGTCCTAGTTTAACTTCTATAAATATTCCAAATACAGTTACATCTATTGGTATGTCTGCCTTTTATGGAGATAGTAATTTAACTTCAATAATTCTTCCAAGCTCTCTAAATTATATTGAATCTTATGCTTTTAATTCCTGTGCTGGTCTAACCTCTATTATTATTCCTAATTTGGTTACAAGTATTGGCTCATATATATTTGGTAATTGTCCAAATCTATCTTCAATAACTCTTTCAAATTCTTTAGATTCAATTCCTGATTATACATTTAGTCAATGTTCAAGCCTTACGTCTATCATTATTCCAAACACAATTACCTATCTTGGTAGTGGGGCATTTGCTAATTGTACTAATTTAGTATCTGTAAGTTTGCCAAATAGTATTAATTCAATTAATAATAATACTTTTTATTGGTGTACTCTTTTAGATTCAGTAATTATTCCAAATTCAGTTAGAAGTATTGGAGATTATGCTTTTAATAATTGTACGAGTATGAAGTATATTGAAATGACTAATTCAATAAATGATATTGGAGCTTATGCTTTTGAGAATTGTAATAGGTTAAGAAGTCTTATTCTTCCAAATAATATAACTATTATAAAGAATAATTCTTTCCGTAGTTGCACATCTTTAACTACATTAACAATACCTAATGCTGTCACTTCTATTGGTTCGAGTGCTTTTGGGAACTGTAATGGATTAACATCTGTATATATTCCTAATTCTGTTACATCTATAGGTGCAGATGCTTTTAATTCGTGTTTCAATATACATTCTATTATTATTCCAAGTTCAGTAAGTTCTATAGGAGCATCAGCTTTTGCTTATTGCTGGTGGATGGACACAATAATTAACCTATCACTTATTCCTCAGGTAATAAATGCTAATACCTTTCATGATTTAGATAGTAATACTATTTTATATGTACCTTGTGGATACGCTTCTGTATATCAAGCGGCAAGTAATTGGAATGTTTTTGATATACAAGCTAATCAGCCTATTACTAAAAATATAAATGCTATAATTTGTCCTAATCAAACCTATACTCAAAATGGATTTAATGTTGATTCAGCAGGTATTTATAATAGAAGCTTAACATCTGTTGGAGGCTGTGATAGTATTATTTATTTAATTCTTAGAATTAGAACTCAAGATACTACAAGAATTGATGCCTCTATTTGTCTAGGACAAGTATATAATTATAATGGTTTTAATGCAAATGCAACTGGAGAATATTATCAAACAATTCAATCCTCAATTGGTTGTGATAGCATTCTTGTATTAACCTTATTAGTTTTTCAACCCGACACAACAAGAATTATTGCTTCTGTTTGTCCAGGTCAAGGATATACTCAAAATGGTTTCTTTACTGGAACAGCTGGCGTACATACTCTTCATTTATTTAATCAAAATGGTTGTGATAGTACTGTTGTCTTATATTTAAGCTTATATAATACTGATACTACTTATATTTATGCAAATATTTGTCAAGGTGAAAGCTATAATTTTTTTAATATGAATTACTACATGGCTGGAACTTATAGTATAACTACTTATTCATCACATTGGTGTGATAGTACAGTCGTATTATATTTAAGTGTAAATCCAAAATATAATTACATATATAATCAACAAATTTGCCAAGGTCAAGTATATACTCAACATGGGTTTAATGAAGACTCAACAGGAACGTATGTACAAAATTTGCAAACAATAAAAGGATGTGATAGTATTCTTACATTAAATCTATCAGTATATCAAAATAAAGACACAATGCTTATTGATACAATTTGTGAGGGTTCACAATATACTCTTAATGGATTTCATGCAGATACAACAGGAACATATATTCTAAATAGACAAACAATTCATGGTTGTGATAGTATAATTACTTTGAACCTTTTTGTTAAACAAAGAAGCTCCAGTTCTTTCAATGCAATAGATTGTAATTCGTTTGCTTGGAATAATACTAATTATTACACAAGTGGTGACTATCAACAAATATTTACAAATAGTATTGGGTGCGATAGTATTGTTACTCTACACCTAACAATTACACCTAAACCAATAACTCCAGAAATATGTATGGTAACGGTTGATGAAAACAAACATAATGTTGTAGTTTGGAAAAAAGAACAAGAAGTCGTAAAATATGATGTATATAGAGAAGGAACTCAAAGTGGTCAATACGATTTGATGACATCTATTCCTTATGATTCTGTTTCTATGTGGGTAGATACGATGTCAAATTCCTCAACCCGTTCATATAGATATAGAATAACAAGTTCTGATACATGTAATCATATTTCAGATCCAAGTACTATTCATAAAACCTTACATCTTACAATAAATCAAGGTATAAATAATAGTTGGAACTTAATTTGGACACCTTATGAGGGAATAAATTATTCTTCATTAAATATATACAAAGGAAATGCAAACTCTATTGATTCATTATTCTTACTTACAACAATTTCAGGAAATAATACCACATATACAGATGTAGATAACCAAGGAGGAACTCTCTATTATCAAATAGAGATATTATTAGACAACCCATGTGATTTTACAAAATCCATAAGCTCTATTCGTTCAAATATAGTATCAAGTAGTGAAATAGGTTTATCTGATATTGAATACCAATCCATAATAACACTCTATCCTAACCCAACAAAGGATAAGACTATTTTAAGTGTTGAAGGCTTAAAAAACGATGCTCAAGTTATGGTTTATGATATATTTGGAAGAATGATTAAGTCTTATAGCTTAAAGATAAACCAAAAAGAAATTGAAATTGATGTTAGTGGTTTAGCCTCTGGAACATATTATGTGATATGTAAAGACACTGTTAATGCATTATTTACAACAAAAAAATTGATTGTCTATTAGTTTTTATTCAAAGAAATTGTTCCCAAATAACTTGTGTGCAATAAAATAATTTATACATTTGCATGAATTATTTAATATCTCCAGAGAAGAAGATATTATATATTTCTCATAAATTAGGGGATTATTCTGAAATATTCAGGATCATTCATTCTTATAAATAGTAGAGTAAAGGTTGCATAAATTGCAACCTTTATTTTATTCAAAGAAGTTGTTTTCAAGAAGTTTGTAAAGTGCTTTTTCTTCTCCCATAACCCATATCATATCATCTGTCTTAAATATAAAGTGGGACGAAGGGTTTACTTTTGGAATTCCATCTCTTTCTACTCCTATAACTAAGCACTTACTTCTTTGACCTACTTTTGAATCCATAAGATTTTTATCTACCCAGGCAGATGTTTTATCAACAATGAAAGTCATGCACTTAATAGTTGAATTTGTATCTCGCTCTTGTTCTTCTATAAATTCGTTAAGAGTTTTAGTGTCTTTGAAATTAAGTTGTAGATTGGTATAGTGTTGACTAATCTTTTTTAAGTAATTAATACCTCCACTGACAAGCATGATATCGTTTTCCATTAACATAAAATCACCGTCAGGGAAATTTATTTGTTTATTGTCTCTATGGACACTTAATATAAGAATATTGAATTTTGAACGAAAGTCTATTTCTTTAAGTGTTTTGTTTTGACATTCTCCTCCTTCTTTAACTGTAAAAGTAGCGATATATAGATGTCTATCAATCCAATGTAGGTTGTCTAATTCATGGAGTTTATCTCCTTTGCCTTCTTTTTCTGCATATTCTCTTCGCCTTTCTTCAATTTGTCTTTGGTTAAAGTTTTTTACAAATCTTGATTCCATACGCCAATAGTTTTTTAATAATATTTTTGACTGGAATATAAATCCAAATAATACCAATGCAATGATTATTATTATAAAAGTAGGGATGGAAAAATATTTTTGAAGAACAAGGAATACAAATAGGAATGCAACCATATATCTTATTGCTATAAGCAGGGTTAGAAATAGTCTATTAGTTTTTTCTTCCGACCAAATTGAAAGAAAAAGAAAAGGTTGTTTTCCTCTATTGTGTATCATTCCTCTTAGAAATGGTGCAAGAGCAGCAAGTGTTAATAGTTCAGATATTATATTCCCAAAGTTATTGGGAAATAATTTATGAGAAAGAGGGTGAATGAAACGAAATGAAATAATTGTTATTGCTATACATATGAATATAAAAAGTATAAGATATAGAGAGTAGGATTTTAGTAATTCTCCCCATTGTGATGTTGGTTTAGCTGCTCTTTTATCTTCATTTTGGTTTAGTTTATTAAGCCATTTTTTTGGCAGAATAGATTCTAATACATGATAGGCAGGTAGTGCAAGTTTAATTGTATAAGGTGTTGTAAAAATTGTGATTACTGATACAGCAATTACAATTGGATAAATAAATGAAGAAGTAACATGTAAAGCCATACCCATGCTTGCAACAATAAAAGCAAATTCTCCCATTTGAGCTAAGGAAAATCCTGTTTGCATTGATGTTTTTAAACTTTGCCCAGTTAATCTTACTCCTATTGTTGTAAATATTATTTTTCCAAATATTGAAGCTCCAGCTAAAAGAAGAATTATTTTTAGATTGTCTTTAAGAATAAGAGGGTCAACCATCATTCCTACAGAAACAAAGAATATTGCTCCAAAAAAGTCTTTTATTGGAAGTGTGACATGTTCTATTTTTTCAAGTTCAACGGTTTCAGCCAAAAGTGAACCCATAACAAAAGCACCAAGGGCGGCTGAAAAACCAACACTTGTTGCAAAAACAACCATGCCAAAGCATAATCCTAATGATACAATAAGAAGTATTTCACTGTTAAGCCAAGGTTTAAGTTTTTTTAGTGCCGTTGGTATAATATAAATACCTGCAACGAACCATATAACAATAAAGAATAGGAGTTTTGTGATTATAAATAGTAATGTTTGACCTTCTATTTCTTTTGTAGCGGCTAAGGTGCTTAACAGAACCATAATAATAATTGCAAAGAGGTCTTCAAATATTAGTATTCCAAAGACTATGTTTGTGAACTTTTCTTTTTTTAATTCTAAATCGGTAAAGGTTTTTACTATTATTGCAGTGGAAGACATAATCAACATTCCACCTAAGAGTAAGCTGTTGGGTGTTGTCCATCCAATAATTTTACCTACAACAAATCCTAAAAGAGAAAGAGATATTGCTTCAAAAATAAATGCACCTCCACCAATTTTCCTTATCTTCAAAAGTTTCTTAAAACTGAATTCTAAACCCATGCCAAAGAGTAAAAAGATAACTCCTATATCAGCCCAAGTGTTTATATTTTCGGGATGAACGGTTGGAAAGAGAGCAAAGTAAGGTCCTGCAATGAAACCAGCAACAATATATCCTAAAACTACAGGCTGTTTGAGCATTCGACATATCAAGCTAAATATGGAAGCACAGATAAGAATTATAGCTAAGTCGGTAATAATCGAGGGTAAATGACTCATTTTCTTTGATTTTATTTGCAAATATAGTGAAATAATTCTACCTTTGCACCCTCTTTTGAAAAAGTTGTTGCTTACTCAACTAAAGTATTTTTCAAGGGAGTGTAAATCAAAATATTGTTTAACCGGATTTAGTAAGGAATCACATTAATAAATCGTTTCAAAAATGAGAGATTTAAAAGACATCCAACCTTTGGAAGACTTTGATTGGTCTTTAGTTGGTAAAAAGAAAAGTGTTTATAGTGAAGATGAACGCGAAAAATTAACTCAAAGCTACGAAAACACTTTTAGTCAATTGGCAGAGCAACAAGTTGTTGAAGGTATAATTGTTGCAATGAGTAGTCGTGAAGTTGTTATTAATATTGGCTTCAAGTCAGATGGTATTATTCCTGTTTCAGAGATACGTTATAATCCAGATTTTAAAGTAGGTGATAAAATAGAAGTATATGTAGAAAGCCAAGAAGATGCTGGTGGACAACTTATTCTTTCTCACAAGAAGGCAATTATTCTTCAATCTTGGGATAGAGTTAATGCAGCATTTGAAACACAAGAAATTGTTAATGGCTACGTTAAGAGCAGAACTAAGGGTGGTTTAATTGTAGATGTATTTGGTATTGAAGCATTCCTTCCTGGCAGTCAAATTGATGTTAAACCTATCCGTGACTATGATGTTTACGTTGATAAGGTCATGGAATTTAAGGTTGTTAAAATCAATCACGAATACAAAAACGTAGTTGTTTCTCACAAAGCACTTATTGAAGATGAAATAGAAACTCAAAAGGCAGAAATTATAGCACGTTTGGAAAAAGGTCAAGTACTTGAAGGAATTGTTAAAAATATTACTTCTTATGGTGTATTTATTGACCTTGGTGGTGTTGATGGACTTATCCATATCACAGATCTTTCATGGGGTAGAATTAATCACCCAGAAGAAATTGTACAATTAGACCAAAAGATAAATGTTGTTATTTTAGACTTTGATGAATCTAAAAAACGTATTGCATTAGGTTTAAAACAACTTACTCCTCATCCTTGGGATGCTTTAAGTGCTGATTTAAAAGTTGGTGATAAAGTAACAGGTAAGGTAGTTGTATTAGCTGACTATGGTGCATTTGTTGAAATAGTTCCTGGTGTTGAAGGTTTAATCCATGTAACAGAAATGTCATGGAGCCAACATCTAAGAACAGCTCACGATTTCTTGAAAATAGGTGATAGCGTAGATGCTGTTATTTTAACTCTTGATCGTGAAGAAAGAAAGATGTCATTAGGAATAAAACAACTTATTCCAGATCCATGGGCTGACATAGTTGAAAAATATCCTGTTGCTAGCAAACATGAAGCAATAGTAAGAAACTTTACAAACTTTGGTATATTCGTAGAATTAGAAGAAGGTGTTGATGGTTTAATTCATATCTCTGACCTTTCTTGGAGTAAGAAAATTAAACATCCAGCAGAATTTACTAAGGTAGGCGAAAAAATACAAGTAGTAGTTCTTGAGGTTGATGTTGAAAGCCGTCGTTTAAGTTTAGGTCACAAACAACTTGAAGAAAATCCTTGGGATGTATTTGAAAGCATATTCACCATAAACTCAATTCATAAAGGAACAATTATGAGTATGAGCGAAAAGGGTGGTGCAACAATATCTCTTCCTTATGGAGTTGAAGCATTTTGTCCAAAATCACAATTAGCAAAAGAAGATAAAACAAATGCTAATGTTGACGAACAATTAGATTTCAAAGTAATTGAATTCTCAAAAGACAACAAAAAGATAGTTGTTTCTCATGCTAAAACTTGGCAAATAGAAGAAGCAAAAGAAGATAAAAAAGGTGGTTCTTCAGAAGAAAAAACAATGAAGAAACTTAATGATAACTTAGAAAAAACTACTCTTGGTGATATCGACGCTTTAGCTAACTTAAAAGAAGAGATGACAAAAGAAGAAAATACTAAAAACGAACAAGAATAATGTTTGATTTTTAGGGTTTAAGGTTGAAAATTTAAATATTTTCTCCTTCTCCTTTAACTCTTTTCATAGAAAAACGCTTAAACTTTTATAGTTTAGGCGTTTTTTATTTGAAGAAATTAATTTTTGATGTAACTTTGCACTCGTTGAAAATAAAGAAATCATAAAGTTATAATATCAAAAAGAAACAAATTATGAAACGATTATTGTTTTTATCAATAATAATTCTTTTGCCGATAATTACATTTGCACAAGGAATTAATGCGATTTATTCTTTCACAACTTACAATATTCCCAATAAAAGTCCTTATGTTGAAGTCAATACTTCAATAGATGCAAATAGTATTTCTTATGTAAAAAATAGCGAAGGAAAAGATGCAGGATTAGTAGAATTATTACTAATAATAAAGAAAGATTCTTCAATAGTGTATGTTGAGAAAAGAGAAATAAAAGCAATAAAGGCAAAAGACAACTCTTCAATTGTAGATATACAAAGAATTAGTTTGGAGAATGGAAAATATGTTGCAAGGTTTGAGATAAGTGATAAAAACAAAACTTCACAGCCATTAACAATTGAAGATAACTTTGAAGTAAATTATCCGAAAAACCAAATAGCAGTTTCTGATGTTCAAATAATAGACAACTATAAAAAGACAACAGAACAAAATATACGTTCTAAAAATGGTTTAGATATAATGCCTTACTTATTTGATGCCTTACCAGAAAGTAAAAATCAGATAACATATTACGCAGAAATTTATAATGCAGATAAACAGTTTGGTCATGATAGCAATTATGTAGTTTCTGTAATAATAGAAAATATAAGATCAGGGAAGAAATTTGAAGGCACACAAAAGCTTAAAAGAGAACAAGCAAAAGATGTAACAGTAGTAATAGGTAATTTAGATATAGAAAAATTACCACAAGGAAGTTATTTCTTAGTTGTGGAAGCAAGAGATGGAAAGAATATTCTTTTTGCATACAATAAAATAGCCTTTTATAGATACTCTAAGTTAAATGCAATTGAAAGATCATCTATACCAGCTGATGCTTTTGTAAATAATGTTTCAGAAAAGGATATAAATGAATATCTTTATTGCCTATTGCCAATAGCGAGTGAATCACAAAAGAGATATATTAAGAAAAGTACTGATACTGCTTCAATTGAGGATAAGAAATTCTTTCTTTATGGTTTTTGGAAAGGTATAAATCCAGAAAATCCAAATGGAGAGTGGCGTAATTATATGAATGAAGTAGAATATGTAAATACAAAATATTCTACTAAGATAAAGAAGGGCTATGAAACAGACATGGGAAGAGTTTATCTTGTATATGGCAAACCAGACGTGTTAATAGATGAAAAATTCAAGTCAACAAGTGGTATGAGAAAAAGAACGACTGCTGACAAAGCTGCAAATACACAAGCATTAAATGAATCAGCAGGTGCAGTATCATATATGCCTTATCAAATATGGAGATATAAAAGGACTCCTTTTGGTGAAGCAAATAAAGGCTTTGTGTTTTATGCCCCTCAAAATAACTTAATGGAATATTTCCTATTACATTCTGATGCAAAAGGTGAACCATTCGATTATTATTGGGAAAATAGATTAACAAGAGGGTCATTAGAAGAAGGTATTGAAGGGGATGCAGGAGTACAGTTTAGAAGAGGTTATTAATGATTAATCAAGTGCCAAAAGTAGCTGTTGTTATTCTTTCTTGGAATGGAGAAGATTTATTAAAGACTTATGTTTCTTCTGTTATAAACTACTCAAAAGAAGCAGAAGTAATTATAGCTGATAATGGTTCAACAGATAATTCACTTTCTTTTCTTAGAGAAGAATTTCCTCAAATAAGAATAATAGAAAATAAACAAAACTATGGTTTTGCAAAAGGCTATAATAAAGCACTTCAAGAGGTAGAAGCAGATTATTATATATTACTTAATTCTGATGTAGAAGTAACGCCTTTTTGGATTACTCCCATAATAGAATTAATGGAGAAAGATTCAGCTATTGCTTGTTGTCAGCCAAAACTATTATCCTATTTAGAAAGAAATAAATTTGAATATGCAGGAGGAGCAGGTGGATTTATAGATTATTTAGGTTATCCTTTTTGTAGAGGAAGAATATTTAATTCTTTGGAAGAAGACCATGGACAATACAATGACGAGAAAGAAATATTTTGGGCAACAGGAGCTGCTTTATTTGTAAAAGCAAAAATATATAATGAATTAGGAGGTTTAGATGAAGATTTCTTTGCTCATCAAGAAGAAATAGATTTTTGTTGGAGAGTTAAAAATGCAGGATATAAAGTTTATTATTGCCCTAAATCAATATGCTATCATTTGGGAGGAGGCACGTTAAACAAAACGTCATCGCATAAAACTTTCTTAAACTTCCGCAATAATCTGTACCTCTTATATAAGAATCTACCTCATGAACAGAAAAACAAGATCTTCTTCATGCGTTTCTTCTTAGATATAATTGCTTCAATAACTTTTCTTTTACAAGGAAAGGTCGGAGAGTTTATTGCTGTATATAAAGCTTATATAGCATTTATAAAAACAAAGAATCAAATAAAACAAAAGCGTAAACCGATAATAAATCATAATATAAAAGAGATATATCCTTATAGTATAGTCTTTTCTTACTATATAAAATCAAAGAAAAAATTTAGCGACCTTAAATTATAAGTAATATGAAAAAAATAATTGTTATTTTGGTAGCATTAGTTTTTGGTGCTATAACAGTTTCAGCACAATCTTCATTTATGAAGAAAGTTAACTATGGAATAGAAGTAGGAACAAATATTTCAAGTGTAAATTTTTCAGGACGGATTGTAGATTGGGAATTAATAGACCCACAACCAGAAGTGAAATTAGGTTATCAATTAGGTGCATTTGCAAACTACCACTTCAATGATTTATTTATGGTAGAAACAGGATTAAGTTTTATGTCAAAAGGCTATATTTTGTCTGCAAGAACAAAATCAATAGAAGGAATTCCTATAGTAAAATACCGTCGAACAGGTTCTGCGTATTATTTAGAAATGCCATTTCTATTTGGAGTAAGTTATCCAATAAAAGAATTAGATCTACATCTCAAAATAGGACCTTATATAGCTTATGGTGTTGATGGAAATGTAGAAATTGAAAAATTATCAGAAACAGTCAATTCAAATATGTTCGGTGGAGATAATTTATACCCATTCAAACGTTTTGACTATGGAGGAAAGCTTGTATTAGGAATTGATTTATGGAAAGTTTCGTTTGATGTTTCCTATGACTTTGGTTTAGCTAATTTAGCAAACTTTGATGATTCAAAACTAAGCTCCACAGCAGTTGCAGGTGGAACATTTGAAAATGATAAAGCTCATAACTATTCAATATCTTTTACAGCAAGATACAAGTTCTAAAAATGATTGGTTTTGTCATAATAAAGAGTAATGATTGTTAAGTATAAATTAGAAAATTCATTTGGACCAATAGGTAGTATTGCTGGTAAAATTCTATTTCTGGTTTGTATAATTGGGAATTTATTCTATTCTATTTCAATTATAAGTATTCTGTTTTTGATAATAGGAGCATTTATGGGCTTTTCGAAAACAGATATATTTATTGACACAGAAAATCATAAGATTAGGTTTTCAAGTACTTTCTTTGGATTTATTAAAACAGGTAAATGGATAGATATTGATGATGATATGGAGATAGGAATTAGAAAATCTACCGAAAAGTGGCAGGTAATTGGTATGTCAAATAAGTCTATTACTATGAAAGGAACGCCATATAAAATTGTCTTATACAAATCTCAAAATATTCCATTATTAACTTTGAAATATGCCTCAACTATTGAAGAAGCAGAAAAAGAATTAGAATATTTTGGGAAATTATTAGGAATGGAATAGTTTTGCTTTCTTTATCTTTTGAGCATTTATTGCTTAGCTCTTTATTCTTTTTTCTATATACTTAGAGTTTAAAACTCTTAATATTCCAACATAATCTAATTTAAATTCTAACAAATCTCCTACTTTGTACTTTTTAGTATTGCGAGATAAATCTATTACAATCATGTCAGAACTACTCCCAACAATAGATATGTTTTGATCTTTTGGTATTATATGACTAACATCAACATCTAATAAGCCAAGGTCAATAATTGCTCTATAACTTGTTTCTCCTATCCTTGTTTCGTCAAATGTTACGGAATGCCCCTCTACATTTGTACCCATTTCACCCATAGGAATAGTAGGCTTCTCTATTAATTCAATAATTTCTGAGAATAATGTGAAAATATCTGTTTTGAACTTCTTTAAAACAGTATTATTATAGACATCTGTACCTAGAAATAATGTTTCTCCAACTCTGAAATGATTAATTCCTTTTGGTAGTAAATTTTGGAAAATCAATGGTATTGTAACTGATGACCCTCCAGAAATATATGTTATCTTTCTGTTGAATTTCAATTCAATTAATTGCTTGTATAGACTTAATTGGATTAATTTGTCATGGTTAGGAAGCACTCCATATAAACAAGATAAATTTGTTCCAATTCCTACAACCTCAATATTTTTTAGATTAAAAACCTTAGAATAAAAATCAATAAGTCCCTCTCTCATTATTCCTTCTCTCAGTTCTCCTAATTCAATCATAATAATTATTTTATGAATTTTATTCTGAATTTGAGCTTCTTCGGAAAGTAATTTTATTGTTTCAATTTCTGTGTTCATACTAATGTCTGCAAATTGAACTACTTTTTTTACAGCACGCTTCGCAGGAGGTCTGATGAAAATTGTTTCTACGTTTGGATTGATTTGTTTTACCATTTTTAAATTTACAATTCTTGAATCACAAATCTGTGTAATATCATAAGAAAGTAATTCCTCTAAATATTCTTTATTTCCACAAAGTATTTTTGAAACAACAGCCCATTTTATATCTTTTTCCTTGAATAATTTATTTAGAAATTCAAAGTTTGATTTTAGTTTTGATTTATTAAGAACAATATAAGCCATAGTTATTAATTTTTTATATATCTCATTTCAAGATATTTATTTTTGAAACCTAATTTTTCGTATAGAAATTTAGCCGGATTATTGGCTTCAACATGTAATGCGACATCACCTTCTGCAATATTGAGGGCTTTGGTCATAATTTCCTTGCCAATACCTTGACCTCTCAATTCTTTATGTGTAGCAATATAAACAAGAATATTCTCTGGAATATATCCTTTCATACCAGTTTTGTTTACTACTACAATTGATGTTGTCTTTGCTCCTTCAAAAGCTTGTAATATAAAACCACCATAAGATATAGTCTCTTTTAGTGCATAATTTACAGCTTTTTCAATATCCTCTCTTGAGTCTCCAAATTCTTCTAAATGTTGGAAAAGAAAGTCTATAATTCCCTTCTTTTCATTATCGCTCGGTTTATTCTTTTCGTTAAATAGATTCGTTTTAATCATTTTTGTACCTTCCTTATTAAGATGATTTATTATTAAATATAGATTTGATACAATAACATTGTTGTTTGAACAATGAATAGTAAAAATCATTCAATTTTTGTAATTATAGAATTTAGAGCAGCATCCATATAAACTTATATGGATTTATTTATATGAACAATTTTATTGTCCTTTATTGTTAATGGATATAAATCCATAGTGAATAGAATAAATCTATATTGTTTTTGCATATAATACATCAACAAGATAATATTAATTCTATATATTCTATATTGTTAATCATACAACCTACTTTCTTAATTGAGAACGTAAACTTGTTTAAATCTCAATTAACAAAGAAATTAGTTGAAATGACTCTAACTATATTTTATTAGAAAGTTGCGACTATTCAAGAAAATAAATGCTTTAATAAATCAAAACGAGTCTATTTTACTTAAACTTCACATAACCTGAATGCAATAATACAAAATTTTATTGGTTTATACAAGAGTTTTAAGTATTTTTTGTATAAACCATTTTGTATCTTTGGCAATAATTTAATCGGAGTTAGATTAGATTTAATATTTTTATTCTTTCAATGTAAAAAGTCAAGTTTAGAAGGAATTTATATCTTTGCAAGAAGGATGGAATATATGAGAGATTGTTCCAGCGTAAAACCTTATTAGAATTAAATTAAAGGTTGAGTTCTAAAATAACTCAATCCTTTTCTTTTTTATTAATTATATCTTAAGTCTTCAAGCTAAATCAAAAGGTAGAAGAACTCTTTCTAAAATTAAAGCCCTTCTTTTTCTAAGGAAACTGGATATAATTCTATAGAAACGAGGTTTAAAATTATTTTAATAGGGATTAAATTGTGCTACGATGGGTATCGTAATGGTATTACGATACCCATCGTAACATATCTACAATGCGCATCGTAGTTTTTAAGAAATTTTAAATGTGATTATTGATATAAGATTCTACTCTTTTGAATTTGAGTTAGTTTCTTTTTGCAAATATACAAAATTATTGGGAAATATCAAGGTATTTCTATTAAAATATTTCTGAAAATAATTTTTTATGGGAGAGAATTCAATAATAATAAGTAAGTAAATATAAGTATATATTACTATCTTAATGTTCAAAACCTATGTACTAATTCTTTTATATTTATTGTTTTTGAGCAGTTGAAATGTCCTTTGGGACATTCTTTGTAGCCATGTAATCCACAAGGACGGCAAGAAAGTTTTTCTTTTGTTTGTATTATTTTAGAGTCATCACTTAGAGGTGTAAAACCAAATGCTGGAACTGTGGAACAAAATATTGCTGTTATTGGTGCATTTACTGATGAACAAAAATGTAATGGAGCTGAGTCGTTGGTGAAGTTCATCTTTGCATTATCCATTAGAGAAATAGATTCTAAGTAAGTTAGTTTTCCTGCAAGATTTTTACAATTAGGATTATTGATAGCCTTCTTTATTTCATCACAAAGTTCTATGTCTGTTTTTCCTCCCAATAAGTAAATGGAACTATCTTTTGGTGCTTTTGTAAGAAATTCTATCCAACCTTCCTTATGAAACTGTTTTGTAAACCATAAAGAGCTTGGACTTGCTGTATAATATATTCCTTTTTTTAATTCTTCTGTCTTTTCTTGAGCATGTTTTGTTGGATAAAGCTTTGGGGGCAATACTTTGCTTTCATCATCTTCACATATTCCAGAAATCAATCGAAAGTTGCGATCTACTTCATGTATAAACTTAGTTTTATGTATTAAGTGTTCTACTCTTTGGTCAAAGAATATGGATAAAGGGTTTTTCTTAAAGCCTATCTTCTGGTGAGAGTTAGAAAAAGCTGTTATTAAACCAGATGAAAAGAAGCGATTAATATTTATTACAAATTCATATTCAGTCTTTCTTATCTGCTTAATAAGGTTGTACAGGTTCTTATATTTATTTTCTTTTTTATTCCAGATCCATACTTTCCCAACAAATGGATGTTCTGTAAAAAGTGATTCATTCCCTTTTTTTACAAGAATATCAATCTTTTCATCATGGAAATTATAATGTAATTCTTCCAAAAGCGAAGTAGCAAGTACCACATCTCCAATAGAGGCTGTCTGTATAACCAAAAACTTTTTCATTAGGCAAAGTTATAATAAAAATTCCTACAATCACAAAAGCATTGAAAAAAAGAAGACCGAGATTCACATCTGGGTCTTCCAAGTTTTATTCAAAAAAGAAAGGATTACTGTAGCCCCTTCTATACTTTATTTTAATTATTCTACTATGATATTCCAATTGTGAGTATCTTCTACTTCTCCTTCTTGGATTCCTTTTAATGCATGATAAAGTTTTGTGCAAACAGGACCAGCTTCTGTACCATAGTTATATAGTTTCTTTGTTCCTCTATCTTCTATTTGGCAAATAGGAGAAACAACTGCTGCTGTTCCACATGCTGCAACTTCTTCAAATGTTGAAAGTTCTTCAACTGCAATAGGTCTTTCTTCAACTTTCATCCCCATATCTGTAGCTAATTGACGCAAAGACATGTTTGTTATTGAAGGAAGAATAGATGATGATTTTGGAGTGCAATATGTATTATTTTTAATTCCAAAGAAGTTAGCTGCACCTGCTTCATCAATATATTTTTTATGTATTGCATCTAAGTAAATGCAATTTGAAAATCCTTCATCATGAGCTCTTTGTCCTGATTTTAAAGAAGCAGCATAGTTACCACCAACTTTAAATGTACCTGTTCCAAGTGGAGCTGCACGGTCAAAATCTTCTACTATTTGGAATTTAACTGGTTTAAATCCTTCTTTAAAGTAAGGACCTACTGGACCTGCAAATATTACAAATAAATATTCGTCTGCTGGTCTAACACCAACTTCTGGACCTGTTCCAATTAGTAATGGACGAAGATATAGAGATGCTCCAGAACCTGCTGGAGGAACAAATCTTTCGTTTCTTTTTACTATTTCTATACAAGCCTTAACAAATAATTCTTCTGGTACTGGTGCCATCATAATTCCTTCTGCTGTACGATACATACGTTTTGCATTTTCATAAGGACGGAATAAACGAATTTTACCATCAACACCACGGAATGCTTTCATCCCTTCAAATGCTTCTTGTCCATAATGAAGACAAGTTGCTGCCATGTGCATTGTGATTTCTTCTGATTGCGTGAATTCTAATTCGCCCCATTTACCATTACGGTAGTAGCAACGTACATTCCAATCTGTTTTGTAATAGCCAAAAGGTAGGCTTGACCAATTTATATCATTCATATCTTAAAAGTTTTTGTTTTTTTGTTTTATTTAGGAAAACGTCGTGCGAAATTACACATTTTATCAATATAAGGAGCTATTTTTACAAGAAAATTGTCTTTTTATACTCTACATTATATAAGAACAATCCTTTTGCAGGAACAGATATTCCTGCTTCACATCTACTTTTAGATTCTATTATATTACAAAACTCTTCTATATCTATTTTACCTAACCCAACGTCCAATAATGTACCTACAATTGCTCTTACCATATTTCTTAAAAACCGATTTGCTTTGATAATAAAAACTAATAGATCGCCCTCTTTTTCCCAATAAGCTAATGCAACATTACAATTATAATTATTTACTTGTGTATGAGATTTTGAGAAGCTTGTAAAATCTGTGTAAGTTATTAATCTTTCACATGCTTTATTCATATCTTCCAAATTAAGTGGGCGATGGAAATAATAGGAAATATCATTTTTGAAAGGTTGTTTTTCGGTTGCTAAATAATATTTATAAGTTCTACTAATTGCATCAAAACGAGCATGAGCATCTCTTTCATCTTATATATGCCTAAAATATTTATCTCATGATTAAGGTAACGGTTAAGTTTAAGTTTTAATTGACTCAACTCCTCTAAAGACATTTCTTTAAAATCAAAATGAGCATAGTAATCAAAAGCGTGTACACCCGTATCTGTTCTTCCACAACCAGCAAGGGCTATCTTTTCTTTCAATAAATACATTAGAGCTATTTCTATATTTTCCTGAACAGTAGGTGCATTGGGTTGTAATTGCCAACCACAAAATGAAGCTCCATTATATGCTAAATGTAAAAAGTATCTCATTAATATATATTCTTTCTTGGTGCAAAGATAAAATAATCCAATTTAATAAGTCTTGTTTAAAAGAAAAAAGCACCTATATTTCTATAAGTGCTTTCATATTATTTTGATTTGTTTATTTCAAATAATTCTCTTTGAGATTATTTAATAAAACCTGATCTTCTAAGTAGTGCATCATTTGTTGGTTCATGACCACGGAATGCTTTATAAAGTTCCATTGGATGTTTCTTGCCACCTTTTGAAAGAATATTATTACGGAATGATGTTGAAACTTCTTTATTAAAGATTCCTTTTTCTTTAAACATAGAGAAAGCATCTGCATCTAATACTTCTGCCCATTTATATCCATAATATCCTGCTGCATATCCACCAGCAAATATATGTCCAAATTGTGTACTCATTATTGAACCACTAACTATTGGTAGTAATTCTGCTTTTGAAGAACTATTTCTTTCTATTGTTTCAACGTCTCCACTTAATGGTGAAGAAATATTATTCCAGCCCATATCTACTAATCCTAAGAATAATTGACGAACTGATGTATATCCTTGTAAATATTGTTCACTTGCTTTAATCTTATTAACTAATTCGTCTGGCATTTTTTCTCCAGTTTTATAGTTTACAGCAAACATATCTAAGAATTCTTTTTCAGTTGCAAAGTTTTCCATAAATTGAGATGGTAATTCAACGAAATCTCTATAAACAGATGTTCCTGATGTTGTTTGATAAGTACATTCTGATAATGTTCCATGTAAACAATGTCCAAATTCATGTAAGAATGTTGTTAGTTCTTCAAATGTTAGAAGAGAAGGTGTTGTTCCGTTTGGTTTTGTAAAGTTACATACCATTTGGATTAATGGACGAGAATCTTGTCCATTAATTATTTTTTGTTCTCTAAATGAAGTCATCCAAGCTCCTGAACGTTTTGATGCTCTTGGGAAGAAGTCCATATAAATTACAGACATCATTTTATTATTTGCCTTATCCCAAACTTCATAAACAACTACATCATCATTGTATTTTGTAATTGTTTTATTTTCTCTGAATTCAAGACCATAAAGTTTATCTGCTAATTTAAAAATACCTTCACGAACTTTTTCTAATTGGAAATAAGGTTTAACCATTTCTTGGTTAATAGAATATTTTTCATTTTTAAGTTTTTCTGACCAATAAGACCAATCCCAACGTTGAATGTCTCCAACAAATCCTTTTGAATGAGCATAGTCTGTAACCATTTGTAAATCTTTCTTAGCAAAAGGCATTGAAGATTCTAATAAATTATCAATAAATGATAATACTTTAGCTGGAGTTTCTGCCATTCTATCTGTAAGAGAATATTCAGCAAAAGACTTATAACCTAATAATTGAGCCATACGAAGACGAAGATTAGTTATTTTAAGAACGTTTTCTTTGTTATCGTTTTCATTATTATTATTACCCTGTTTACTTGAAGCAGCCCATAATTCTTTTCTTAACTCTCTGCTGTCAGCATAAGTAATGAAAGGAATATAACTTGGATAATCTAATGTAAATATCCAACCTTTAACCTTACGCTCTTTTGCAGTTGCTTTTGCAGCATCAATTGCGTATTGAGGAATTCCAGCAAGGTCTTTCTTATTAGTTATTGTTAAAGAATAAGCATTTTGGTCATTAAGATTATTTCTTTGATACTTTAAACTTACAAGAGATAATTCTTCTGATATCTTACGGAACTCTTCCTTTTGAGCACCTTCCAATAAAGCACCACTCTTAATAAATCCTTTGTATGTTTTGTCTAATAACATTCTTTGCTCTGCTGTCAAAGCGATATCATCACGCATATCATATACTGCTTTTACTTTAGAAAATAATTGAGGATTCATATTAATGTCATTGCTATATCTTGTCAATTCAGGAGATAGATCCTCAGCAATTTTTTGTAAGTCTTCACTTGTATTTGATTCATTTATATTGAAAAATACATTTGAAACTCTGTTTAATAAACCCCCTGCGTTTTCAAGAGCAACAATAGTGTTTTCAAAAGAAGGCTTTTCTTTATTTGCTATAATTTCATTTATATCTTTTTTAGCTTCATCTAAAGCATAAAGAATAGCGGGTTTGTAGTCCTCTGTTTTAATTTTATCAAAAGGAGGTGTCTGATAAGGTGTATTCCAGTTTTGCACCAAAGGATTTGATTGCTTAATTTTAGCGGCGTCTTCTGGTTTCATTTGAGCCACTAACATAGTAGAAACTACTGTCATAATCAATGTGAATAAAGTTATTTTTCTCATCTGTATTATTATTGTATTTATTATTATTTTCCAAATGGATTGCAAAGATACATTATATTATAATACTCCCACAAAAACCTAATCATAAAAAGATAACTTTCTATTGTTTTTATCACAGATTTAAAATGAAACTTTGTACTAAGAAATGCTTTTTATAAAAAGCAATCTTTCTTTTTAAACAACTTTAACATTTTTTTCCCCGATTAAAAGATAATATACTATATATTTGCTGTTTAGTTTTAATAGGACAAAAAATATATAATTAATAATTAATGGAGGTCGTTTATGAAAAAAGAATTACTATTATGCACTTTATTTCTTATTTTTATTACAATTATATCAACAGAGGGAATAGCACAAATTAGTAATGACTCTATTTACACAGTAGTTGATACTTATGCTAATTTTAATGGGACAAAAGAACAATACACACAGTTTTTAAACAATAATATCGCAAAGGTAGAAAATAAAACAGTAGATTCTTATGATATGATAGCTTTGTTTTTTGTTGTTGAAACTAATGGTTCTATTTCCAATGTTAGAGTTGAGCGTTCGTCACAATGCAATGCCTGTGATGAGAGAGCTATTCAAATTGTTCAAAATATGCCATTGTGGATACCAGCAACAAGAAGTGGTATGCATGTAAGATCTTTGAATATGATATATATTAAATGTGAAGAATTAAATTAGGAGATAAAGACATGAAAAAAATAATATTATTAATCTGCGCATTAATTCCATTTGTATTAAATGCTCAAATAACAAATTTTTCTTCTGCAACAGGAACTCCCCAAATTTTTATTTCGACTAACTTACTTGGAGAAGGCATTAACGCCTTCAATGTTCTATACAATGGGACAACTTCATTTAATTCAACAAATCAAGTTGGAACATTTATTAACACAAACACTACCGGCAATCTCCCAAAGATAGGAAAAGGTATTGTATTAAGTACTGGAGCTT
Organism: Bacteroidales bacterium; assembly: GCA_041662185.1. Taxonomy (GTDB): domain Bacteria; phylum Bacteroidota; class Bacteroidia; order Bacteroidales; family P3; genus UBA10566. Next base: position 22,551 of record JBAZSY010000027.1, read on the forward strand.
TTAATAGCTCTGTTAAAGCGAACCAAAATTATCAAACAAGTCCTTATTTAAGATCATTATTAAACTCCTTAGGGCAAACAAGTTCAATAAATAACGTTGCTTCATTTACCTTTGACTTCCAATCTAGCCTTCCTCAAACATCAATATCTTCTTTTGATTATTTCTTTGCAACAGGTGAATATCCTAGTTATTGTTCTTATGCAGATGCATTTGGCTTTTTTATTGATGGACCTTATGAAACTGACGGAACAACTAGATATATAGGAAATGGAATGGATTACTTTGAATCTTATTATGGGAAAGATATTGCTGTAATTCCAAATTCTAACGCAACACCAGTAACAGTCCCAGCATTATGTTCTCGAGTTGGAACCATTTTTAATGGCAATTCTTTTACAGCAGGATCTACTTTTGGAGGTTATACAATAGACTTAAATACATTATCAATAGTTCTTCTTCCTGGGAAAATTTATAAAATTACAATAGCAATTTGTAATTATAGTGACCAAGCTGTTTCTTCTTCTGTTTTTCTATCAGGAGGCTCATTTAAAGCAGTCCCGATAATAACATTAGAACCTTCAGTTATTACAAATAATAGTGCATCTCTTGATGCTATAGTCCTTCCTTCGTTAGGCTATACTATTAATGGTCAAGGATTTCAATGGAGAAAGAAAACAGTTGACAATTCAGAATCATGGATAGATGTACCTATTATTGGAGTTCAAATTGTATATAATCTTGAAGGATTAATTCCAAATACCATTTATGAATATAGAGGATATGTTAGTGCCGAAGACGGTCAAACTTTTGGGGACACTAAAATATTTACAACTCTTTCAAATCCTCCTGCTAGTACGCCTGCACTATCATATACTGAAAATACAACAAATATTACAACAAATTCAGTTACATTTAATGGTGGTTATATTACTGGAACAGGAACAGGAACTACAATTTCAGAAAAAGGATTTGAATACAAGACAAATTTAATACAAAATTGGACTGTTGTATCTGACCCAACAACTACTTCAACTTCTGATGGTGCAACAACAACAAAAATAATTACTGGTTTAAATCCTGGAACATATTATACTGTTCGTGCTTATGTTGTTTCTATGGGAGGGACAAAACATTATGGTTCAATAATTCCTTTTACAACCCTTGCAGCTTTTGGAGCTCCTACACTTGTTTACAATAATATTACAACAAATACTGCTACCGTCATTTGGAATACAATAGATGGCGCAGAAAGTTATACACTTCAATATAAAGAACAAGGAACCAGTACATGGTCTAGTGAAATATTAGCTACTGCAAATAATAGAAATATTGTTTTAGATAGTTTATCTGGAAATAAAACATATGATGTAAGAATAAGATCTAATACTTCTTCGCCAAATGATCCAAGCTCTTGGAATATGTCAAGTTTTACAACACTTCTTCCGGCTCCTATAAATTTAACTACATCTAATAAAACACAGTCAAGTGTTGTTATTAATTGGGATTCAATAGTAGGAGCTAATAATTACACAATTCAATATAAATTAAAATCAGCAAGTTCTTGGATTACTTACCCTACAAATCCTACAACTAATCAAGTTCAATTAACTGGATTATCTTTATCTGAATATCAAGTTAAAGTTAAAGCTAATAAAACTAGTCCATCTTCTTCAAGTGATTGGTCTTCTATTTTAGAATTTTCCATCTCAAATAGCATTGCAACTCCTTCGGGTACTGCATCTAATATCTCAGCTTCATCTGCAACTATATCATGGAATGCTATTACAGATGCTGTTAGTTATGTCTTCCAATATAAATTAGCATCTGCATCATCTTGGTCTAGTGAACAAATCGTTAATGCTGATAATAGACTAATTAATCTAACTTCTTTAGATACTAATGCTTTATATTATTATAGGATTAAATCTATTGCTTCAGATAGTTCTTTAAATAGTGGTTGGGGTAGTTCTCAATTTAAGACACTTTTAGGAACTCCTATTGGTAGTGCTTCGTCTATTACAGCTTCATCTGCAACTATATCATGGAATGCTATTACAGATGCTGTTAGTTATGTCTTCCAATATAAATTAGCTTCATCTGCATCATCTTGGTCTAGTGAACAAATCGTTAATGCTGATAATAGACTAATTAATCTAACTTCTTTAGATACTAATGCTTTATATGATTATAGGATTAAATCTATTGCGTTGGATAGTTCTTTAAATAGTGGTTGGGGTAGTTCTCAATTTAAGACACTTTTAGG
>JBAZSY010000028.1:0-23812 GCA_041662185.1 Bacteroidales bacterium
CCGATCTTTCATAAAGATATTCAATTATTCCGTAATGATATTCAAGAACAAAACCCACCAGAAGGAAAAACTTTAATTATAACAAACCCTCCTTATGGTGAAAGAATGGAAGTTGATGATATATTTGATTTATATGAAATTATAGGACGTGTATTTAAAAACAAATATCCAGGAAATACAGCTTGGTTAATAAGTTCCGACTTTGATGCCTTTAAATATGTAGGATTAAGACCATCTCGCCATATAACAGTTTATAATTCTAATCTTGAATGTAAGTTTTGCAAATACGACCTTTATGAAGGAAGCAAGAAAACAAAGAAACAAAACAGAAATAATCAAGATGAAGAAGATATAGAAAACGAAGATTAATCTTAATAATCTTTTTAATAACAAAAGGAAGAGAATAGTTGGAAAAGAAACAATTATTCTTCCTTTCTTTTAATTTATTGGCTCAATGAAAAACAAAAAAAGGTCAGATTTAAACTGACCTTTAATCTTTTGTAGCGGGAACGAGAGTTGAACTCGTGACCTCCGGGTTATGAATCCGACGCTCTAACCAACTGAGCTATCCCGCCAAATGAGATGCAAAATTACAAAAAAAATGCTTACAAACAAATTATAGGTGGATTATTTGGGCTTGTATATAATAATAACTTATTCAAACTCTTTTCTAAGATATTTTCCTGTTAGGGAATTTGGGTTATTAATTATTTCCTCTGGAGTCCCTTCTGCAATTATTCTTCCTCCTTCTTTTCCTCCTTCGGGTCCAAGGTCTATTATATAATCGGCTACTTTTATTACGTCAAGATTATGTTCTATTACTATCATTGTATTACCTTTCTCAACAAGTTTTTGTAATACATCTAAAAGTATTCTTATGTCTTCAAAGTGAAGTCCTGTTGTTGGTTCGTCTAATATATATAATGTGTTACCTGTGTCTTTCTTCCCTAATTCTGCTGCAAGTTTTATTCTTTGACTTTCTCCTCCTGATAGGGTTGTGGAGGGTTGTCCAAGAGTAATGTAACCAAGTCCAACTTCTTTAACTATTGATAGCTGACGTTTTATATTTGGGTGATTTTCAAAAAAGACTACTGCTTCTTCAAAACTCATATTTAATACTTCACTAATAGATTTCCCTTTATATCTTACTTCTAAGGTTTCTCTATTATATCTTTTCCCATTACATTCTTCACATACAACATATACATCGGGCAAAAAATTCATTTCTATTTGTTTTACTCCTGCTCCTTGACATGTTTCGCAACGTCCTCCTTTTACATTGAAAGAGAAACGCCCAGGTTGATAGCCTCTAATTTTTGCTGTTGGAAGTGATGCAAAAACTTTTCTTATTTCATCAAATACTCCAATAAAGGTTGCAGGATTTGAACGTGGTGTTTTTCCAATAGGGTATTGGTTAATTTCTATTACTTTGTCGATAAGGTCAATACCTTTTAGTTCTTTGTATGGAAGGGGTTTTTTATCGGAACGATAGAAGTATTGACTAAGTATTGGGTGAAGTGTATTGTTTATTATTGATGATTTACCACTTCCTGAAACTCCTGTTATGCAAAGAAATGCTCCAAGTGGTATTTTTATATCTACATTCTTTAAGTTATTTCCTGTGCAACCTAATAGCTCAATAAATTTACCATTTCCAGGTCTTCTTTTTTTTGGAATTTCTATTTTTCTTATTCCTTTTATATAGTCACCTGTTATTGAATTTACGTCTTGTTTTATCAGATCTTCCGGCTTACCGTTAAATATTATCTTCCCTCCATTTACTCCAGCTCCTGGTCCTATATCAGTAATCCAATCCGATTCCATTATCATATCCTTGTCGTGTTCCACAACAATAACACTATTGCCTGCATCTCTTAGTTTCTTTAATGCTCCAATTAATTTGAAATTATCCTTTTGATGTAAGCCTATACTTGGTTCATCTAAAATATATAATACATTAACAAGTTGAGATCCTATTTGTGTTGCTAAACGTATTCTTTGACTTTCTCCTCCAGAAAGACTACGTGAACTACGGTTTAAGTTTAAATATCCTAAACCTACGTCTAATAAGAAGTTAATTCTTGTATTTATTTCCCTAAGTATTTCTTTTGCTATTTCTTGTTTTCTTTTTGGGAGTCTATCTAAAACGCTCTCACACCAAACAGAAAGATCTTTTATATCCATTGAAACAAGTTCAGATATATTCTTATCATCTATTCTGAATTGTAGAGATTCTTCTTTTAGTCTTCTTCCTTTGCAATGAGGGCACTCTACCTTATTCATAAAACCACCTGCCCATTTCTGAATAGAAGCAGGCATATTATCTCCATATTGAGCTGTAATAAAGTTTACTATTCCTTCAAACTTATCCTTGCTTAATGAGTGAATTCCAAGATTAGAATCATAAGTTTCAAGTTCCATATCTGATCCATAAAGAATAACAGAAAGTGCTTCCTGGCTAATATCTTTTATTGGAGTATCAAGATCAAAATCCATTTTTCTACCCAATGCCTCTAATTGTTTTGTAAACCAAGAACTTTTATTTGGCTTGCCAAGAGGGATTAAGCCTCCTTCATTTAAGGATTTATTATCGTCGGGAATAATTTTATCTTCATCAACTTGCGTAATTTCTCCTAATCCATTGCAAAAGGGACAAGCGCCATAAGGAGAGTTGAATGAAAATGTATTTGGTTCTGGTTCTGGATAAGATATTCCTGTAGTAGGACACATAAGATGACGACTAAGATAACGAACCTCATTTGTTTCATCATCTAATAGCATCATTGTTCCATTACCATGTTTAAAAGCTGTTTCAACTGACTTTTTTAGTCTTGTTGAATTTTCTTTTGTTATCTTTAGTTTATCAATTACTATTTCTATATCATGAATTTTATACCTATCCAACTGTAAACCTGCCGTAATATTTGTTATCACTCCATCAATTCTCATTTTTAAGAACCCTTTCTTTGCAGAGGATAAAAATAACTCACGATAATGCCCCTTTCTTCCCTTAACAACAGGAGATAGAACCAACATTGTCTTTTCAGTATAATTAGTTTCTATTATTTCAAGTATTTGTCTTTCTGAATACTTAACCATTTTCTCTCCAGTATTTATGGAATAAGCATCTGCTACTCTTGCATAAAGTAAACGGATTAGGTCATAAATTTCAGTTGTAGTGCCAACAGTTGAACGAGGGTTTTTGTTTGTTGTCTTTTGTTCAATTGAAATAACAGGAGAAAGTCCTGTAATCTTTTCAACATTTGGTCTTTCAATTGAACCGATGAAGTTTCTTATATAAGCAGAAAAAGTTTCTAAATATCTTCTTTGTCCTTCAGCATATATTGTATCAAAAGCCAATGAAGACTTACCACTACCACTCAATCCTGTAATTGTTACAAGAGAATTTCTTGGTAATGTAAGAGAGACATTTTGTAAGTTATGAGCTTTTGCTCCAAATATTTCAAGTTTTTCTTCGTTCATTTTAAATAGAAATAATTTGCAATATTACTACTTTTTTGCGAGTTATTTATTGTGTAAAAGCCTTAATGTTTATGTCAACTAAATATTATAATCTTTGGAATATCCAAAAAATTACTATCTTTGTTGTTCAAATAGAGATATTAAATTAATTACTAAATAATAATCATAAAATCCCATTTAGAAATGAAAAAGAGTTTATTAATCATCAGTTTATTCGTAATGGCAACACTTTTTAGTTGTCAAAACGATGCAAAACAAAAAGTTAGAGAACAACAAATTCATGATTCTTTTGCACAATTGATGTCGGCAAAGGACACAGAGATGCAAGGATTATTCCAAGAACTTAATGATATTGATTCTTCTTTGACTGAAGTTACAAATGTATATGCAAACGTATCAAAGGTTGCTAACACATCTGGCGAAATATCAAAAGATACAAAAGCAAACATAAAAGATAAGATTGCGACAATAAAAAATATCTTAGACCAAAACAAAAGGAAAGTTGCAAATGTAAATTCAAAAATAAAAAAGGATAAGAAAGAAAACGAACAACTAAAAACTTTTGTAAAAAACCTTGAATCAAGAATACAAGAACAAGAAGGACAAATTCAATCTTTAACAGCAGAATTGGCTAAGAAAAATATTCAAATAGATAATTTAACAAAGAATGTTGATGATTTAAATTCAAGAAATAAGCAAAAAGATGCCCAAATAATGAAGATTGAAGATGAAAAGAATACCGCATACTTCGTTGTTGGAACAAAGAAAGAACTTATTGCTAAGAAATTAGTTGACCGTAAAGGCGGCTTTATAGGAATAGGTAAATCAGAAACATTAGCAAACAATGCAGATTTCTCAAACCTAACAAAGATAGATATTCGTAATACTCAAGAAATTCCATTAACAGGAAAGAAAATAAAAATTGTTACTTCTCACCCAACTTCATCATACTCATTAGAAGGTAATCCTAAAATGCCATCATCAATCCGTATTGTAAACCCAGAGCAATTCTGGAGAGGAAATAAATGTTTAGTAATAATGGTTGACTAAGAGAGATAAACAAAATTCTACATAAAGAAAACGAGGACTTTTTAAGCCCTCGTTTTTGATGTAATCTTATCTTCTAATAATAAGTTCTTGTGATTTGGTCCAATCTTTAGTTTTTATTTCTAAGATATAAATCCCATTATATAAATCCCCAACATTAATTTGTTTTTGATTATTTTTGATTATTTTTGACTCTACCAATAAGCCCATAATATTATAAATATTCAATGTAAAATTATTATCCTTTAGATATTCAATATCTAAATTAATAATATCTGAAGCAGGGTTCGGATAGAAATTAAATGAATTATTTTTAATATCGTCATTAACTAATCCTGATGTTGAAAAAGTAATAAATTTAACAGAGATATCGCCATTATTAAATAGTGAATCTATCCTATAAGTAATCACAAGAAAATTATTTGTATTAAAAATAGGTCCCCCATAGAAAGGAGTCATTCCATTTAATTTGCTAAAGATAGTAAATTCATTATCTATTGGGGTTCCACTTGTATTAAAATATCTCCCCATAATAATTGAATTTGTAGTGAACAAACTATCTGACCATACCACTAAATAATTAGTTCCATCAAAATTTATAAAAGGAAAACCTGGAGAATATGTTGAGTCACGAAGCATAATTCTATTAGCATCAACTAAGCCAGAAGGGGAAACAAAATGAGCAAAAAGATTCCATCCTATTGTTGAAGATTCATGGAAAGCTACTAAATATCTTGAACCATCATAAGCTATGGACATAGGATTATCACTTGATTGATTACCATGGTCAATTGTAAAATTAGATCCAACTAAAGTTCCTGTTTTACTAATAAACTGTCCATAAATATCTTGTTGATATCCATAGTCTTCATGAGAAGCCCAAGCTATAAAATAATTTGTGCCATCAAATCCAATTGCATTATCATTTACTTCGTTTTGACTTACTTGCAAAGAAGAACCTATTAAAGAACCAGATCTACTTAAACATTGAACATAATCGATATTGTTTCTCTTGAAAACAATAAGATAAGTTGAATCACTAAAAACAAGACATCCTCCCTTTGGGGTACTGATAGTAGCATCACTAAGAATAGTAAAATGGTTTCCAACTAAATTACCTGAAGTACTTATAAATTGTCCAAAAACAGTATCTATGGTTTTATCATTATTTTCGCCATTTTCTGTTAATTTACTCCATAACATTAAATAGTTAGTCCCATCAAATGCAATAAAAGGAGTACAACCATTTACGTCTAATTGAATTCTATTATAAACATATTTCGAATTTATTGTTCTTCTTCATTTTGCTTTGAGGAGATTTCTTCTATTATCTTTTGAACGTCTTCGTTTACTGTTTGAAGTTTATTTTTACATTCATCTAATAATTCTAAGGCTCGAGTAATCTTTTCTGTCATAGAATCTATTGCTATATCTCCTCTTTCTAACTCTTTTACTATTTTGGTTAGTTCTTCAAATTTTTCAGAATAAGTTTTTGTTTCCATTTATTTGTTTTGTTTTTCTACAATTGATTTTACTTTTCCATCTGAAAATAATGTTGTTAATTCATCTCCTTCTTTAAGTTCAGAAGATGATTTAATTATTTTGTCATCTAAGTAAGAAATTGAATAACCTCTTTTTAATAAGTTTTTAGGGTCAAGTAATTTTAGAATTTGGTGATATTGATTTAGGATTTGCTCTTCTCTTTCTATTCTTTTTGTTGAATTAAGAAATAGTTTTTGTTTTAATTCTTTAAGACTGTCATCAAAGGCTTTAAATCGAGAAAGTATAAAATCGGCTAAGTCTGTTGGTGTTATTGAATTTCGATTTGATACCATTTCACTAACTGTTTCATTTGTAGAATGTCCTATACCTGTAAGAATTGGTAAAGGAAATGTTGCTATACGTTTTACTAAATCGTAGTTATTATAGCAAGAAAGTCCAATATCGCCGCCTCCTCCACGCATTATTAATACAGCATCAAAATGATCTTTTACTAATTCTATTGTATCTAATGACAATATCATACTTTCTACTGCATTATCTCCTTGTAAGAGTGAAGGGAATAAAAATGTAAATATCTTGTAATTCTTTTCTTCTTGTTGAATTATATTCATAAAGTCAGAATAGCCTTTACTTGTTTGCACAGATACAATAGCAAGTCTTTGTGGCAAAAGAGGTAGAGATAGTTTTTTATTTTTATCCCACAAACCTTCTTCTTTTATCTTTCTTATTGTTTCCTGACGTTCTCTTTCAAGTTCTCCAAGGGTAAATAATGGGTCTATATCTATTATTCTAAGTGATAATCCATAAAGAGCATCAAAGTTAATTCTACAATAAAGCAAAATAGTTATTCCGTCTTTAATTGGTTCTTTGGTTATTGATATAAACTTTTTATTTATTCTCTCAAAGTCATCTTTCCATATTAAAGCACGTGTTTGAGCTACAATTCTATTCTCTGATTTTTCTACAAGGTCTGGATAACAATGCCCTGAGTGAACATAATGATTTAGTTTCATCATCTCTGCCTTAACCCAAAAACAAGATGTGTAACGTCCAAGAATAGTTTTTTGTATGCTTGAAAGAACCTCAAGCAAAGAAAAGTATTTTATACCATTTTCTTCTATTGGCATAATTAATTATTCTTTTGCCATTCTATCAAATATTTCTTGTAGTTCTTATAGAAATATTTAAACCATTTATCATCTTTAAACTTATCATCAACAATATTGCTTTCACGTATCTTATCGGAACGTTTGACAACATCTAAAGACATCATCATTCCTATTTTCTTTTGAGCGTCCTTAGTCTGCTTTCTTTTATAGCCCATATCTTTTAAAGCACCCAAAGCTTCCAATGAACCAAAATATAAACGATATTTTACTAATTGTTCAATACTCTTTATTATTAATTCATCATTACCTATATTCACTAATATCTGTCTTAAGGGTTTATGTTCAACACTCATTTCTGACAAAACATTATCAGTCCAGAATTGTTCTAATTGGGCATATTCTTGAATGAAACGCATAGTATCTTTATTGTCGAGATTACTCATTACTTTTTGTTTCATATCAACATATTCCAATGGCTTTTCTATTTGGCGTTTTAATTGACGTATCTTTTGTTTATCCAATCTGCATTCTGAAGAACCTTTAATCTGCATAGCAATATTAATAAGTTCATCTGCCTTATAAAAATCATTTTTACGTACACAATCTAAGATATTATAAACATAACCATCAATCTCATCTTGTTTTTTATCACAGACCTTCTTGTCAATAACCCTTAAATAACTATTCATAATATTCACAATAGTAGGGTCATCAGTCATCTTATAAGTTTTTATAAGGTCATTTGTTCTATCTACCAAACTATCTGCCTTTGCAATATCACCTTGAAAAATTGAATACTCGGCAGCAGACATTCTTCTTGCTGTTATCTCTCTTATAGCAGTAGTGTACATCTTTTCAACTTCTTGTTTTTCTAAGTCAATCTTAGCAAGACGATTTGCTTTTTCCAAAACTTCTAATGCCTTCTCATAATTATTAACAGTCATAAAAGTACGACTTTCGTAGAACTTATCTTCTATCTCTTTCTTTAAGTCTTTCGTTTTGGTTGATTGAACAGCTAAAGATTTTTCTGGCAATTTATTTTCTGAAGAAGGAATATATTGTTTCTCTATTGCTTTTACATTTGCCTCTGGATTACTAAGACTATCTTTTATAAATTGAGGATAATCTTGAGCATAACCTTGAGAAGGAGCTGCATTTTCAATAGAGTCAAGTTTCATATCTACAGGAGTCTTTGAACCTTGTAGTTGAGCTATTGTTCGTAACGTTTCATCTTCAAAATTTCCTCCAACCATAGACACAAGTTCTTTTGTCTTGCGAATAAGATCAATCTTTGCTTCATTATTTTTTGCTGAATTTAGCCCCTTTATTTGAGACATATAAGCTCCAACAACTCCTCTTACTAAACCATCAAAGCTTGTAGTATCTGTTATTGATTGACGATTCCTTTGAAAATAATCATAAGTATTCTGAACAAAATCTCCAGCAACATCAGCTCTTCCCATATTCATAGCCATTTTACTTACATCTATATGTTCTTTATATATACCATTTTGACAAAAAGCAAGGTTTTTCTTTACCACAGATTTATTACAAATACCATATATATCAACATCACAATAAGCATCTAATTCCTTTAGAATATCAACAGCATAAGCATATTTTCCAGCATTAATTAAAGCCATAGACTGCAAAAGATTTTTATCATAAGCAAAGGCAATAAGGTTTTGGCATAAAAGTTTTTCTTCTTCGTCAGGTTCCATTGTAGAAAGCACTCTTGTTAAACGATTAGTTGTAGAAACAACTTTGCCACTGTCTAAACTAAGCTTAGCCAATTCATAGTTAGCCATAACATTCTTAGGCTCAAAAGTCAAAGCTTTATTTAAAAATTCAGAAGCCTTAGTCTTCTCATTATTAGCCATTGCTCCTACTGCTTTTCTATAAAACCAATCTCCCACTCTTGGTTCTAAGAATTCCACCATTTCTTTGTTTTGTTTAACAAGCGTTTTTAACTCAAACCATTTAGCATAAACTTGATTATCCACCTTATACTCTTCATATTTTGCCAAAATATTATTTGCAGTTTGTAGCTGGAAGACATAAACAGGTAACATCTCCAAATTTTCAGAAGAAAAAGCCGAAATAAGACTAACCTGTTTTTGAAGGTCAGAAATAATATCTTTACGTTGTTGGTTGGAAATGACCTGTGAGAAAGATAGAAATGAGATAGAAATAAATGATATAGTTATAAAAAATCGCTTGAACATATTTTAAATTTATATGGTACATTAGTAATTAGGCTACAAAAATAATAATAATTACGCTAAAAGGTAAGATAAAACTTCAAAAACCATCTAAACAATAAAACTTTTTTATCTTTGCAATAAGAACGAAGGAAGGAAAAAAATAATTGTAATGAAAAGAAATTTGACAAAAGGATTAAGCATTATGGCAATTGCAATGTCGGGTTGTGCAATTGTAATGAGTATATTTGTTATGGCAAAAACAGCTCCAAAGAATGATGAAAGTCAATATAGAGAATTAGTAAAAGAATATTATCAGAATTTCTCTGCACCAATCCCAGATGAAGTAACATTCTGTGGAAAAGAAATCCCTATTGATAATGTTTATGTTAGAGAAGCTTTAGATAGAGAGTTAACTGAAATTATGTACAGTCATTCAAAAACATTTCTAATTCTAAAGAGAGCAGAAAGATATTTTCCAGAAATGGAATCAATACTAAAAAAACAAGGAGTTCCCGAAGATATTAAATATTTATCCGTTGCAGAAAGTGGATTAAACAATGTTATATCACCAGCTAAGGCTGAAGGCTTTTGGCAATTTGTTCCAGGAACTGCAAAAGAATATGGATTAGAATCATTAGAAGGTTGGGACGATAGATATGATTTAGAAAAATCTACAATTGCTGCTTGTGATTATCTAAAGAAAAAGAATGCAATTTTTAATGATTGGGCTTTAACTTGTGCATCATTTAACTGTGGGGAAAGAGGATTAAGAAGTCGTATGAGCGAACAAGGATGTGATAACTATTGGGAGATATATACAAATTCAGAAACATCAAGATATGTATATAGAATAATAGCCTTTAAACTAATAATGGAAAACCCTCAGCAATATGGATTCTATTTCCGCAAGAAAGATACTTATCAACCAATTCCAACTAATGAATTAATTATTGACACAACAATAAATGATTTATTTGCCTTTGCTAAACAAATAAAAGTTCCTTATAAATATCTAAGGAATCTAAACCCAACAATTCGTGATAACAAGATAATAAATAGGAATAACAAGAAACTAAAAATAAACGTTCCAACTCAACAAGCCTTATCATGGGGATTCCTAACCAAAGATCTTAAAAACGAAAGGCTAACCTTAAAAGCAGAATATTAGAATTAACTCTTCAAGAAAATAAATTATGTAGAATTAGGTTGAGGAATAATCTTCTCCCTTTTTTATAATGATTCTACTCTTAAAAAGTAAATGAATATTCTGAATTAATGCTTGAAATTAAGTTAAGACTTTCTTGAAAAAATCAAGGTTTAACTAAGACTATATTAGATATAATTCTAACGAAAGCAAGTCTTGGTGTAATTAATCGGGCTTTTTAGAGCGTTTGGATGGGCATCGTAGGGGTGTTACGATGGGTATCGTAGACCATCTACGATGGGCATCGTAAATTTTAAGAAATTTTTAGATGGACTCTTTATCTTAGGTTCTACTTTTTGTGTTTGAGTAGATTTATTGATGCAAAGATACAAAATCTTGGAGAATATTTCAAGAAATTTTAGAAATAATTATCTGGAAATATCACTTTCATGATACTCAATTCTTGATAAGAATAACTAATGGTTTAACTATTTACTAAATAATGGAGTCCTACACTTTCTTTACGGGCTCTTGCCATTTTTATTATTAGGTAACAGTTTGCTATTAAGTTTCTTAGTTCACATAGCTTTGGTGTAAGAACTGAACGATTATAGAGCTCTTCTGTTTCTCTATATATCAATCCTAATCTATTGAAGGCTCTTTGTAGTCGAAGTTCTGAACGCACTATTCCTACATAGTTGGACATTATTTGTTGTAATTCTTTTACTGATTGTGATATTAAAACCATTTCTTCATTTAAAACCATTCCTTCTGCATTCCAATCTGGGACAGCTGTACATATTTTAACGTCATTTATTTTCTTTAAGCAATCTAATGCTCCTCGATGTGAAAATACTAATGCTTCAAGAAGTGAATTTGATGCTAAACGATTGGCTCCATGAAGCCCTGTACGAGAGCATTCACCTGAGGCATATAGGTTCTTTATTGTTGTGCGTGCATATTCATCAACTACTACTCCTCCACAAGCATAGTGTGCGGCAGGAACAACTGGTATCATATCCTTTGTAATATTTACTCCTATTTCTAAGCATTTAGCGTAAATATTAGGAAAATGATTCATTATTTCAGTTTTTTCTATTGTTCTACAATCTAAGTAAACGTGGTCTTCTCCTCTTACTTTCATTTCATGGTCAATTGCACGTGCAACTATATCTCTTGGAGCCAAAGAACCTCTTTCGTCATATTTCTCCATAAAGGTACTGCCGTCAATTGTTTTTAATATTCCACCAGCTCCTCTCATAGCTTCTGTTATTAGGAAGGAAGGCTTTTCAAGTGGGTTATAGAGTGATGTTGGGTGAAATTGTACAAATTCCATATCGGCTAATTTTCCTTTTGCACGATGTACCATTGCTTGTCCATCACCTGTTGCAACTATTGGATTAGTTGTTGTGTTATATACATTTCCATTTCCTCCTGTTGCTAAAAGGGTAAATTTTGCTAAGTAAGTATCTATTGAATTATCATTTTGATTTAATACGTATGCACCATAACATTCTGTTCCTGGAAGATGTCGATTTACTTCTTCTCCTAAATGATGTTGTGTTATTAAATCTACTGTGTATTGATTTTCTTTTATAATAATGTTTGGGTGCAACTTAACTTTTTCAAGTAAAGCTCTTTCTATTTCAAAGCCAGTGTTATCTTGATGATGTAATATTCTAAATTCAGAATGACCTCCCTCTCTTGCTAGGTCAAATGCTCCTGATGATTTCTTGTCAAAATTTGTACCCCATTCAACTAATTCCTTTACTCTTTCAGTACTTTCCGTAATTGTTAGCCTTACACTCTTTTCGTCACATATTCCAGCTCCTGCTATTAGAGTATCTTTTATGTGCTTCTCGTAATTATCAGGAGAATACATAACAGCAGCTATTCCACCTTGTGCATATTTTGTTGAAGACTCTGATGCATTATCTTTTGTAATGATGCAAACTTTTCCATGGTCTGCAACTTTTAATGCAAAACTAAGTCCAGCAATACCTGAACCTAGTACAAGAAAATCAATTTCAAATCTCATTAATTATCCATTTAATGCTTCCGCAGCTGAGCAAATCTCAATAATTTCATTAGTGATTGCAGCTTGACGAGCCTTATTGTAAGAAAGTTTTAGTTCCTTCAAAATACTTTGTGCATTATCAGTAGCTTTATGCATTGCTGTCATTCTTGCACCGTGTTCTGCAGCAAAACTATCTAAAAAGCAACGAAAGAGTTGTGTTTTTAGAGCTTGTGGGATGATATTATATATTATCTCTTCTCTTGAAGGTTCAAATATGTAGAATTTATTTATCCCTTTATCTTCATTAGATAAAGAAGTTAATGGTAAAAATACTTCGTCAGATATTATTTGAGATCCAGCATTTTTAAATTTATTGTAGATGATTTCAATCCTATCATATTTACCACTTATAAATAAATCGATGATTTCTTCTGCAATTATATTTACGTTTTCAAATGTTAGATTGTCCCATATTGTGTTATCGCATTTCAAAACTTCACATACTTTGTTTTTGGAAAAGAACTCAGAAGATTTTTTTCCAAAACTTAATACATCTACTTTTATATATTTATCTTGAATGCCTATTTCTTCAATTCTCTTATGTGCTTCTTTAATTACATTAGCATTAAATCCTCCGCATAATCCTTTATTAGAAGTTAGTAAAACTAAAAGGACATTATCTACCTTCTTGCTTCTTCCATAAGGACTTTCTTGTAATTCTGCATTATCATCCATTATGTTACCAATTACCTTTGAAAGTAAATTAGAATAGGGACGAAGAGCTATAACAGAGTTTTGTGCTCTACGCAATTTAGAGGCAGAAACCATCTTCATTGCTGAAGTTATCTGCATTGTAGAACTAACTGACGCTATCCTATTACGTACCTCTTTTAAGTTTGCCATTATACAGAATATTTAGAAGCCTTATCTTGAGCAACATTCTTTAAACAATTAAGTATATCATCATCAAGAATACCTTTGCGTAGTTTTTCTAAAACATCTTTATTATTATTCTCTAATGAGAAAAGGAAATCTTTTTCGAATTCATGTATCTTGTTAACAGGAACATTTTGTAACCAATTTTTAGTTCCACAACAAATAATTGCTATTTGATGTTCAACCTTCATTGGAGAATATTGTTTTTGCTTTAATATTTCAACATTACGTTTTCCTTTTTCAATAACTAATTTAGTTGAAGCGTCAAGGTCAGAACTAAATTTAGAAAACGCTTCCAATTCACGATATTGTGCTTGGTCAAGTTTTAATGTACCAGCAATTTTCTTCATTGGTTTAATTTGAGCATTTCCTCCAACACGAGAAACTGATATACCAACATTAATAGCTGGACGAATACCTGAGTTAAATAAGTTGCTTTCCAAAAATATCTGTCCATCTGTAATAGAAATAACATTTGTTGGAATATATGCTGAAACATCTCCTGCTTGTGTTTCAATAATTGGAAGAGCAGTTAATGACCCACCTCCTTTTACTTTATCTTTTAAGCATTCAGGTAAATCATTCATGTTTTTTGCAACACTATCTTCTTTTATAATTCTTGCAGCTCTTTCCAATAATCTTGAATGTAAATAAAAGACATCTCCTGGATATGCTTCACGTCCTGGTGGACGGCGTAAAAGTAATGACACTTCACGATAAGCCACTGCTTGTTTAGATAAGTCATCATAAACAACTAATGCACTACGACCAGTATCACGGAAGAACTCCCCAATAGAAGCTCCTGCAAATGGTGCATAGAATTGAAGTGCTGCAGAGTCAGAAGCAGTAGCAGCAACAACAATAGTGTAGTCCATTGCTCCTTTTTCTTCTAATGTTTTAACAATATTTGCTACTGTTGAACCTTTTTGTCCACAAGCAACATATATACAGTATACAGGATTACCTTGGTCGTAGAATTCTTTTTGATTAATAATGGCATCTATTGCAATAGCTGTTTTTCCTGTTTGACGGTCTCCAATAATCAATTCTCTTTGTCCTCTTCCAATAGGAATCATAGAGTCAATTGCTTTAATTCCTGTTTGTAGAGGTTCATTTACTGGTTGTCGGAATATTACTCCTGGAGCCTTTCTTTCCAATGGCATCTCAAATAATTCTCCTTCAATTTTTCCCTTTCCATCTATTGGTTCTCCAACAGTATTTATTACTCTACCAACTAAACCTTCTCCAACCTTAATTGAAGCAATTCTTTCAGTACGTTTAACAATATCGCCTTCATTTATATTCTTACTGTCTCCAAGAATAACTACACCAACATTATCTTGTTCTAAGTTTTGAATAATTCCCTGTACATCGTTATCAAAAAAGACTAATTCTCCACTTTGTGCATTATTCAAACCATAAACACGAGCAATACCATCGCCAACAGTAAGCACAGTGCCTACTTCTTCTAAAGAAGCTTCAAGATTAGAGTCAGATAATTGATTACGTAAAATAGCCGTAACCTCTGATGGTTTAATATCTACCATATTTTTTTATTATTAAAATCCCTTTTCGTATAAATTCTTTGCAAACGATTTCTTCAATAGCGATAATTGATTAGAAACCGAAGCATCATAAATTTTATCTTCAATCATTATTTTGAAGCCTCCAATAATAGAATTATCTATTTTTTCTACTAATTCAATTTTACAAGAGAATTCTTTTTCGAATATACTGATTATTCTATCTTTCATTTCCTGCTCAACACTATGAGCAACAATTAAAGTTGCAACCTTAATCCCTTTATGTTTATTATAGATATTATGGAACTCTACTGCAATTTCTTTTAAGAAAATAACTCTACGCTTTTGAACTAAAAGAGTAATGAAATCAAAAGAAATTCTCTCAATATTAGAAGCAAATATATCTTTTATTATACCTTTTTTCTTCCCAATATTGACATTTGGATTATTCATAATTGAATCCAATAGCATATTCTCCTTGCATACCTTTTCGACTAAAGACATATCATTATTTACTTTTTCTAATAAATCAATTTCTATAACCAAATCAAAAAGCGAACGAGCATAGCGAGAAGAAATAATACTTGAAGTCATAATCTACTAATTAAAATTAAAGTCAGAAACTCTTTTTTCGATAATCTTTTCATCTATATCTTTATTAGAAAGTTCTTCTTCCAAAACTTTTGTTGCAATATCGATAGAAAATTTTGCTATTTGGTTTTTAAGTTCTGTTAAAGCTTGAAGTTTTTCATAATTAATGCTATCACGAGCTGAAGCAACAATTTTTTGAGCTTCTTCCTGAGCTTTCAAACGAGCTTCTTCTTTAATGCTTTCACCAAAAAGATAAGCTTCTTTTAAAATTCCATCTCTTTCCTCCATGGCTTGCTTTAATAGAACATCATTATTATATTTTAGTTGTTCCATCTCTGTTCTTGCCTTTTGAGCTTCGTCCAATGATTTCTCTATAAGTATTTCTCTTTCATTAATCATTTTAGTAATAACAGGCCAACCAAATTTTCCTAATATGAATAATAGTATAAGGAAAGTTAAAGTCATCCAAAACAATAAACCCAGTCCCGGAGTAATCAGTTCCATAAAAAATCAAATTAAAGTTTAAATAATAAAACTCTTTTCTTACAAAGGTTGATTACTTCATAAAGATAACCAACAAACAAGTAACAATTGCAAATAAAGCAACACCTTCTACCAAAGCAGCAGCAACAATCATATTTGAACGAATATCGCCAGAAGCTTCAGGTTGGCGAGCAATAGCGTCCATAGCAGAACGACCAATATTACCAATCCCTAAACCAGCACCGATTGTAGCTAATCCAGCACCGATACCAGCTAATCCATAAGCCCAAGGAGCTAAATTTACAGCTTCCAATAATACATTTAATGCAGTCATAATCAAAAATGTTTTTATAATAATAATGTAATAAATTTTGTTAGTCTATTTCTTTTCTGTCGAAAAATAGAGGCACCAAAATTATACAATTTTCTTATTTGCAGCTAATTTTCTTTGAAAAATCAACATATAATAAATATAAATCACGCTAAATTAGATTAATAATCAAACGCAAATAAGTGCAAAAAGATATTTTTTATAAGAAAACTTGGTTAGGAACTAAAAAAATAATACCTTTGCACCTCCAAACAAAGGAAATGTAAATTGTCTTCGTAGCTCAGTTGGCAGAGCAATTGACTCTTAATCAATGGGTCCGGGGTTCGAATCCCCGCGAGGACACTTTAATTTCGCAATTTGTACGTTTTTTTATTTCAATCTTTTTAGAATCCAGGAAGAGGAATTAGGACTGTTGGAATTAATAAAATCCATCCAAGGATTACCATTGCTAAGATAAATTTCCATGACCATTTAAACCATTTTGCATAAGGTATTTTTGCTATTCCAAGTACTCCTATCAATACTCCTGAAGTTGGAGTAATAAGGTTAGTGAATCCATCTCCTATATGGAATGCAGTTACTGCTGATTGCAAAGGGATACCAACCATTGTTGCTATTTCTCGGAACATTGGCATAAGCATTGCTGCTTTTGCTGTTCCTGATGTAATTATTGCATTTAGGATTGATTGGAAACCATACATTAGGCTTAGTGCTCCAACTTTTCCAGAGCCATTTATTGATGTTGCAACACCATTTAAAAAGGTGTCAATTATTTTTCCATCTTCTAATATGATTATTATTCCACTTGCTAATCCAACGACAAGTGCTGCACCTAACATATCTTTTGCTCCTGCAATAAAGAGTTTTGATATTTCAGAAGCATCTTTTCCTAATGCAATGCCTGAAACAATAGCCATTGTGAAGAATAAAGCTGCAATATGAACAAATTCCCATTCAAATACCATTACTCCTACAACAAGATAAATAATTGTAAAGATTAATATTGTAAGACAGAACATCTGAATAGATTTCTTTAACATTTTGTAGCCAACAGCAATGAAAAGAATTGTTAGTATTAATAATAATATGTATGTATAAAAACCTCCATGAAATATTTTTGAGTTAATTCCTACGTAAATAGTATATGTAGTTATTATTATTGAAGAAAGAATATAAGCAAGCCAAGTACCACGGTTAGCCTTTGCTGGTTGAAGTTCTTGTGCTGAAGATTGATTTTGTCGCCAATAGTTATCTTCTTCATACATTAGAGATTTCTTTGGATTTTTCTTTATTCTGTTAGCATACCATAATACGTAAGCGATTCCCAATCCTGTTATTATAAACCACATCACTAACCTATATTCTATTCCGCTAAACATTTTTATGCCAGCAATATCTTGTGCTATTCCAAGAGTGAAAGGGTTTAAAATGCAACCAGCAAAGCCTAATCCTGCGGCTAAAAAGCACATACATACTCCAACAATAGAATCATATCCCATACTTATTGCTAAAGGAACGAAAATTATAACGAAAGCAATTGTCTCTTCACTCATTCCAAATATTGCACCAAATGCACTAAACATAATCATTATTAGAATTATGATTAAGTTATTAACTCCAAGCCATCGCAAAAACTTAAATCTTTCTAAACTATTACTATGTTTTAAGAATGATTGCACCCCCATATCAATAGCTTTTGTTTCGTTTAAAATCCAAAAAGCACCTCCTAAAATAAGTAAGAAAGCAATTATTCCTGGAGCTCTTTGGAAGCCTTTAAAGAAAGCAGACATTACCTGCCATGTTTGAGGAGATTGTTCCACTTGATGATAAGAGCCTGTAATTATACCATTAATAATTTTTCCGCTTTCAGTTGTTTGTGGTTCTCGAGAAAATTCTCCAGCAGGAACAAACCAAGTTGCAATAGCAGCAATTACAATTAATGAAAATATTATTACATAAGTGTGTGGTACCTTTTTAAACATAGATTATTTCTTTTTGAGTTTGATTAATATCTTATTTAAGAATGTAAGGATAAGAATTACTATTGCAGCAAAAATAGCTCCTTTAGCAATATAGTCTCCATATTTAACATAGAAAGTAAGTCTCTTTTGAGGGATAAGAGATTCTTTTATTACTGCTGGTGTCCAGAATTTTGTTTTTTGAAGTATTTCTCCTTTTGGATTTATAAAACAAGATGTTCCTGTATTTGCACTTCTTGCAATATAGCGACGTGTTTCAATTGCACGCAAAGAAGCATAAGAGGCATGTTGTTTATGTCCTTGAGAATCTTTCCACCAACTATCGTTAGTAATAACAAAGATAAGTTCGGCACCTTCTTTTACTCTTTGAGCAACAAGACCGCCATAAATAGATTCATAGCAAATAGGAGTAGTAATTTTAACTCCTGAAGATTCAGAAACAAATAAGCCATGTTGATTATCTATTCCTAAAGAACCAACAGGAAGATTTCCTAATTCTATTGCAAAGTCAAGTATCTTGCTTATATATTTTTTAAATGGAACTCTCTCAACACCTGGTACTAATTTTGATTTATGATATACTTCATATCGATTTCCCTTTTTGATATGAACAGCACTATTATAAACAGAAAAATATGGTTTTGGAGCAAATTCAATTTTACGAGAAGCTTCATCTTTTTCTTCTTCTGATTGAAGCTTACGAGTAAATGTTCCTGTTATCCATTGAGCCTTATCATATTTTCCAACAAATTCACTTAATATTTGAAGACTTTGGTTTCTATCTATTTGATCTTCCCATATTCTTTCTTCCAAACATCCTTCAGGAGTAAGAATAAAACTAGTGTTATTATCTGTCTTTTTTGCAGCCAAGGAAGTAATTAAATCAATAATTTCATAATTAGAGAGCTGTAAAGATGGATCATATGGTTCAAGATTAGGTTGTACAACTACTACATCAATTGGTTTATTTTTTTCATCCTTATAGTTATTCCAAATCAAAAGAGAAATAAATATTGGAATAGCAACTACTAAAGCAAAGAGAGAAAAGTGAAATGTGAAAACTTTTGAATTAATGAGTGTTAGTTTTCTCTTTTTAATATCAATACTTACCTGCTTAATAAATCCAAATCCAAAATAGTTTGCAATAAACACCCAAAGAGTTCCTCCAAATATTCCTGTATATTCATACCACTGTACAAGAATAGGTGTAGTTGAAAATCCATTTCCAATAGTCATCCATGGCCAAGAAAGCTCCCATAAATGATGAATATATTCCATAGCTATCCAAAATATTGGAAGAAGAATAAACCCTTTCTTTCCATAAAATAATATTCTCTTGGAAAAATGATAACCTTGAAAAACTATTGCTCCTAATATTGCATTTATAAATGGGGCAAAGAGTCCAAAAAGGGTTGAATAACAAATCCAATAAGTAGTAATACCATTCCAAATAAAGAATGCAATAAAGGAATAATTGAATACTGAAAATTTAGAAAAGTTATTGGAGTTCTTTGAAATATAATCTTCTATCCAAAGTAAAGGAATAAATGCAATTAATAGAAGAGGAGGCAAACCATAAGTTGGCCAAGCTAAGGATAGTAATAATCCACTAAGGCAAGCAATTAAAAATAAATGTAACTTTTTCATTTTACTACATAATTGATTTTAACATCAAACTCTTCTGTTGGAATATTGTCAAAAAATTGAAATTCAAAACAAACTCCAACCTTAATGGAGTTAACTTTGCTTAATAATCTATCGTAAAAACCTCTTCCTCTTCCTAAACGATTATTTTCTTTATCGAAAGCAACTCCAGGAATTATCATTAAGTCAATATTATCAATATCTAAGAAATCTTCTCCAATTGGTTCTAATATTGAAAACATAACACCTTCTTTCATTGATTCTAATCCTTCAAAAATTCTTAATTTAAGATTCTTTCCGTCAACACATGGAAGTAATATTCTTTTTTCTTTATACCATTTTAAAATAAATTCATGAGTATAAACTTCATCATCCATTGACCAATATAAAAGTATAGTTTTTGAGTCCTTAAACCAATCTTCCTTTTCAATCTTTTCCCAAATAGGTATTGAGAGTTCTTTTTTCTCTAACAAAGTATATTTTTGTTTAGCCTCCTTAACCCTCTGCCTTAATTCTCTCTTTTTCTCATTTAAAACCATAATGCAATATTATATACTAAAAAAGACATTAACCAAGCAGAGATAGTTGTATATGATGCAAGAAGAATTGCCCAAAATATTTTTCCACTTTCTTTCCAAACAACAGAAAACACTGCTGCACAAGGGAAGTAGATTAAAATAAAAACTAATAGGCTAAGAGCTGTTGCAGTTGTAAAAACAGGTGTTCCAATTTTTTCTCCACTATTATGAACTTCTTTTTTAAGTCTTTGTCCTAAGGCTTGGTCTGTAGCTTCAGGATTTTTTTCATAAAGAACTCCCATAGTGCTAATAATAACTTCTTTTGCTGAGGTTCCTGCTAATAAACTTACTCCTATTTTCCAATCAAATCCAATTGGTTTAAGAACTGGTTCTATAAAATGTCCAATTGAAGCAATATATGATTCTTCAATTTTAGATTTATCTTTTTGAGGGAAATAGCCTAAAGACCATATTATTATTGATGCAAATAAAATTATTCCTCCCATCTTTTTGAGATAATGTTTTGTCTTCATTCCAATATTACTTCTAACAGCTTTGAAGGTTGGAATCCTATATGGAGGAAGTTCCATAACAAAAGGAACACCCTTTGTTTTCATTAAAGTCTTTTTAAATATCATTGCAAAGAGAACAGCAAGTAAGATACCTAAAAGATATAGACTGCATAAGATAAGAATAGGATATTTAGGGAAGAAAGTTCCAATAATAAGTATATATACAGGAAGTCTTGCACTACAAGACATAAAAGGAATTATAAGCATTGTTAGGAGTCTATCCTTTTTGTTTTCCAATGTTCTGGTAGCCATAATTGCAGGAACATTACATCCAAAACCAATAATCATAGGAACAAAACTTTTTCCATGAAGTCCTATTTTATGCATTATTTTATCCATCAAGAAAGCAACTCTTGCCATATAGCCAGTGTCTTCCATCAATGAAATAAAAAGAAATAATATGATAATATTTGGAAGAAAAACTATAACTCCTCCAACTCCTCCTATAATACCTTGAGAAATTAAATCGGCAAATGCTCCAGAAGGAAGAATTCTATTCACAATCATTCCAAATTCTCCAACAATCCACTCAATCCAATTCATTGGGTATTGCCCTATTTTGAAAGAACAGAAAAACATTAGCCAAATAAAGAAAAAGAAAATTGGATAACCCCAAACAGGATGAGTTAATACTGAATCTGTCTTTTCTGATTTGGTTTTATCTTTTTTCTTCTCTCCAAATTTATATGTTTCCTTTAAAGCTCCAAGAATAAAACCATACCTTGCATTAGTAATTACAGTTTCACTATCTTCATGAAAAGTATGCTCTATCTTTTTTATTGCACTTTCCGCCACTTCGTGAACATCGGTGTGATCAATCCATGTTTCTATTTCTTCAATAATCTCTCTATCTTTTTCCAATAATCTAATGGCATAATATCTTGCAGCAACTTTTTCTGAATAGTTTCTGCTTTCTCTTATTTTGGTAGAAAGACGATTAAGACATCTTTCAATTATATCACCATAATTGATATGAATATGACGATATGCTTTATTTGTTCCTTCATAAACTTCAATTGCAGTGTCTAATAATTTGGGAATCCCTTTTTTCTTATTTGCTTGAGTAGGAACAAGAGGAGAACCAATCATTCCTCCGAAAAGTTTATAATCAAATTTATCATTCTTATCCTTTAACTCATCATACATGTTAAGAGCAATAACCATCTTAATATCCATGTCGATAAGTTGAGTTGTTAGGAAAAGATTTCTCTCTAAATTGGATGAATCAATAACATTGATTACTATGTCAGGATTTTGATCAAAAAGATATTTTCTAACATAAGATTCTTCATTGGTGTAAGCAGAAATAGAATAGGTGCCAGGAAGATCAATTATATTAAACTTATAGCCTTGATATTCTACAATAGTTGTTTTAGCATCAACAGTAACTCCAGAATAATTACCTACTTTTTCTTTAAGACCAGAAATAGCATTAAATAACGAAGTCTTGCCTGCATTTGGATTTCCTACTAAAGCAATATTAATAATTTTATCTTTTCCCGATATTATTTTGTTTTCGATTTCTTCATCATCAATAACACCCCCATATCCAAAAGAATAATCTTTAAATTCTTTTTCATCAAGAGGAATAATATCAATTAGAGAGGCATCACTTCTTCGGATAGAAATTTCAGATGAAAGGATTCTATATTGAACAGGGTCATTAAAAGGAGCAGCTTTGATTGCTTCAACAATATGACCCTTAACAAAGCCCATTTCTGTAATTCTCTTTAAAAACAGCCCCCTCCCTCTAATCTTTATTATTATTCCTTTCTCTCCGTTTTTAAGATCGTTAAGTGTCATAATGAAAAATATTTAGTATGTTTTAGTTTCTATCCCTATTGCTCTTATTTTATTTGCAAAAAGTTCAAGTTCCTCTTTAGTGAGTTTTTCTAAATTACTTTCAGGAGTTATTCTATCTATAGGGTAAAGCATAACATAGCGAGGGTTAATTTTCTTTACAATTTCCAACCATGATTCAAATTCTTCTTCAGTAGTGTTGTCTATTCTAATCTTGTCGTTTTCTCCTCTAAGTAGAAGGGTTTGAACTATTGCATCTTTTCCAAATTCAATTAAACGCTCAATTGTTTTTTCAAAACTTATAACCTTTGGGTTTGCTTTATTTATAGCATAAAACATTTTTTCAGTTCCAGCATCAAGTTTTAGGATAGGGTTATCTACCTTATGAAGAGCATTAAAAACATCATCTCTTATTAAATTTGTAGCATTAGAAAGAACAGAAATCTTAGCATCTTTTGCATATTGATTTCTTAACTCAACAACAATATCAATTATCTCACTAAATTCAGGGTGCATAGTTGGCTCTCCATTTCCAGAAAAAGTAATAGAGTCAAGAGGTATATTCTTCTCTTTCATCTCTATTAGTCTTTCTTTAAGAGCTCTTTTTATATCTTCCTTATTATTTAGTTTATCATCTACATCTTTAGTTTCTTCATTCCAACCACATTCGCAATAAATGCAATTAAAATTGCACAATTTTTTATGAGTAGGCAAAAGATTTACTCCTAATGAGTTCCCAAGCCTACGACTTTTTATCGGACCAAATACTATATTTTCAAATAACATTATAGAAAAAATTTTTGCAAATATCCGGAAAAACCATGACAATAAAAAGAAAAAATAATTATTTCTATTCTTTTCCAACTCTTTATCAAAATGGGCTCTATAACGTTTAGAGTGGGGAATCAATAATTATTAACTTTGCCTA
>JBAZSY010000029.1:0-22513 GCA_041662185.1 Bacteroidales bacterium
ATAAATCAAATATATCATCAACTTCCATTCTTTCACCATAAGGAGGGTTTGTTATAATTAAAGTTTTTCCTTCTGGTGGGTTTTGTTCTTGAATATCATTACGGAATAATTGAATATCTTTATGAAGCTTTGCATTATTAATATTTGCTTGAGCAGTACTTATTGCTTGTCCTGAAATATCTGAGCCCCAAATTTCATAATCAAAATCCATCATTGCATTATCTGCTTTACTCTTTACTCTTTCCCAATCTGGCTTTGAGAAATCTCCCCACTTAAAGAATGCAAAATCATTTCTATAATATTGAGCAGGGATATTATTTGCAAACATTGCAGCTTCAATAAGAAGAGTTCCTGAACCACACATTGGATCAAAGAAATTACAATCCCTCTCCCATCCTGTCAATTGGATAAGTCCTGCTGCAACAACTTCATTCATTGGAGCTGATTCAACTGCTACCCTATAATTTCTTTTATAAAGACTTTCACCACTACTATTTAAAGATATGGTTACTTGATTTTCGTTAATATGAAGATTAAGTATTACATCAGGGTTTTCTTTTGTCATTGTTGGACGTTGAGAAAACATTTTTCTTAGTCTATCACATATTGCATCTTTTGACTTTTGTGAAGCATAAAGTGAGTGAGTAAATATAGTACTGTAAACAACTGGCTCTATCGAAAGAGTTCCGTCTGAGTTAATAAGCTTTTCCCATTTATATTTATATACATTATCGTATAATTCTTGTTCATTATTTGCTTCAAAAGAATATATAGGTTTAAGAATTGATACTGCTGTTCTTAGAAGATAATTTGCCTTATACAATAATATCATATCCCCTTCAAAACCCACTGCTCTATTAAGTTTTTCAATGTTTTTAGCACCAATAGCTTCAAGTTCTTTTACTAAAACGTCTTCTAATCCAAACATGGTCTTTGCAACCATTCTAAAATCCTTACTGCTTGATTCTGTCATCTTATTTATTTATTTGTTTATTCTTTCTCTTCTTTTAAGGACCTTAAACTCCTTTTTACTTCCTTTTTACTTAATTTCTCTACAAACTTAACTGCATCAACTATATATCTTATATGATTTGCTTCTCCTATTTTTCCAACTTCATCAAATGCTTCAATATTAAAGAAAAATCTTTTACCTTCAACCTTTTCTAAAATAGAATTGCATGTAACCTTCATTCCAAGTGGAGTTGCTTTAATATGTTTAACATTAATTTCTATTCCAACAGTAACCATTCCTTGAGGAAGAAATTCTTGAATAGAAGTATGTGCTGTATTTTCCATTAATCCAACCATTGCTGGAGTTGCAAAAACATCTATTAATCCTGAACCATAAGCCTTAGCTGTGTTTGTTTCATTAACAAAAACTATTTGTTCTCCTTTTACTGCTTGTGGTATATTTATTTCCATATTAATTTAAATTATTTGTGATTTTCAAAGACTAATTAATAATATCTTTGATTAAAGGTTAGCAGATAAGAACGAAAGATTTAAGCTTTCTGCTATTTGCTTTTGTTCTTTTACTAATTCATTTAATGAATTATAATCTTCTGGCACACCAATATCTATAAAGAATCCTTTAGTTTTATAGCCATAAAAATATCCTTCATTAACTTTTTTTTCTAAATAATCTTGTTCAAAAGAAAACTTATCTGGTAGGTTTAATGAATCAAATATATCTCTTTTTGCTATATATGCTCCTGCATTAATAAGTCCTTGATTAATAAATTTCTTTTCCTTAAACTCTATTATCTTATTTCCATTTACTTCAACACTTCCATAACGTTCAAAATCTTTCATCTCTTTTAAAACAAAACTAAGCCTTGAGTTTTCTTTCTTATGAAATAAACAAAAGTCATTTAAGTCAAAATCAATAAAAGAGTCTCCATTTAAAATAAGAATATCATCTTGCTTTGTTTCTTTTAAAGCCAAAGCAATTCCTCCACCTGTTCCCAAAGGATAGTCTTCAACAGCATAACTAATATCTATTCCTTCAAAACTATGTGAATAAATCTCTTTTATCATTTCCCATTTATAGCCAACAGAAAGAACTATATGCTTAATTCCTTCTTTTTTTAGGAAATGTATAATATAGGTAAGGAAAGGAATATTATTAATGGGAGCTAATGGTTTCGGCATATCAGAAACAACAGACCTAAGTCTTGATCCTTTACCTCCTGCTAAAATTATTGCTTCTTCTAATTTCATTCTTAAATCTTCCAAGTCTTAAGACCTTTCTTGGTGAATTCAAATCTTCTTACTGAACCTCCAAAAGAAGCTAAACTTTCAATAACCTTATATCTTGTATCGTTAGGACAATAGAAGAAAATATATCCTCCTCCTCCTGCTCCTGAAATCTTTCCTCCAATTGCTCCAGCATTTAAAGCACAATTATAAACATCTTCAAACAATTGAGTTGAAATTCCTTTTGCCATTTGTTTCTTAAATTCCCAACCAATATTTAAAATATGTCCTATTTCATCTAAATTATTACGCAAAAGAGCTTCTTTCATAAGAATTGCTTGTTGCTTTAATTGATGCATTGCTTCAACACTTTGAGCATTATTATTCTTTACATTTTCTTGTTGCATTTGAATAATATCAGAAGAAAAACGAGAAGTTTCTGTATAATACAAAACTATATTGCGAGATAATTCATTAAGTGTTTCTTCTTTTATTCTTAATGGATTTACTATTACTTTACCTTCTGCCAAGAATTCCATAAAATTAAATCCACCAAAAGTTGCTGCATATTGATCTTGTTTACCTCCTGCCAAAAGTAAATCTTCTCTTTCTATGCTATAAGCTAAATTAGCAATATCATATTCTCCCAAAGGTAAACCAAACCATTCGCAAAAAGCTCCAACAACTGCTACAACTAAAGTTGAAGAAGTTCCTAATCCAGAACCAGCAGGAGCATCAACAAAAGTATGAATATCAAAAGAAAGAGCATCTAAAGAGTAATCCTTAACAATTCGATTATAAATAGCTTTTAATAAATCTATTTCACCATCAATTGGCAATGCTTTTACACTCTTATATGAATATTTCTCTTTTTTATCTTGAAGATAGAAATTAATTCTTCCATTATCTGTTGGAATAATATCACAATAAGCATAAAGAGAAGTTGTAGCATTTAAAATACAACCACCATAAATATCTGAATAAGGAGAAACATCAGTCCCTCCTCCAGCTAAACCAAGACGTAATGGAGCTTTACTTCTAATTATCATAATCTAATATTTCTTTCAAAGGCATCCCAAACCATTTCTTGAGTTATACTATCAACTGCTTTTGGAATATATGTTGTTTTAAAGAAAGCCTCCTGAAGATATGGAGAAACAACTTTCTCCATTCTTGAATAATCAAATATTTCTGCCGCACTTGTACAAGTAAATATAGTTAGAACAGGTATCTTATAAGCCAAAGCTAAGTGCATAGCCAATGTATCTCCACAAATTACATAACTACATAAAGAAATATCTTTCATATAATCCCTTATATTATTTCTTTGCTTAAAAAACACAACATTAAATCCCTCTTTTTCTAATCTAAAAGCCAATTCCTCGTAACCATTCCATCGTTTTGTAGGCCATCTGTCTCCCGCGCGCGCTTCAATTCCTATTAGTTTTTTATCTGGGTTTGGTTTTATTCCCTCATATATTAAGTATTCTTCTCCATTAAACCTCTCGCCAATCATATTAAATAAATGTTCTTGAACACTCATTTTACAATTAAACTTCATGCTATCCGCCTCTTGTTTTGAATAGTGAGAAATCAAACTCAAATCAAACCAATGTGCTGAATCAGATGTATATGTTATTCTATTTGTCACTTTATCCCTATAAGCTCCTATTAAGTTTTTATACTTTATTTTATCTACTATGTCAATGCTTTCTTTATCATCATCTAAAGAAAGCACTATGTCAAAAAAAATATCTTCAAAATAATTAAAAGAAGAAATATCTTCAATTGTAATAATACGTTCAAGACAAGATATTTTATTAGGTAAAACATCTATATTTATCTTTGCAGTAATCCACCACACCTGATCATTCTTAAAACAATGCAAAAGAGTTGTTGTGCGAACAACATCTCCAGTTGCTGCTGTTTTTATAATCAATATTTTACTCATTATCCTTATTATTTATTATTTCCAATAATATATTCTTTAAATTAGTATAGCCAAAGCCGTGAATAAATGATGAAATGTTATTGGAATAAGAAATGTTATTTTTTGTCTCTAATATTTTATACATTGCAGGTAAAAGATTCTCCATATTGTTGTCTTTTATTATAATACCTGTCTCGTTATTTTTCACTAACTCTGAAATGCCTCCTACCTCTGTTATAACAACAGGAAGAAAAAACGCATAAGCCATCATTAATATCCCACTTTGTGTTCCTGAATAATAAGGCATAGCTACCATATCAGAGGCCTTAAAGTAAGGTTCAATATCTTCATTTGCAATAAAATGATTTATCATTATGATTTTATCATTAATCCCATGATAGGAAATCATTTTCTCATATTTTTTAATATCCTCATAACACTCTCCAACAATCAAAAGGGTTGTATCTGGTTTTTCTCTTAATAAATGTGTAAAACTCTCTATTAGTTTATCCAATCCCTTGTATGGACGAATTAATCCAAAGAAAAGAATAACATTTTCTGTATT
Organism: Bacteroidales bacterium; assembly: GCA_041662185.1. Taxonomy (GTDB): domain Bacteria; phylum Bacteroidota; class Bacteroidia; order Bacteroidales; family P3; genus UBA10566. Next base: position 4,692 of record JBAZSY010000029.1, read on the forward strand.
TATATTTAGATATTCCCTTGATTTTTCTTTATTAAACTTATTCAGGTTATAACAATCATAAATTGAAAGAGTTGTTTCAAATATAGGCTTTTGAGGAAAATCATTACTTATTTGTTTCTTAATGTATTTAGATTCACAAATAAAACTATCGGCCCAACGAAGAGTCAATCTGGTAAAAAAAGTATCAAACCATCTACTTTCATGAGAAATATAGTTTTCAACAAGAAAACACACCTTTGTCGGTTTTAGTTTCTTTCGTATTAAATATGCTATTGTACTTAAGGCTGGACCAAAGAAAGGCATCCACCATACAAAAATTACAACATCAGGTCTATCTTTTTTTATCTCTCTATATGCTTTAACCCAAGAAAAAGGATTTATCGAATTAATAATTCTTTTTATTTTGTCCTTATGCTCAAAAGGAATTATTTTTGAATTATCAAATTGTGTTTTACCCGGGAAAAAGATAGAGGGATAAAGCAAAGTATATGAAATTGTATTGGTGTCATAACCTATTTCAGTAATTGTTTTATGTAAATAAGCCTCTACCAAAGACTGACCTCCCCTGAAAGGATATGCTGGTGATATAATTGTAATCTTCATCTTATAATCTTATTTTAACTTTCTCGCTACAAAGATATAATTTTCTATTGTTAATTCATCCGGATTAGCAAGGGCGAAACGAATAATCTTATCCTTAGTTAATGTTTCTATATATCTATCTTCTACAATTTCCATTCCTTCTTTTGAGAGAACTTTTGCATAATCAAGTCCAAATTCACGAACATGGTCCTTTTGTCCAAAATGCTTTTCTCTTTCTAATGGGTCGGTAATTGTTTTGTCTTCATAAGTAATCTCACGTTTTGGATTAATAGGAGAAAGCAAAATTGCTAAACCTCCTGGTTTTAAAACCCTATAAATCTCATTTAATGCCTTATCTAAATTATCAACATGCTCTAATATATGATTAGCCATTACAAAATCATAGCTTGAAGTTTCAAGTGGCATCTCTTCAACATTCAAATGCACATCAGCCCATGGTGATTCCAAATCAGCAGTAGTATATTTTATATTCTTTTGCTTACGGAAATAATCAATAAAACAAAGTTCAGGAGCTATATGAAGGAAACTAACCTCATCTTTAAAAATATTAGTCTTATCTTTTAAGAAAAGCCAAAGCAAACGATGCCTTTCCAAAGCAAGACAATTAGGACAAAGAGCATTTTCTCTTGAAATAACATAACCATAAGGCAAGAACTTTCTATAATGTTTTCCGCAAACAGGGCATTCAACATTATTCCCTAAATAGAAAACTTTACTGCATTTTGTAGAGAAATGAACTATTCTCTGTAAATATTTACGAGGCACATTCCTTAGAAAAAACTTAATTACCTTCTTCATATTATATGTATTATTTATCTGCTTATGAGTCCTTATAAATAATTTACCATTATTAATTTTCTGGTTTAAATCACTTGCAAAGGTATATAATTCTTTAAAATAATTAGTTAGATTTTGAGATTGTTATAGAAAGTTGTACTTTTGAAACCTGATAATCAATCAATATTTTTGTATAACTAAATAATTCAGAGCATGAAACCAAAGGTAAGTATTATAATGGGAAGCACTAGTGATTATTCTGTAATGGAAGCTGCTGCAAAGTTCTTAGATGAAATGGAAATTCCTTTCGAAATAAATGCACTTTCGGCTCATCGTACACCAAAAGAAGTTGAACTTTTTGCAACTCAAGCACAAGATAGAGGTATTGAAGTAATAATAGCTGGTGCAGGAATGGCTGCTCACTTACCAGGAGTTATCGCTGCTATGACCCCACTTCCTGTTATTGGAGTACCTATTAATGCTTCTTTAGATGGAATGGATGCACTTTTGGCAATGATACAAATGCCTCCTGGAATTCCTGTGGCAACTGTTGCAATAAATGGTGCCTTAAATGCAGCAATATTATCTCTACAAATTATGGCAAATGGAAACCCTGAACTACAAGAAAAGATGCGTAATTATAAGGAAAGTCTAAAGAACAAGATAGTAAAAGCAAACGAAGATCTTTCAAAATTATCATTTAAGTATAAGGTATAAAAAGATAAGATGATAATAATAGGAATAACTGGCACACTTGGATCAGGAAAAGGAACAATAGTTGACTTATTAAAGGAGAAAGGATTCCTACACTTTTCAGCAAGAGACTTTATTGTTGAGAAAATAAAAGAACAAGGTTTGGAAGTAAACAGAGACACAATGACCTTGGTTGCTAACCATCTTCGAGAAGAAAACGAACCTTCATACATAATAGAAAGCTTATATAAGAAAGCAAAAGAAAGTGGAAAGAATAGCATAATTGAATCTGTTCGCAATCCATTAGAAATAGAATTCTTAAGACAAAACGACGATTTCTTATTAATTGCCGTTGATGCTGATATTAAGATTCGCTATGAAAGAATACTTAAACGCAAAAGTGTAACCGATAATGTAAGCTTTGAAACCTTTAAACAAAACGAAGAAAGGGAGATGCAATCAAAAGATAGAAATGCACAAAACCTAAGAGCTTGCATAGAAATGGCAGATATAAGAATTGATAATAGCGGAACGATAGAAGAACTCAATAAACAGATAATTGAACTATGGAAGACAATAAACAAGAAATAGAAGAACAAGGAAAACATATTCGACCTTCTTGGGATGAATATTTTATGGAATTGGCAAATGCAGCAGCAAAAAGAGCCACTTGTGATAGAGGAAGAAGCGGTTGTGTTATTGTAAAAAACAAACAAGTATTAGTTACAGGTTATGTTGGATCTCCTATAGGATTACCTCATTGTGATGAAGTTGGACACCTATTTAAACAAACATATCATGCCGACGGAACAATAACAAATCATTGTGTAAGAACCGTTCACGCAGAACAGAATGCAATATGTCAAGCAGCAAGAAGAGGAATAGCACTTGACGGATCAACACTTTATTGTAAGATGACGCCATGTAGAGTGTGTGCAATGCTAATAATAAACTGTGGAATCAAAAGAGTTGTATGCGAACAAAAATATCATGCAGGACAAGAATCAGAAGAAATGTTTAAAGACGCAGGAATTGCAATAGAATTCTTCAACGATAATATCCTAAAATACAGCGACCAATAAAGAAAATTCTAAAGAAAATTCCGATACTATCCCAAAAAGTGTGTATTTCTACTTTATCTTTTATGTTATAAAAGTTAAATATTTTTATCATTTTTGATGAGACTTATTCTTGCTCAATGTACCATTCCGGTAGGATGAAGAATATTTATACTCTTTGCCTTGTTATGGGAGAAAATGGAAATGGATTTGTTTTGTTCTCTCTCTTTTATTAGTTTAAAAGCTTATCCTTGATAATTAAAATATTCTTCATAACTTTGCCAGCTCTATTGCCAAATAGAAAGAAAATAATATTAATATAAACAAAAGACTATGAGACTTATACAATTTGCCTCCATCACAAAAAAGATGGCACTTGCAGCATTTGGGTTATTCCTTCTGTTGTTTTTGCCTGTACATATGGGTATTAACTTATGTATCTTAAGAGATGATGGCGGAGAGTGGTACAGAAATGCTTGTCATTTCATGGGAACAAATTACATTGTAAAAGTATTTGAAGTTGTATTGATGGGTTGTGTTGCACTTCACATTATTATTGCTATAATACTTACAATAGAAAACTGGTTTGCTCGTCCTATTCGTTATAAAGTAGTATCAAAAACAAAGACTCCATTTATGTCTCGTTACATGATATGGACAGGTGGAATCATTGCTTGTTTCTTAATCCTTCACTTTATGAATTTCTACTTTGTAAAACTAAACTTAGTGGAAGGTAAATATTGTGCAGAAATAGAACAAATGGATAAACATTTCCAACAAAAAGCGCTAAAACTTCAATCTGGAGAATTAAACGAAAAAGACCAAGCTGCACTTATGGCTCAATATCAAGCAATAAGTCAAATAACTCCTGATAAGATGGATAAAAGCCAAAAGAACTTAGTGAACCTTTCGAAAGAAGATGTAAAAACTTATTGTGGAGCAGACTATAAAAAAGCAGAACCTGATTTTTATACAATGTGTCGTCAATTATTTGCTAACCGTCTTTATTCATTAATATATTTATTAGTGTTTGTAGCTTTAGGGTTTCATCTATCACATGCTATCAATTCATTGGCTCAAACCTTTGGACTTAATCATAAAAAATATAACTCAGCAATAGAATGGGTGGCTCTTGCTTTCTCAATAATAATTCCTATAGGATTTGCTATTGTTCCATTATGGGTTATGTTTTTGATGTAATAATAAGATAATAAGAAATAAAAAACAATAAGATATGAGCACACTTAATTCCAAAATACCAGAAGGACAATTATCGGAAAAGTGGACTAAATATAAAGCAAGTCAAAAATTAGTAAACCCTTCCAACAAACGTAAATTAGACGTTATAGTTGTAGGGACAGGACTTGCTGGTTCATCGGCAGCTGCTTCTTTAGGAGCTCTTGGTTTCAATGTAAAGATATTCTGTATTTCAGACTCTCCACGTAGAGCTCACTCTATTGCAGCTCAAGGCGGAGTAAATGCAGCAAAGAATTATCAAAACGATGGAGATAGTGTAGGACGTTTATTCTACGATACCATTAAAGGAGGAGACTATCGCTCAAGAGAAGCAAATGTTTATCGTTTAGCTGAAGTTTCAAACAATATAATTGACCAATGTGTTGCACAAGGTGTTCCTTTCGCAAGAGATTACGGTGGAATGTTAGACAACCGTTCTTTTGGGGGAGCGCAAGTAAGTAGAACATTTTATGCAAAAGGTCAAACTGGACAGCAATTACTTTTAGGAGCTTATTCATCACTTTCAAAAGAAATCAAAGCAGGCACTGTTCAGATGTATGAAAGAAGAGAGATGATGGATTTAGTTGTTGTTGATGGCAGGGCAAGAGGTATAATAACAAGAAATCTACAAACTGGAGAGCTTGAGCGTTGGTCTGCAAATGCAGTAATTGTTGCAACTGGGGGTTATGGTAATGTATACTTTCTTTCAACAAATGCAATGAATTGTAATGCATCAGCAGCAATTCAATGTTATCGTAAAGGAGCTTATTTTGCTAATCCTTGCTATGTTCAAATTCATCCAACTTGTATTCCTGTTCATGGTGAATACCAATCAAAACTAACCCTGATGTCTGAATCTTTAAGAAATGATGGAAGAATATGGGTTCCAAAAAAGAAAGAAGATTCAGAAGCTATAAGAAGAGGTGAATTAAAGCCCACAGAAATAGCTGAAGAAAATAGAGATTATTACTTAGAAAGACGTTATCCTGCTTTTGGTAACCTTGTTCCTAGAGATATTGCATCACGTGCAGCAAAAGAACGTTGCGATGCTGGCTTTGGAGTTGGACCAACAGGACTTGCTGTTTATTTAGATTTTAAATCTTCAATTGAACGTTTAGGTAGAGATAAGGTTGAAGAACGTTATGGAAACTTATTTCAAATGTATCAAAAGATAGTTGATGAAAACCCTTATGAAACACCAATGATGATTTACCCAGCAGTTCACTACACAATGGGAGGTCTTTGGGTTGACTACGAACTTCAAACAACTATTACAGGATTATTTGCAGCAGGGGAAGCTAATTTCTCTGACCATGGTGCAAATCGTTTAGGGGCTTCTGCACTTATGCAAGGCTTAGCTGACGGATATTTTGTTCTTCCTTACACAATTCAAAACTATCTTGCTGACCAAATTTATGCTTCGAAAGTCTCAACTGAAACAGAAGAATTTGAAAAAACAGAAAAAGCAGTAAGAGCTAAATTAGAAAAACTAATGTCAATACAAGGACAAAAGAGTGTTGATACACTTCAAAGAGAACTCGGACACATTATGTGGGAACATGTTGGAATGGGAAGAAATGCTGAAAGCTTGAAGAAAGCAATTCCAATGTTAGAAAACTTAAAGAAAGAATTCTGGTCAAACGTTAGAATAACTGGTGATTTAACATCGATGAATCCTGAACTTGAAAAAGCTTCAAGACTTGCAGACCACATAGAACTTGCTCAAATAATGACAAAAGACGCTCTTCAAAGAGAAGAAAGTTGTGGAGGACATTTCAGAGAAGAATTCCAAACAGAAGAAGGCGAAGCAAAAAGAAATGACGAAGACTTTAAATTTGTTGGAGCGTGGGAATATAAAGGCGATGGACAAGAACCAATAATGCATAAAGAAGAATTAAATTACGAGTTTATTAAAGTACAACAAAGAAATTACAAGTAAAATGAATTTAACATTAAAGATATGGCGTCAAGAAAACGCAAAAGCGAAAGGTCGCTTTGAGACATATAAATTAAATGATATTTCGCCCGACTGTTCTTTCTTGGAGATGTTGGACATATTAAACGAAAGTCTTATAGATAAACTATCTCACCCTGTTTGTTTTGACAACGATTGTCGTGAAGGAATATGTGGTATGTGTGGTTTATACATCAACGGACGTCCTCATGGACCAGATGAAGGAGTAACAACTTGCCAACTACATATGAGAAGATTCAATGACGGAGATACAATAGTTGTTGAACCATGGCGAGCAAAACCATTTCCAATAATTAGAGACTTAGTTGTTGACAGAACAGCTTTTGATAAAATAATACAAGAAGGAGGCTATGTTTCTGTAACAACAGGAGGAGTTCCAGATGGGAACGCAATTCCTATTTCTAAACATAAAGCAGATGAAGCAATGGATTCTGCGGCATGTATTGGTTGTGGAGCTTGTGTTGCAGCTTGTAAAAATGCTTCTGCAATGTTATTTGTTTCTGCTAAAGTATCTCAACTTGCCTTATTGCCACAAGGAAAACCAGAAGCAGCAGTAAGAGTTCAAAAGATGGTTGCAAAGATGGATGAATTAGGTTTTGGTAACTGTACTAACACTTATGCTTGTGAAGCCGAATGTCCAAAACAAATTAAACGGTCAAACATAGCAAGAATGAATCGTGAATTCTTATGTGCAAAAACTTGTTCAGAAGAAACAATCTAAATTATTCTATATAAATATTAATGCCCTTGATGTTAATCATTAAGGGCATTTTTTTATTTCTACATATTATTATAGATGGTTAAAAATGATAGTATAAATATTGTACCTTTGTTGAATAATTATAACTCGAATAATAAATGGATTATGCAAAAGCAGAGCGTTAAACAAGGATTTCATAAAAGAAATAAGCATAATAAAAACTATGATTTCCCTGAATTGATTATTGCAAACCCTGGATTAGAAAGGTTTGTTCATAAAAATCAATATGGAGACCTTTCGATTGATTTTTTTGATTCACATGCAGTAAAAGCATTGAATAAGGCTTTGCTTTTTTATTTCTATAATCTTAGTTTTTGGGATATACCCGAAGGAAGTCTATGCCCTCCTATTCCTTCGAGGGCAGATTATATTCATAATGTTGCAGATCTAATAGGATATAGTTTTAAAGACAAAAAGATAAAATGTATTGATATTGGAGTAGGTTCAAATTGTATATATCCAATAATAGGAGCTATTGAATATGGTTGGGATTTTGTTGGAAGTGAGATTAATAATGATTCAATAATAAATGCAAGAAGAATTGTTGAAATGAATGAAAATCTTAGAGATAAGATAGAAATTCGTCATCAAGAAGATCCTTTTTCAATTTTTAGAGGAATAATAAAGCAAGGAGAATATTTTGACCTAAGTATTTGCAATCCTCCTTTTCATAACTCTAATGAGGAAGCTAAACAAGCATCAAGACGAAAAGAAAGTAACCTTAAACATATAAAGATAAATAAACCTAACCTTAATTTTAATGGGCAAGAAAATGAACTTTGGTGTAAAGGAGGTGAATTATCCTTTATTAAATATATGATTGAAGAAAGTCATTTGTATAGAAATAATGTAAATTGGTTTACTACCTTAGTTTCAAATGAAGATAACCTCCCAAAGCTAATAAGAGTCTTAAAAGATGTTTGCGTTAAAGAGCATAAAATTATCCCAATGGAACATGGAAATAAAAAAACTAGAATCTTAGCTTGGAGGTTTTAATCAAATATTAAAGGACTCTAAATAAGAGTCTTTTTTATTTTTAGCAATTCCTTTGAAATATAGATTTAAGCATATTATCCTTCCTAATATAGTGAATAACTATTCTTTATTATTAAATCTGTTTTGCAATAGTTCCAACTAAAAAATTAATCAACAAATAGGATAAATATATTTGATATATGACAATAAATGCTTATCTTTGCAGTAAGAAAATTGAAAGAACATTGTCTTAATATAAAGTATAAGATATTCAATTGAAGAATAAGAATACTTTCCTTAGAGACTAATTCCAATTAAAAAAACGTTAAAAACTACGATGCCCATTGTAATACTGCTACGATGGGCATCGTAATGATGCTACGATACCCATCGTAGTGGTATTTTATCGGCATTAAAATATTTTTTATCGGCGTTTTGTTGCCGTTATACGCCGATAAAATAGATTTATTCCTTATTTAAATTTGAAAAGATAGGGTCTAAAATTTGGTTCTATAATGTTCTGCTTTAGGGAACAAAATTGTTGAACTTTAAATCATGAATATTATAAAGATATTCTATTTAATCTTGCGGTTATCAAGTACGTGATATATCTAAATTAGAGTTATTTGATTCTTTAGATAGGAGTAAAGAATTGTATATTGATTTCGAGCAAAGTCATAAGTTGAAAAATAAAGATAATAATTTACAAGCAGTATATGACATGGCAACACTTAAGTGTTATAGCTAATAAATGTTATTGCAATAATATTTTCTTTATTGAAGATTCTATTTTAATAGGATTCTGATAAATAGATTTGTGAGATTTGTTTTATGAATTAGAATTAGGAAAGATTTAGATGTTCAGTTCTCAAAATAATTTCTGTAAGCGAACTAGTTAGAAATAAAAAACCTTGCAGTGTTGATTTGCAAGGTTTTTTATTTTGTGGGAGCAACAGGGTTCGAACCTGTGACCCCCTGCTTGTAAGGCAGGTGCTCTAAACCAGCTGAGCTATGCTCCCAAAAGAGGTTGCAAAAGTACAACCTTTTTTATTTCTACCAAATTTTTCAACAAATTTTTCTCCATTTTATTTCTTATTTTTCTTTTCTTTTTCTTTAATCAATTAGTTTTTAGGCTGATAATAAATAGAAAAAATGAAAAATATTTTGCCTCTAATTTAGACATTTGTCGCAATGTTTTGATTTTTCTAATTAAATGAGTACTTTTGCAGGTTAATAATCAAATGTAATTTTATCACAAGGTATGGGCAAGAAATATTCGGAATACAAGCAACTTGATTTAACTGCTATCAATAAAGAAATATTTAGCTATTGGGAAGAAAACAGTATATTTGAAAACAGTTTGAAGCTTCGTGAGGGAGAAAAAGAATTTGTTTTTTATGAAGGTCCTCCTTCTGCTAATGGTCAGCCAGGAATTCATCATGTCATGGCTCGTGCTATAAAAGATATTTTTTGTCGATATAAGTCTATGAAAGGATTCCATGTTGCTCGCAAAGCAGGATGGGATACTCATGGTTTGCCAGTGGAATTGGGTGTTGAAAAGAATTTAGGTATTACGAAAGAAGATATTGGGAAGAAAATATCGGTTGATGATTATAATGCTGCTTGTAAGGCAGAGGTTATGAAATATAAGGATTTATGGGACAAACTAACCAAAGAAATGGGTTATTGGGTTGATTTGGAAAATCCGTATATTACTTTTAAGAATGAATATATTGAAACGCTTTGGTATCTGCTTGGGGAGCTATACAAGAAAGGTTATCTTTATAAGGGATATACTATTCAACCATTTTCTCCTGCTGCTGGTACCGGATTAAGTTCTCATGAATTAAATATGCCTGGCTGTTACCGTGATGTGAAAGATACAACAATGGTAGCTCAGTTTAAGATAAAAGGGGAAGATGCTTATTTTATTGCTTGGACAACTACTCCTTGGACTTTACCTTCAAATACTGCTTTAGCTGTTGGAAATAATATTGATTATGCTTGGGTTAAAACCTTTAATCCATATACTGCTGCACCAATTACTGTTGTTTTAGGAAAACCTCTTATGAATGCTTTCTTTACAGAAGAAGCAACTGGTGCTACTATGGAATATGTTAATGGTGATAAGGTTCTTCCATATAGAGTAATTAAAGAATGCAAGGGAAAGGATTTAGTTGGAATGGAGTATGAACAATTACTTCCTTGGGTTAAACCTGCCGATGGTGCTTTTAGGGTTATTGCTGGAGATTTTGTTACAACTGAAGATGGTACAGGTATTGTTCATATAGCTCCTACTTTTGGTGCTGATGATGATAGAGCTGCTAAACAATCAGGCGTTCCTCCATTAATTCTTATTGATAAAGAAGGTAAACGTCAGCCTATGGTTGATAAAACAGGAAAATTCTTTAAGCTTGAAGAATTGGATAGGGATTTTGTTGAAAAGAATATTAATACTGAGCTTTACTCTGCTTTTGAAGGCAAGTTTGTTAAGAATGCTTTTGATGCTAAATTAACAGAAAAAGATATGAGTCTTGATGTTGAGATAGCCTTGACATTAAAACAAGACGGTAAAGCATTTAAGATAGAAAAACATACTCACAGTTATCCTCATTGTTGGAGAACAGATAAACCAATTCTTTATTATCCATTGGATTCTTGGTTTATTCGCACAACTGCTGTTAAGGATAGATTGATTGAATTAAATAAAACAATTAACTGGAAGCCTGAATCAACAGGAACAGGACGTTTTGGTAATTGGTTAGAAAACTTAGTTGATTGGAACTTATCACGTTCTCGTTATTGGGGAACTCCTCTTCCTATTTGGAGAACTGAAGATGGAAAGGAAGAGATTTGTATTTCTTCTGTTGAGATGTTGAGAAATGAAATTGACAAGAGTATTGAAAAAGGTTATATGAAGGAGAATAAATATTCTTCTAAAGATTATAATACTTTTGATTTACACCGTCCTTATATTGATAATGTTATTTTAGTCTCTCCTAAGGGAGAAAAAATGATGCGTGAAGCAGACCTTATTGATGTTTGGTTTGATTCTGGGTCTATGCCTTATGCTCAAGTTCATTATCCTTTTGATTGTTCTGATGAAGATTTAAAGAAAAGCTTCCCTGCTGATTTTATTGCAGAAGGAGTTGACCAAACTCGTGGTTGGTTCTTTACACTTCATGCAATATCAACCTTAGTTTTTGATTCAGTTTCTTTTAAGAATGTTGTTTCAAATGGTTTGGTGTTGGATAAGAATGGAAATAAGATGTCAAAACGTTTGGGTAATGGAGTTGATCCTTTTGAAGTAATTGGAAAATATGGTGCTGATGCAACTCGTTGGTATATGGTTTCTAATTCTCAACCATGGGAAAACCTTAAATTTGATTTAGATGGTGTTGATGAAGTTCGAAGAAAACTTTTTGGCACTTTATATAATACATATAGTTTCTTTGCTCTTTATGCTAATATAGATTCTTTTGATTTCTCAGAAAAGGATGTTCCATATAGCGAAAGACCAGAAATAGATCGTTGGATTCTTTCTGAACTTAATTCTTTAATCAAGTCAGTTGATTCTTCTTTAGCAGACTATGAACCAACCCGTGCTTCAAGAGCTATTGGTAGTTTTATTGATGAATACTTAAGCAACTGGTATGTTCGTTTATGCCGTCGCCGTTTCTGGAAAGGAGAATATACTCAAGATAAGATTTCAGCTTATCAAACGTTATATACCTGTCTTGAAGTCCTTTCTCAATTAATGTCTCCTTTTGCTCCTTTCTTTTCAGAGAAGCTATTTATGGACTTAAATAATGTTTCTTCTCGTTTTAAAGGAAAAGACAATAAGGCAATAGGTTCTGTTCATTTTACTGAATTCCCTACTGTTAATGAGGAAATGATTGATAGAGCTTTGGAAGAAAGAATGGAATTGGCTCAAAAGATTTGTTCAATGGTGCTTTCTTTAAGAAAAAGAAATAATTTAAAAGTACGTCAACCTCTTCAAAAGATAATGATACCTGCAACATGTGATGCTTTCGTTGAGCAAATAGAAAAGGTTAAAGCATTAATACTTTCAGAAGTAAACGTAAAAGAAATTGAATTCCTTTCAAAAGAAAACAATATCTTGGTAAAGAAAGCAAAAGCTAATTTTAAATGCTTAGGACCTAAATATGGTCAAAAGATGAAAGCTATTGCTGCTTGCTTAGATAATTTCTCACAAGAAAACATTGCTTTGTTAGAAAGTGAAGGTAGAATTAATATTGATATTAATGGAGAAGCATTAGAACTTGTTCTTTCAGATGTTGAGATAGTAACACAAGACATTCCTGGTTGGGTTGTGATGAATGAAGGAAGTTTAACTGTGGCTCTTGATACTACTATTACTGATTCCCTTCGTAGAGAAGCAATTGCTCGTGAACTTGTAAATAGGATTCAAAATATAAGAAAAGAACAAAACTTTGAAGTTATAGATAATATAATAGTAGAAATAGAATATAATTCTCTTTTAGAGGAAGCTATTGATGAATATAGAGATTATATAACTGGAGAAACACTGACTAAGGAATTATCATTAGTTCGTAAGAGTGATAATTTCTCTGTTATAATGGGAAATCATAATATGGAACCTGTTTCAACTATTGATGTAATTGAAGGAATAGACTTAGAAATTAATATCAGAAAAGTATAAATATTCTCTACAAATAAGAAAGATTATGGCAAAAGAAAATGCAATTGACACTGCTAAGCTTGAAAAGTTAAAAGTGTTACAATCAACGATTGACAAGATCGAAAAAAGCTATGGCAAAGGTTCTATTATGAAACTTGGCGATAAGCCTAAGGTTGATATTGATGTCATTTCTACTGGTTCTATTGGCTTAGATATAGCGTTGGGTATTGGTGGACTTCCAAGAGGTAGAGTTATTGAAATTTATGGACCAGAAAGTTCAGGGAAAACAACCTTAGCTATTCACGCAATTGCAGAAGCTCAAAAAGTTGGCGGTGTTGCTGCCTTTATTGATGCGGAACATGCTTTTGATAGTTCTTATGCTCAAAAGTTAGGTGTTGATGTTGATAATCTTTTTATTTCTCAACCAGATAATGGAGAACAGGCACTTGAAATTGCAGAAAATTTAATTAGTTCAGGGGCTATTGATATTATAGTTATTGACTCTGTTGCTGCTCTTACTCCAAAAAGTGAAATTGATGGAGAAATGGGTGATAGTAAGATGGGACTTCAAGCTCGTTTGATGTCTCAAGCGTTAAGAAAACTTACTTCCACAATAAGTAGAACAAATTGCTGTTGTATATTTATTAATCAATTAAGAGATAAAATAGGCGTAATGTTCGGTTCTCCTGAAACAACAACAGGTGGAAATGCATTAAAGTTCTATTCTTCTGTTCGTTTAGATATTCGTCGTATCCAAGCTATAAAAGAAGGAGATCAAAATACAGGTAATCGTGTAAGAGTTAAGGTTGTTAAGAATAAACTTGCTCCACCTTTCCGTCAAGTTGAATTTGACTTAATGTTTGGTCAAGGAATATCAAAGGTTGGAGAAATTGTTGACATGGGTGTAGAAAAAAATATTGTTAAGAAAAGTGGCTCTTGGTTTAGTTATGGTGAAACAAAACTTGGACAAGGTCGAGAAGCGGTTAAACAATTACTTTTAGACAACGAAGAGCTTATGGCAGAACTTGAAGGACAAATACGCCAAGCATTAAAAGCATAATGAGAATTCAAATAAATCAAATCAACCCTAAAAGTTTAGGGTTTGATTTTAATAAGAACATTATTACTGATTGTTTAAAGACTGTTAACACAGATGTTTTATCTGTATTTCCCGAACTTTCAGTAAGTGGAGGGATGTTGTATAATACTACTTCATATAGTAATATTTTTTCTTCATCTTCAAAGATTTGTGAAGATTTACTTTCAGAAAAAAGAGATTTACTTTTTGGCACTCCTATTGAAAGTCAAGGGAAAAGATTTAACTCATTAGTAATGGTTGAAAAAGGAGAAGTTATAGCTTTGGCAACAAAGAAAAACCTTTCTTCTTTTGACTATGGCTTTGAATCTGGACAAGGAATAGAAGTTGCAAACTATAAAAACCAAGTTGTTGGGTTTGGCTTTCTGGAAGACATTAAAGACTTTCTTGAAAAGGAAACCAAAACAGACTTATTAATACTTTGTTCCAATACATTATTCTATCACGAATATCAAAAAGAACTTTTAAATGAGTTAATGGTTTTGGTAAGAAAGCTACAAACAACTATTGTTTTTTGCAATAGAACAGGAGCAGAAGGAGGATATTTGTTTGCAGGTGGAAGTTTTATTTTAAACCCTAAAGGAGAATTATGTGGATTGCTGCCTAATTTAAAAGAAGAATCTCAATTATTTGAAACGTCTAATGTAAAACCAATAAATCAAAACTCAACTTCAAAATATCAAAATCTATATGAAGCTTTGACTATTGCTTTAAGAGATTATTTCAATAAAAATGGAATAAAAAAAGCAGTACTTGGACTTTCTGGAGGAATAGATTCTGCACTTGTTGTTGCACTTGCAGTAAATGCTTTAGGAAAGGAAAATGTTGTTGGGATTTTAATGCCTTCAGAATATTCTACTGATCATTCATTAAATGATGCTTTAGATTCTGCTAAGAATTTAGGGATAGAACATTATATTGTAGAGATAAAGGATTGTTTTGAACAATGCGATAAAACATTTAATAGCATATTACCAAACCAAACATTTGATGTTGCAGAAGAGAATCTTCAAAGTCGTTTGCGTTGTGTAACTTTAATGTGGTTTGCAAATAAATTTAATGCTGCACTACTAAACACAACAAATAAATCAGAAGCTGCTGTTGGTTATGGAACTCTTTATGGAGACACATCAGGAGCAATAGCTGTTATTGCTGATGTTTATAAGACAGAAGTATGGGAGTTAGCTAAGTGGATTAATAATCAATGGTTAATGGTCAATGGAGAGTCTTCAGGCGTTCCTATTCCTTGGAATTCTATTGAAAAAGAACCTTCCGCAGAACTATGTCCTGGACAAAAAGACTCTGATTCTCTTCCTGAATATGATATATTAGATAGAATACTCAAAGAATATTTAGATAATAACAAATGCTTAGAAGAGATAATTGCTACTTTTGAAAAAGAAAACTTGAGCATTGAAAAGGCAACAATAGAGAAAGTAATTAGATTAATTAGAATAAATGAATGGAAACGTCGTCAATGCCCTACTGCCGTAAAAGTAACAAAGAGTTGCTTTGGAATTGATAGAAGAGTGCCAATATCTTAAAGAATATGAGTGATAGTATTAAACACGAATGCGGAATAGCAATGCTTCGACTCTTGAAGCCATTGGATTATTACGAAAAAAAGTATGGAAGTAAGTACTGGGGATTAAATCGTATGTACTTATTGATGGAGAAACAGCATAACCGTGGACAAGACGGAGCTGGTTTAGCCTCAATTAAGTTTGATACAGAACCAGGACAGCAATACATACATATAGCAAAAAGCAATAGTAATAAACCAATACAAGATGTGTTAAAGCAAGCCTTTTCAGATGAAAAATTTCTTGGTGAGCTATATTTAGGACATTTGCGTTATGGTACTTTTGGAAAGAATGAAATGGAAAACCTCCATCCTTTCCTAAGAGAAAGCAATTGGAAAACTCGTTCTTTAGTTCTTGCAGGGAACTTCAATCTAACTAATATGGATGAGATGATGGAAAAGATCATTACCTTGGGGCAACATCCTGTAAAGACTGCCGATACAGCAATAATTTTAGAAAAGATAGGACACTTTCTTGACCGAGAAGTCGAAAGATTGTTTAAATTCTATAAGTTAGAAGGTTTTGACAATATGGCTATAACTCATAAGATTGCTGAAGAACTTGATTTGAAAAATGTACTTCAACAAGCATCTAAACATTGGGACGGAGGATATGTAATGGGAGGAATGTTAGGACATGGAGATGCATTTGTTTTACGTGACCCTAATGGAATAAGACCTTGTTACTATTATCAAAATGATGAAATAGTGGTTGTAACATCTGAAAGACCTGTTATACAAACAGCCTTCAACTTAACAAAAGATGATGTAAAAGAACTTGGATGCGGAGAAGCATTAATTATAAAAAGAAATGGCAATATATCATTAAAACAAATTATAGAACCAGCAACTCCAGCAAAATGTTCTTTTGAAAGAATATATTTTTCTCGTGGTACCGATTCAGAAATTTACGAAGAACGTAAAAACTTGGGAAGGAATTTAAAAGGAGCAATACTTAAAGCAATAAACTACGATTTAAAGAATACTGTTATATCCTATATACCCAATACGGCTTCTGTAGCTTTTCAAGGTTTAGCTCAATCATTAAATGAATACGTTGACCAAGAAAGGATAAATGAAATTTTAGAACGTCAAAAGCAAAACAAGATAAGTGAAGATGATCTAAAAGAAATCTTTTCTCTTGCCCCAAGGCGTGAATACATAGTTGTTAAGGATGTAAAGATGAGAACATTTATCACAAACGATGACGATAGAGATAATATGGTAGCTCACGTTTATGATGTAACCTATGGACAAGTCAGAGACTATGTTGATAACCTTGTAGTTCTTGACGACTCAATAGTAAGAGGAACAACCCTAAAACAAAGCATAATTAAAATGCTTGATAAACTAAACCCAAAGAAAATAGTAATAGCTTCCTCTGCACCACAAATACGTTACCCTGACTGTTATGGAATAGATATGTCTCGAATGTCAGAATTCATAGCCTTCAATGCAACAATATCACTATTAAAAGAAAGAGGCTTAACAAATGTAATAGATGATGTCTATAACAAATGTAAAGCCCAAGAAAATCTACCAAAAGAAGATATTATAAATCACGTACGTGAGATATACAAACCATTTACAAACGACGAAATAACAGGAAGCATAACAAAACTCTTAACACCAGAAGATTGTAAGGCACAAATAGAAATAGTATATCAAACCATAGAAGGCTTACACGAAGCTTGTCCTAATAATACTGGCGATTGGTACTTCACAGGAAAATATCCAACCGCAGGAGGAAACAAAGTAGTAAACCAAGCATTTATTAATTTCTACGAAGGAAGCACAAAAAGAGCTTACTAAAATAATGGGAAGATAAAAGTTTAAAGGTAGAATAAAGACAAAAGAATATATAAAAAGAATCTTATTAGATATATGAAAACTATTTGATAAGATTTTTTTACGTCTAAAATCCTTAACATTTCAAGTGAAATATTATATCCATTCTTATGCATTTTTAATATAAGTTGGACTTCCTTTTTTATGGGATACTACCTTTCTTAATTGGTTGATGAAGAATCATTATGTTTTTTTGTCATGAAAAAAGTGGTTGCCTCAATGAGACAACCACCTCCAAAAGTAAATCTAATTATTAACTAAAAACTTTTAGTATAGGACTATAAGTTTTTGAGTTCTACTTGTTGTTTGATTTTGGATTCTAACATAATAAACACCCTTAGCAAAATTGTTTACATCAATAGTTTGTTCAACCTTTCCGTTCATAGCTTTTGCTGTTGTTTTATAAATTAGTTTTCCTTGTACATCATTTATATCTATATCAGTTTCACCCTCAACACCACTTACAACTAATTTTGTTGTACTTGTTGCTGGGTTTGGATACATTGTTACTAAGAATTGTTTTCCATCTATAACTTCTAAACCTGAATCATCTGTT
>JBAZSY010000030.1:0-22446 GCA_041662185.1 Bacteroidales bacterium
TTCTTTTTCTTTTTAGATTTTACATATTGAGGAAAAACAACACCACATTCTATACATTTTCCATCATCATTATAGTACATACAATAACATCCTTTTTTATGTAAAATTTCGTCTTGTGTTTTCATTTAAACTTCTCCTGTAATTTGGTTTTTAATTCTTTTTTATCAATTACTTCATTATAGTATCCACCTTCATCCTTTTTAGAAAACTTATTTTTATCGTCATATTGTTGTGTAAAATTCAATTTATCAATCTCCTCGAAAACTTCCTTTAGGGTTTGTTCTTTACCATGCTTATATCCTTTAACAAAAGTCTGATTATCTTCTTTAACTATCTCTTTATAAATTTCGTCTTGTGTTTTCATTTTGGTTTCACCATTGGATTAAAGTTTTCTTCATACTTATCTAAATAATTTCTTGATGCTTCAACATATAGTTTAAAATTCTCATCGGCACATCTATGATCCACTGCTTTCTGCCAAAGGTCTTTTAATTTAATCCAATCTTCTAATTTATTTACCATGATTCTTTCTCCAAACTCTTCCTTCTGTTTTTAATTTAAAACATTTTAAACATAATCTTTCTGAACTTCCTCTAGGTTTAAATGCTTCTCCACATATTTTACAAACTCTCCATAATCGTCCTGTTCGTATTGGCATGAATATAAATGGAACGACTAAATTTTACTTTAGTGCGTCCCACAATAATTTAAATTTTAACTACTTCAAAAGCTTGTTTCCCTTTAACAAGTTTTTTTACTATTCTAACTTTCTTATTTTTCAAAGGTGTCATAATTTTTAATGCTCTTAATAAAGTCCATGCTGAAGTAACAATTGCTCGTTCTTCATTATTAACTTTAACTTCAAAGACATAATACGCACCCGTTTCACTTTGATATTCTCTTGGTGTATCAGTTAAAAAAATAACTTCAACTGGAATATTTACTTCAAAGTTTATCTTAGGTTTTTTTATAACTTCTTCTGTTGGCAATTTGTCCCATATTCCCAAAGGCATTTGGTTTTCATTTTTTTCCATTTTGTTTTTTATTTCCTCCTTTCAATATTATATATTTAAATTTAATCCTAAAAAAAATCCTATTAAAAAATTAATACACATTACTCCAAATAAGAACCAACTACAAATTACAGCAAGTTTTAACCAAGCACTTAATTCTTTAAATCTTATTTTCTTGTTTTCCATTTTGTATTTCCTCCACTTGTTCCTCTTCCTGTTTTTTATTAGTAAACTTATGATTAGAAATTAAAACCTTAAGCAGTTCTTCCATAGTAATATAACCATAAGCAACTCTTAAGACTTGCATTTCTTTCCATGTTTCATCTTGCATTCTTATTGTTTTAACCATTTCAATTAAACCAGATTGTTATTATATTAGGAAGAAATTGAACATGGTTCAACCATATAATCCTAAGTATTTCTATTATTGTTGTCATAATTATATATAAATATATAAGTATATAAACCTTTCTATAACTAAATAATTACTACTGAATACCCAGACAAATTGCCTATACTATATAGTCATCCCTCATCTTTAGTAACATCTTCTTCTTGAGATTGCTCTCTCTCTATTCTTTCCTCATCCCAAGTAATTACCTTATTACTGGGTGAAGTATTATATGTTAACTCGTTTACCTTTACAGACCAAGAATCTCTAGAGTAATCTTCTTTTTCCCAATGATTTAATGTTACTCTTGATAATTCTAACAATTCAGACCATTCTTTTTGATTAAATTTAATTTTATTCTTTAATCTTTTATAAAAAAACATCTTAACTTTTATTTCAACAGGTATCTTTTCATTGTCTTGATCGTATTCCATCATGTCTTTTAATTTCCTAGTTCTATATTCTTGTTCATTAACACCATAACCATCAACAAACATTCCGTTAAATGTTGGACGAACAACTTTATAGTTATGTTCTTTCTTTCCTTTGATATAAAGTTCTCTCTTCGCCGCGAAAGAATAAAAAGAAAAGTATCCTCGCTGAAAATCTTTTTCAAACTTAACATCAATTGCAAATGCACTTCTCCCAATTGCATAACTCATATTTAATTGAAACCAATTTGGAATTATCACAATCATAAATAAATTTAATTGTCTGCACTTTCTAAAAAATTGTCTAAGTGTTTTTCCTAACTCACTCCAATAAGTTTGATCTTCCCATTCATCAAGAAGAATAAAAGAATACTTAGGTAATTCAAATGCTCGTTCAATAAAATTGGTTGGTTTCCAAACAACATTATTAATATCAAAAGGTAAATCAATGCCATGCATGTCATGCATGATTTCACTCCATGCTTCACCAATCTGTGTTGCAAGAACAGATTTACCAGTTCCAACTTCTAATGTAGAAGAAAAGATTACACCCATAAAAGTCATGTCATCTACAATTCTTTTAGCAAGTATCTTTAAGTTATCATAGAGATAACCATCTATATATTTGCCATCACTCTTCTGTCCTTTATAAGTTCCCTTCGGATACTTGTCTAACATTATTTTCATCTTAAATATTCCTTTTCTTTCCAACAGAACAATTGTCCTTTAGGAATTTGTTTCATTGTTTTAATTACCTCTATGTTTAATCTCCAGACTATTTCAGCTATTAACCTCTTTTCTTCTGGTGTCATCTTTTACATCTCAGTTATTGCTCTTGATAAATCTTTCTTTGGAGGCATGAAGTATTTCTCAATCTGCAATTCTCTTTGAATGTCAATCAATAATCTATTTAGTTCATCATTTAATACAGGATCATAAAGTAATCTTATTTCTCTCTTTTTAGTTATTCCACCTTTAGTTATGGAAACTTCAGTTTGATTTGGCCTTAACCTTATTACTTGGTCTTTAAACTTATCAACTATTTCTGGCTTTAATAAAGGTGATGCTTGGAAGAAGAAGTATTGTAACTTAGGAACTAGGATGAACTGCTTTTGTGCTGGTGATAATAAACCATCTGCTGCAACCATTGCCATCTCATCTAATATCTTGCCAATCCTTCTAAGAGTATCAATTGCCATATTGAATGGTGCTTTTGAATCATCTCTATTTTCTTCTGCCATCTTTGTTATTTTATTAATTGTTTATTGATTTATATATTTTTACATGATTTTTGGTAATTCTGATTGACTTGATTGACTTGATTAGGTAATTCTACTTAGTATTTACACATAGGAACTGAGTGGAGGTAACCCAATCATCTCAATCATCCCAATCAGTTTTCATATCTTCTCCTTTCCATTTAACTCCTAACCAAGCATAATATCTCTTTTGAATCCCATCAGTAAGCCAAGTTGCTTGTTGTAAACCAAAATGGATTCCCTTTTCTTTCATAATTTTTCCAAGAGTTACATCTGAAATATTTCTGAACTTGTTTGAAGAACACCAGTTATTAAACTTCTTTTGAAATCCAGCTTTAAAAATAAAACCATCTGGGTCTTCTTCGGTAAACTCTTTAAGGAACTTTGTTAAAGGATCACTATGGTCTTCATATCTTTTCATTCTATCTTCAATTGATCCTTCTTTATGGAACTCTCTATTGCTTAATAAGTCCTTCAGGATCATCAAACTCTTAACTCCAAGGATTTCATACTCTTCTTCTGGAATCTCACTTAGAATGTCCTTCTTCTCTGAAAACTGATTAGGGAAGTCTAAGATATACCATCTCCGATAAAATCCAATAGTCTTATCAGTTGTAGTAGGTAGGTTATTTGTAGCAATAAGTATCTTAGCATAATTATCATCTGTGAAAGGATTCTTGTTCTTATATTCAAATCCTATTGTATCTTGTCCGGTAAGTTTTTTTAAGATAGAAGTCTGGCTCATTTCATTGAAGTTTGTTTCTCCCATCATGCAAACTAACTTCTTATGAAGTCTTGTTATTTCAAATCTAGAAGAAAGCAAGACATCAAGTTCTGTTGAGGTAACATTATCTTCTCCAACAAACTTTGTTAATAATCTAAGGAAACATCCTTTACCATTTAATCCTCCACCAATTAAACAGAACAATCTATGTATTGGATAATCAGGAAGTAAACAATAAGCAAGGATTTCATAGAGAGTTTTAACATAATCCTTTCCTACCCACTCTTCAAATATTTTATCCATGATTGGAGTATCAACAAATCTTTCAGAATGTAATTGCCAAGGTATAGGATTAGTAACAAAATATTTAGGAGTTACTTTAAACTCTTCTCCTGTTTCTATATCTACAATTATATCCTTAAATTGTATCCATGTTTTCTTTATTGGTTTTGGTTTTTGTAATCTTGATTCTTGCTTTAATGCTTCTAAGATTTCCATTTTTTCTTTTGTTTTAATAGTATTTGCTATACTTAATTCACTTACAAAATTTAAAACAGCTGTATCATCTGAAACTTCCCACTTGAGTTTTTGTTTATTCCATATCCACCAAATTTTATTCTCATCATAATGTATTGGTTGGATTTTAAGAATTTGTTTAGTTAAATCTCTTTTTCCATAATATTGAATAATTGCTTTCTCTAATTTTAATTTATCTTCATCTGAAGGAATTATCCCTTTTCTTTCTCTTTCTTCATTTATTTGGTCAGCAACAATTTGTTGTGCTAAATCTAAATCATTATTTTCTGCTGCTGGATTGATACTTTTCTTTCCTTTTATAAGTTGTAAAGTATCTTTAATAACATCATCTTTTACCATCTTTTTTAAATAAACCTCTATTTAACTGACAAGTATCTTTATTGGAAATTATTAATTTTAACTTAGGATATTCTCCTTTATGTTTTCCCTTTTTCCATTGACAATGATGACAATATTCTATTTGTGATTCATATTTATATTCTTTTTTACACTTTGAATTTGGACATTTTTTGATTATTAAATTAGTTAAATCTAAATATTGACAATGTCCATTCTCAATTCTATGATAAACTTCAATTTCTTTTATTTCATTATCTATTTCTTTTTTTATTATTTCTTTTTTTAATTTTCCTCTACAAATTGCATAATTAAAAGCATCTCTATATTCTTGTCCATAACTTCCTTCCTCTCTTGATTGATTAATTGTTAATTTAGTTCCTAAATCAACATCAATAATTTTTGTATATCTTTCAAGAAATTTTAATTTATCTTTCTCATTCTTTACTCGACATCCTAACATCTTTACTGCACAATTTTTTATCTTTTGTTTTGCATAGGAAATAGAAACATTGTTTGGACAAGTTCTTCTATCATGACTTATTTTAATATCTTCAATATAAGAAAGAAGTTTGTTTATCTTTTCTTGTAAGTTAGGAACTTTTTGATAGGTAATTTCTGGTGCAAGAATTTTTATAATTTGTGTTTGCCATAAATCCTTTTCACAATATTGTCCACAAGTTCCACAATGAGAACAGGGAAAGAAACCACAAATACCACATTGTTTTATTTTTTCTTTTGTCTTTTCATTATAAAGAGAAAACCATTCATGACAAGAATGACATTGAAAATTTACTATTACTTTACATTCATCACATTTTATATTTTCATTCTTTAAAGTGAATTCAATTCCACAATTCCAGCATTTACTCATTCTATCTCCTCAATTCTAGTAATTGTCTTTAAAGAAAGGAAAACTTTCTTACCTACTTTATCAAGAATAATTAAATAATCTTCTCCAACACTTAAAACTTTTCCTTTATAATAAAATCCATTCTCAATAGAAACTGAACATTGTTTTCCTACACATTGTCTTATATAATCAATATCCATATAAACTCCTAGAATAAACCTAAACTTATTCTTCTTTATATTATTTGCTTATCATTTTAAAGTGAAAGAGGTGAGTGATTGAAAAAGATCTGATGGTGTTATAAACGAGGAAAGGTCATCTTAACTAATTTTCAGAATGACGAATAAGCTTTTTGGGTAAAAAGTCTTGATTAAAATTGGGTTGAAATATTAGTTAATCACTTTTTGTTTAAACGATAAACCCACCTCTTTCATGCACTTTTGAAGGTGGCATGATTTAAATATCTTTCTGGTATACTACATTGTTGCGTTAAAGGGTCTTAATTTATTCAAAAAAAATTAAGCTAATTCTGGAATATAATAAAATCCTTGCTTATCTCTTTTGTAAAACTTCTTAGGGTCTTTATCTAACGGATTTTTCTTAATTCTCAATATCTTTCCTGAAAATATCTCTTTAAAGTAAACTTCTCTCTTTCCATTGATTTTACCATACTCCTTAACAATCACAGAAGGATTATATTTTCCATGTCCACAACAGGACAAAATGGGTTTATGCTTATTTTTAAGATACTTTACAAGTTCTCTCATACAAGGGTCTATTCTTGTGTCTCCCCACTTAGACCACTTACACATTTTCTTCAACCCCATCCTTTTCTATTGAAAATTCCTTATCATTCTTATCTAATCTCTCTTGAAAGTCTTTTTTAGCCATGTCCTTTATTTTATCAAGAAAAGAGTTTAACATACCTAAATCGTTTAGACTTACTGCATTGTCATCAAGTTCATAGCCATAAGCAAACTTAACCTGTCCTGCTTGGTCTTGGATGATGTTTACATAAGCTGTGCCTATAATTTTATCTTTCATATTGTTCCTTTAAAATTTGTTTAATTTCCTCAATGGTTTTTTCTTCTAACCAGTCCTCTCTAAATTTTAATACAGAAGTAAGAGAATAATCTAACTTTTTCTTATAAAAGTAATCTGAAAGCATTACTCCTTTATATACTTTTCGGTATTGGAGTATAACCTTATCCAAATTGGTTAAGACCCTTTAATGCAACAATGTACTGGTATACTTTGGTATACCAAGTATACAATGTATACAAGATTTGTTATTACTATTAAATTTATATACCTTTATTTAAAGTTTATATCTCTTAGTGTAACAATGTAACATTAGAAAATGAGTGTGTTGTCAGGTGCTTTAGGTGGTATACTAGGAAGCAAAAAGAAAAAACCTTCTGGTTCTGCAAGTGTTTCAGTAGGAGGAACACAGACAATTACAACTCCTCAAGGGACTTTTACTTACAATCCTTCTGATAGAACTATCTCAACACCAACTGGAATGATGAGTGTTCCAGATCAAGCAGCAGCAAATCAAGTAGTTAATAGTTATAGAAAAGCAACTTCTTCCAGTGGAGGAGGAGGTGGTAATAATGGTGGAGGAGGAGTTGTTCCTCCTTCTAATGTTCCAGACTTTGGTGGACAAGGAGGTTCTTTTGTTGATCCTAAAACTGGAATAGGTTATGAAGTTTCTCCATCAGGAACTATAACACAAATACAAAAAGGAAATCTTTCTTCATCACCAGTTTACTCTCAACAGCAATTAGCAGCAGCACAGCAAAAAGCACAGGAAAAAGGTTTTACTGGAAGTGTTGATGTTATTAATCCTACAACTGGAGAAATAGAAAAAAGACAATATATTTCTGGTAATAAAGTTCAAGCTGAACTAACTTCTGACAAGTGGGATTTAAGTAAAACCAATGAAGGAAGATTGAGGTCATTCACAATTGAAAGATACAATAACAATCCAGCTACTGCAGTTCAAGAACAAAGAGTTGTAGAACAAGAAATTATTCCTAGCATTTATGATCCAGTTCCAACATTTAACTTTGAACAATATGCTAATAGTTTTACAAGTCAAGTTCAAGAACAAGACATAAATTCAATGAGTAATCAATTAGAAATTAATCCACAAACAAATAAACCTTATGGAACTTTTACTGCTGCACCTTCTTTACCTTCTGGAGAAAAACTTTTTGGTTTATCATTTATGCCAGATTTAAAAACATTATCAGCAATGACCAGTAGAGAATCAGAAAGAATAACACAAAGAGGAATGAATTATAATCTTAAAGGTATTTCTTCACAAATAGGTTTAGGAGTTGCAACTTCAGCAATAGGAACTTTATCTTTTGTAACTAATCCAGTTCAAGGAGTAATAGGAATGACAGAAGGTGGAACTTCAGTTGTTAAAAGACTTATTACTAAACAAGGATTTCCAGAAATTGGAGAACTAATAAAACAGAATCCTTATTATGTTGTAGGTTATGTTGGTGCTGAAGCAACTCAGACATATTTAACTGGGAAAGCATTAGGTTCTTTAAACAAGAAAGTTAATTTTAAAATTACACCAAAGATTGAAACCTTTACAAGTTCGGCATCTACTAATATAATAAAGAAAGGAGAAAGTTTAGTAACAATAGGCGAGTTTAAAGTTATTGGAACTACTGCATCAAGACAGGTTTTTGAAGTAAAACAATATGATATACTAAGAAATAAATTCTTAGGTGCGGCTTATCCAAAAGGTAAATCTAATTTAGATTTATTAGATGTTCCAAGATTAGAAGCAACATTTCCTACTGGAAAATTAAAACCTTATACCCCTCCAAGTTTTACTTATTCTTTTACAGAACCTTTTATTGTTAATAAAAAAGGATGGATTACTAAACCAGTAAGAAAAGGAGGAACACTTGTTGGAGTTGGAACAATTAAAATGACACCAACAAAAACCTCAACTTATTATTCTTCTTTAAAAGGATTTACCGAACCAATAGAATATAATGTTAATGTCAATAAAGGAAACCTAGCTTCAATACCAAAGAAAGGATTTGAATCAATTGAAGTCTTGGCAAATAAAAAAGGAATTAAAGTTCTCCAGAAATTTCCAAGAGAGATGCAATTTTCTTTAGGTGAGATTGAAACTAATAAATTATTTAAAGTGTCTAAAGGTAAATTAAAACTATTCCAAGAAGGAAAGAGAACTAATAGAGGTGCATTAATTGGTGTAAGAAAAGAAGTAGGTAATATAGAATATTCAAATGAGTTTGGTTTAAAGGAACAATCTTTCTTTAATGAGAAGATTGGTTTTGTAGATATTACTATGCCTAAGATGAGAACACCTAAAAAGAGTTTTCTTATTGAAGGAACTGCAACAGAAAAATACTTTGAACTTCCAACTGAAACAACTGGAATAAAAAGTATAACCAGATCAGGAAGAACATCAAGTCAAGAATATTTACAAGGATTATATAATCCTAAACAAAAACAAATTTCTCCTCAGATTAAAAAACAAATAGTTTCAACAGCATTTACTCAATCTAAGTTAATGAAAACAAATCCAATAGTTTCTATAACTAAAACTCCTTCTGTATCAAAGTATGCTGGTCTTGGATTATATGAAAGAACTGAAGGAGGAATGACTCCTCAATCAATAAATCAAAGAACATTTACTAATCAAAATAATTTATTTAAAACCAATACTTTATTATATTCTAGTCCTAAAGTTTCTACTTTTAATGTTGAAACATTTAAGTTTGTAAACAAACCTCTTGAAAGAGAGTTAACAAAAGGAATGACTAGAGAAGTATTGAAACCTTTGGAAAGAACTATTACTAAAGAACAAACAAAAACTATTTTAAAACCAATGCAAAAAATTACACAAAAAGAAATGCAAAGAGTTATGCAACGACAAGTTCAAAGACAAACACAAAGACAGACCAGCAAGTTTAATATAAATATAGTTGTTCCTAAAGGAACAACAACTGAAACACCTTCAGTTAAATATAAATTATGGCAGCCAACTAAATCAAAAGGTTTTGGTTCTTTCTTAGTTTCAATGAGAAGGTTTGGTAAGTTTAAACCTATTGGAATAACTAGAACACAGAAAGAAGCATTTAATCTTGGTAAGTTTAAAACGGCAACAACTCTTGGTGCTACATTTAAAGTTGAAGGTAAAGGAATTAAAACACAAAATATCTTTGGTTATAAAACTAAACCAACAAAACAAGGAATACTTTATATTGAAATTCCTAAATATAGATTATCAACTAAGACAGAAAAGAAAGAGATTCAATATTTTAAAAGATTAAAAATGAAAGGAGGTAAGTTATAAAATGGGATATATTGTATTAAATAGAAAAGGAAAAATACTTTCAAATCATACATCTTTAAAAGCAGCAAATAGAAAAATAATGAATACATCTGCTAGATGGGGAGATCATAAAATTTTAACTCCTTCTGGAAAAATTTTAGATCATCCTTATGATGTTAAAAAAAGACTTGAAAGGAAACCAGTTCAAAGAAAAAGTTTATTCAGAGGTTATAGAATATAAATAACAATGGTAACAGCAGAGGAGTATGAAAATATTATGATGAACTCCCAAATGTCACAACAGATGGGAATGCAGCAGCAACAAGCACAGCAACAGGCAATGTTTCAGGAACAAGAGAGAGGATTAGCTGAAGAACAACTAGATGTCAAAGAAGTAATCAGAGATATATTCAAATTAATTACTGGAAAGAAAATAACAATTAATTTAGAAAGTGGAAATTATGAATGGGAAGATTCTAAAGATGAATCTTTCAAATTACAATTAAGAGTTCTTAGTGATTATGGCGTTCAGAAAATTATGGAGAAAGTTATATTTTATATTAATAAAAATGTTCTTCTTTCCAATTATGATGATTCAGAAATAATGAGAATCATGTATGATTTTACAACTTGCCTTAATGATTTTGTCCTCATGCGTTATGAAGGATTTTTCTATGAACCGACCTTTGAAGAGTGTGTAAAAATATTAGAAAGTAAAATAACAGATAAAGAAAAGTTAAGGTCATTTACTATTGAACTTCTGGGATTGAAACCAGATAAAGAAAAAATAAGACAGGATATTATAGAAGAGATGGAAGGAAGAATTGAATATGAAATTAATAAAATAAAAGCTGAAGAGTTAGAGAAAAGAATTAATGAATATGATTCAATTACTATGGAAATTGAACATCAAGTTCTTAATACTTATAGAAGAGCAGAAGGTGGAATAGAAAGAAGTTCATTAAGGAAACATGCACAATTTACAGAAGTTCGTGCATTAGCACCAGAAGGGATGCAGAAAGGAAAAGGAGGAATGTTTGGATGGCTAAAGGGAAACTAAATATTCTTTTTGTTTTAGCATTATTATTAATAATAACTCCAATCTTAATAGATGCAAAAGTTTCTGTTGTTCAACAAGGACAAGCTGGATTAGAAATTAGTTATCCTAATCCAGAGTTTATAAGAATAAATGAAGCTTTTGCAGTTAGATGGTGGGTTTATAATTTTAGTGATGAATCAATCTTAACAAATATTACAACAAATTGCACTTATAATTTATTAAATACTTCTGGGCATAATGTTTGGAGAGTTGCTTCTCCTAATATTTCTTTTGGAGTTCCTTCTTCTTCTTCTGCTTGTCAAAATTGTTTTAATGTAATTATTAATAAACAAAACTTTACTTTAATTGGTTATTACTCCTATCAAATAAGATGCCAATCAAGATTAGGACAAGGTGGTTTTATTAATGGAAATTATATTGTTCAAGGAGTAGGACTTGAATTAACTGATGGTCGTTCTCTTCTTTATTTTTTAGAAGTAGGAAGTCTATTTTTATTCTTTATATTAATACTTTATTTTATGGGTAAACTTCCAGATGGAGAAACAAGAGATGGAGAAGGAAACTTAATTTCAATAAACAATCTTAAATATTTTAAGTCAGTTCTATTGTTTACAGATTGGATGATCTTAATAGGAATTTTTTATTTATTATCAAACTTAGCATTTGCTTATCTTGGTGAAAGATTAGTAGCACAAACAATGTTTATGATTTATAGTATTTGTTTTAGACTAACTCTTCCAATTGTGATAGTATGGTTTATCTGGATATTTGTTCAGATTGCTCAAGACAAAAAGATGAAGAGATTAATTCAAAAGGGAATATTCCCAGCAGGTAAAATATAATGGCAAAGAAGTTTTCAAAGATACAAAGAATAGATTTAGATTTTGAAAAAGACATGAGAGAAATAGCTAAAATAAGACTGACTAAAGGTCTTGCTAACTTTAGACCAAAAGAACTTTCTATGGCAGAAATGACTAAGTTGTTAAGAAGAACACAAGGTTATCAGTTTAGTTTAACAGAATTAAAGACAAAACCAAAAAAGGAGAACATTAAAATATAATGGAAACAATAAAGAAAGATAAAAAAGGAATGGCTGGGATTATTTATTTCTTTGTATTTCTCTTTGCTGTTTTAATCTTAGGATTTATTGCAGCAATAGTTCTTGGAATAATAAGTTATGGTTCAGATCAGATTACTCCAGTGATGGAAGGAATAGGTGTTGTTGGAGATACTAATATATCAGAAGCAGCAGTTTATACTTTTGGAGTAAGTCATACAATGGTTAATTTAATGCCTTACCTTTTAGTATTTGCTTTTGCATTGGCCTT
This sequence comes from Bacteroidales bacterium, assembly GCA_041662185.1. Lineage (GTDB taxonomy): Bacteria > Bacteroidota > Bacteroidia > Bacteroidales > P3 > UBA10566. The sequence continues at coordinate 12,263 of JBAZSY010000030.1, forward strand.
AATCTTTTCAGTTGTAGTTGTTGTAGGTTATGGACAAAGTTCTAATCCTATGTTTATTGGACTTTATATTGCTCTTATTCTTTTATTAATTGTAGTGTCTATTGTAATAAGCAATGCTTATGAAGAAATTTATAATGGAACAGATGAGATTGCTATTAACCTTCAGGAACAAACTGCAATGTCTTACATGATCCTTTATTCTCCAACAATATTTGTAATAATTGCTTTTATTACTGGAATATTCCTTTTTGCTGGAAAAGGTGAATCTGGAGGTGGAGTATGATAAAAAACTCATCATTAGAAGCTCGTAGACAAAAGAAAACCTTATTGGTTAATATAATACTCACCTGTTTTTTAATGGTTTTTATGACTGGAATTATTTCTGCATGGGATTGGGATAATGTTAAATCTTATGATGTTCAAACTAAAACAATAACCATTACAAATGCTTTAGGACTTGGAAGTGACATTGCTAAGTTTACTTTATTAGATAATTCAAACGAATGTCTTATAGATTGTTATGCTATTATTAAAGTAGACTTAAGAGAAGAAGAGAATATCTTAAACTCTATAACCTTTAAAGACAAGCAAGATAAAATAAAAGAAATATCTAACTTTAATTTTTATATTCAGAAAGAAGTAATAGAAAATGTTTCTACTCCTAAATATAAAACAAACTGCAAGACTGACAAGAATGAAACTTGCACCTTAGAAAAGGTAGGAGAAACAATAACTCCTTTATATAAAACAATCTGGATTTCTTATAATATTAAAGATAAACTTCCAGCTGGAATTTATACTTTAAAGATAGAAGGAAAGAAAAAGTTAGGTGACAAAGTAGATTGGATTGTAAATGCCTTTGGAAAAGATTTAACAGAATGGACATGGTGGGATGCAAATTGGGTTAATAAAAAACAACTTAACATAACTGAAAATTCAAACAAAGATATAAAACAAATTCAAGTCCCTCTTAATATTAGTTATGAAGCAAATATGAAAACGGATTTTGGTGATTTAAGATTTTTAAATGGTGCTGAAGCAATTGAACTTCCTTATTATCTTGAAGCTTATAATGCTTCAAGCTGGGCTTATGTTTGGGTTAAAGTAAATTTAACTGCTTCAAGTGTTAATTCTTTCTACATGTATTATAATAATCCAGCTGCTTCAACTACTTCAAGTGCTGCAAATACTTTTGAATATGTAGAAGATTTTGAAAGTTATGCTAATAATGCAATTGTATCTGGAACTGCTAATTTTTGGTCTTTAGATCAATGGGGTAATTCAATGTTTACTAATAAATTTGTTCATCAAGGTTCTATGGCTATGAACATGAGTGATCAATTAGCTAACCAAGTATTTATAGGAAAAATTGGAAGTAGTATTCAATCTATGGGTTTTGTTAAATGGTTTTATTATCAATATTATATAACTGCTGGAAAACAGCCAACTCTTTATGCTTGTACTTCCAATGATGGAAGCTGTGGAACTTATGCAATAGCAAATAAAGATTATCCAGTAATAGATCAGAAATGGACTACCATACAATTACAATTTAATGAAAGTGATGTTTTCAGATATAAATTTGAAAATGGAACTGCTGGTGCATGGACAGCTTTTGATAGTGCTGGAGATGTAGGAGATGTTGCCTTTGCAAATACAAAAACAGGAGGAGATTTTGGAGAATCTACTTTTGACTTTATTGTTAAAGGAAATTATACCTATCCAGAACCAACTTATACTTTTGGAACTCAGGAAGCTGGAAATACCCCTTCAACTATAACCTTGAATCAACCAATTAATAATTACAATTCTTCTTCAGCATCAGTTATATTTAATTGTTCAGCTGTTGATGATATAGGAGTTAAGAATTTAACAATGGTTATTAATGGAACAACTCAAGAAACACAAACAGGAGGAGTAGGACAGAATTTAACTATACAAAGAACTGAAACATTAGGAGATGGAGTTCATAATTGGACTTGTTATTCTTTTGATACTGCTGAAGGACAAACAACAACTAACCTTAGAAATTTAACAATAGATACAATTATTCCTTTAATTTCTTATGATACTGGAACATCTGGAAATAATACTAATTTTTCTAGAGATTGGGTTTATATAGATGTTGCAGCAACCGAAACTAATTTCCAAAATATAACTTATAGAATATCTAACTCTACAAACACCACCACTTACTTTAATTTAACTTATATAAGTTATAATAATTTTACTTCTTTAATTGATGGAACTTATACTTATTATGTAACTATCTTTGATATTGTAAATCATTTTAATTCAACAGAAACAAGGACAATAAACTTAGATACTATTACTCCAACAATTACACTTATCTCTCCAACAAATAATACTAATTCATCAGATTCAGGATTAGATATTCTTTATTCTGCTTATGATTTAAATAGAAAGTCTTGCTGGTATTCAAATGATACTTATTTGGCTAATGTAACTTTAACTGGATGTGCAAATATAACTTCTCTTCTTTGGAATGATGGAACACATTATTTTACAATATGGGTTAATGATGAAATAGGAAATGTAAATTCAACAACAGGTTATTTTACAATAGATACTTCTGTGCCTTTAATAACAATTAATTCTGGAAGTGGAACTGAAACTCTTGGTTTAACAAATCATACAATAAGTTTTACTCCAACAGATGCAAGTTTATCTAGATGCTGGTTAAGTTATAATTCAACAAATACAACTATTGGAGGATGTGTTTCAGGAGTTGCTAACACAACAACTTTTGATTTAGCTGGAACAAGTTATAGTGCATTAATCTGGGTGAATGATACTTTTGGAAATATTAATTATTCTATTGTTAATTGGGATTATTTAATTAGAGAAAACTCACAGACTTATACTTCTGAAGTTGATGAAGGAAGTTTAAATTCTTTTATTATTAATGTTTCTTATGATGGAACCTATTATCCAAATGTTGTTGCAAGATTAAATTATGACGGAACTGATTATGTCGGAACACAAACAGGTTCCGGAAGCAATACTCTCTTTACAAGAAGTATAAATGCTCCTTCAGTAAGTGCAACAACTAACAAAACATTTTACTGGAACTTTGAATTAGTTCATAATAGTTCTTTGACTAATAAAGCAAATTCAACATTTAATAATCAATCTGTAAAAAATTTAGCTATTGATAATTGTTCTGTATCCTCAACTGCTCTTCTTAATTATTATATGAAAGATGAGTTGACACAAACAAATTTAAATGGTTCAATTGAAACTTCAATAGTAATCCTTCCTACAAATTCTTTAACTCCTTTAGCAAGTTATTCTGTGGTTCATAATGGAAGTATGTCACCATTTGGAAATTCAATAACTATCTGTATTAATAATTCATTAGTTGGAGGTAATTATCTTTTAGGTGCAACCACTAAATACTGGGCAGAAGGTTATAATACAGAATATAATGTAATAAGATATACAAATTTAAACACAACAACTTTAAACCAAAATATTACTTTACTAGACTTACCAACAACTTCAGCAACGATATTTAAAATAACTTATAAAGATACTTCTTTCCTTCCTGTAAGTTCTGCAACAATAGATATTTCAAGAGAATATCTTTCAGAAGGAGTATTCAAAACAATTGAAAGGCCGATAACAGACTTTGATGGAAAGACAAGTGCATCATTAATAAAAGATACTGGAGTGTATAACTTCTATGTTTATCATAATAATCAATTGGTTGCTAATTTCTTGAATGTAATTCCTATATGCCAGAATCCAACTATAACTGATTGTTCTATTGATCTAAATAGTTTTTCAAGTTCTATTCCAGTAAATAATTTTACTATTGATAATGATTTTATTTTTACTTTGTCTAATAACAGAACTGGAAAAATCTCAACACTTCTCTTTACAATTCCAAGTGGTGCAGTTTCAACAATAGTTTTTAATGTTACTAAGACAGATGCTTTAGGAACTAATGTTTGCACTAACTCTTTAACTTCAAGTGCTGGAACATTAACTTGCACTTATGGTGCTGGAATAGGGAATGAAACATTAAGGGCAGATATTTATAAAGATGGAATTTTAGTTGGAAGTGGTCATCTAAGTTTAGAATTAACACCATCACAGATTTATAGTGGAGTTCTTGTAATATTATCAATCTTTGTTCTATTAACTTTATTTGGTGCAGCTATGAGTGATAATCCTGTATTTACAATAGTATTCTTCTTAATAGGAATCATTGTTCTATTTGCATTAAATTTAGTAGCTCACAATGGATTTATTGGTGCTGGTGCTACTATTCTATGGTTAGTTATAGCAATTATATTAGTAATAATTAAAGGGAGTAAAAGACAATGAATAAAGATAAAAGAGGTTTAGGACAATTAGATTGGACAATAAGTTTAATATTAATTGGATTATTTATTGTTGCTATTCTTGGATTTTGTATTAATTTTGCTATTGACAATGATGCACCAATTTCTATTGCATCTGACCCAGAAATAAGTAACCTTTATACTTCTACTAGTGGTAATCTTTCTCAATTTAATACTGGTGCTCAATCAACTTATGGTTCAATAATTAATTCAACTATAAGTTCTACTGCTGCTTCTGGAACAACTGCAACTTCAGGGCAATTTGCAATTACTCCAATAAATATAATTTCAATTATCAAAAATGGATTAAGTGTTTTATATTCTAAAATATTTGGAAGTGGTTCAGGATTTGGAATATTTATAACAACTTTTTTAGGATTGATTGCTTTTATTACTGCTTTATTAATATGGAAAACATGGGCTGGGAGGTCACCAGATTAAATGGTATTCTTAGAATTATACACTTTGCCAAATGGAACAACAATTGATAATATAGTAATCCCTTTAACTGGAGAAATTCCTTCTTTTGTTCCTTTATTACTTCTCTTTATATTTGGAGTAATACTTTTAGGTGGTGCAGCAAGACAAAAAGCAAGAACTGGAAGTGCTGACTTTCCTATGTGGTCTGTTGTTGCTTCAATTGCTACCTTAATGACAGCTTTATTGATGTCAACTATAACTGGATTTATAAGTCTAAATTATCTTGTAATTGTTGTTGTAATAACTATATTCTCTGGAGTATGGTTATTTTTGGATCATAAACAATCAGAAGTGTAAGGAGGTCAAGATGAAAAAGAAAAAAGGAATGGGTGTTTCAGGATATACAATGAACTCATTAATGTCTGGAATAGTAATTGGAACAACTGAACAATCTTTAGGAACAGGAACTCACATGGGCGCAGATTATATGAATGCTGCATCAAAACCTATTGTTCCGATGGCTAAAATAAAAGGGACAACAATGGTTCTTAAACATGTTAAAAAACTAAAATCACCATTAAAATTCAAAGGGAGAAAACTTTAATATGGGAAAAGGTAAGAAAAAGAAAAAAAATAAGAAGTAACATCCATAGTGTTACACCATTTACACTATTTACATGAGTATTTAAATAACTAATTCTTTATTATTTTTAACTTGGATCGTAGGAATAATTTATACAAATGAAAGGAGGTTAAAAAAATAATGGAGAGTGTCTTAAAAAATAAGAAAGGACAAACAGGAGGACTTGTAACAGGTCTTGTCTTCGGAATTGCTGCTCTTATAATTGGAGTCATTATTGCTTTAGTAATAGTTAGCACTTTAAACAATGCTAATTTAGTTACTGGAACTGCACCAATGAATGCAACAGCAAATATGGTTTCAAACTTCACTGAAGGTCTTGATAGTGTATCAACCAAGTTGCCAACAGCTTTATTAGTTGCTGCAATTGTTCTTATTTTAGCTATACTAGGTGTTCTTGTAGGTGTATGGCAGAAAATGAGAATGGGTGGAGGCAGTATATAACTTTCCAAACTTAAAACAATGAAAACAAATAAGAAAGGTCAAACTGGAGGATTGGTTACTGGATTAGTGTTTGGAATTGCTGCTTTAGTAATAGGAGTAATTATTGCTTTTGTAGTTGTAGGAACATTGAACAATGCTAGTCTATTAACAGCTGGTTCAGCTGAAGCTACTACTGCAAATGGAATGATTGGAAACTTTACAAGTGGAATTGATAATGTATCTGGCAAACTTCCAACAGCTTTATTAGTTGCTGCAATTGTTCTTATTTTAGCTATACTAGGTGTTCTTGTAGGTGTATGGCAGAAAATGAGAATGGGTGGAGGTTCTATTTAATTCTCCATCTTTAATTTAGATGGAACAATTGAATAAGAGAGGTCAGACAGGTGGACTAATAACAGGTCTAGTATTTGGAATAGCTGCTTTAGTAATCGGAGTAATTATTGCTTTTGTTGTGGTTGGCACATTAAGTAATGCTAATTTAATGACAGGAGGAAGAGTTACAACTTCAGTTTTAAATGAAGTTGGTTTTATTAATGCAACAACTTATACCTTAACAAATGTAAATGAAAATACATTTGATTATTCTATAAGCAGTGCTGTGAACAGAAGTTCTGGTGCTGCAATTCCAGCAAGTAATTATACTCTATCTTCTAGAGGTATTCTTACTAATACTAGCGTCGGAACAGGTTATGCTTGGAATAATGTAAGTTTAAACTATACTTACATAACTTATTCAAATGAGGAACTAGCAACAACAGATTTAGTTGGTAATTTCACATCTGGAATTGACAATGTATCTGGCAAACTTCCAACTGCCTTATTAGTCGCTGCAATCGTTCTTATACTTGCAATACTTGGAGTATTAGTCGGAGTATGGCAAAAGATGAGAATGGGAGGAGGATCAATCTAATTAATTTTTTATTTCTTTTTCTTTTTTTCTTTTATTCTTAATATTATAATTGGAAATAGTAAAGGATCAGCATTAAAAATTTCTATAAATCTTTTAAGTTTCATGGATAGCAGAAACAATTAGAATTAGAATGGTTCTCATAATATTTTATTGGGTCTGAAATACAAGAGTTTCCTTCATCTTTAAAAGAAAAAACTAAATATGCACCTACACAAATCATTAAAATAATTGCTACAATCAATAATACATCAAACTTATTCATTTTATTACCTTATCGCTTCTTATCTTCTTCTGAAGGGATTTTTGAAAGTTCTTCCATCGCTGTTGCTTGGTTCTCTGATGCTGTTGCTATTCTCTCTAGGAGGATCAACAATTGCTGTCGGAAGAATGCTTCGTCTTTCAGGTAATAAAGGTCTTTGTATACTTGCAAGTCCTGTTCTTCTGGCTTCTTCTGCTCTTCTACCTTTGTCATTTTCTGGTTTGTATCTCCATAATTTAATTCTCTTGAGTATAAACATTAAAAAATACCAAAACATAATAAAAACAATAATTGCCATTAATACTAAAAGTTCTATTGGGATGTTCATTTCCAAAGTCCCTCCTTAGTTTCTTTTATAATTAATTTCCCAATAAAAGTTGCAAGAGAGATTCCAGCAATAAGAAATATTCCAGAAAAGATATAACTCTTAAGAATAAATAAACTTCCACTTGCTATAAAAAAAGCTGCTTCAAATGGAAATAAGATTTCACTCTTTTTCATTTTTAAGTAAAGAAAGATAATAAATGAATTTAGTTATATGCCATTTTTTAGCAAAAGCATAAAGAGATAATATTATAGAAGGATCATATCCTGAATAATAATACATTAAACAATTTTCAATTAATAATCTTTCATCTATTTCTTCATCTATTTCTATTGCTAATGTTCCTTGACCCATTTTATTAACCAGCTGGAATTAATCCTGAAACAACACTAGGACTTCCTCCGTTTATCATTCTTTCGTTTGCTGCTAATATTTGTTGGGTAGTTTTGATAACTGCTTCATTAGATTGTTGAGTTGCTGCCAGTGCTTGAGTGGCACTTCCTATTTTTCCAATAATAATATACATTCCAACAATCAAGATTATAAGAAAGACAAACATTATAATCATTGATCCATATTTCTCCATAAAGCTTTTCTTAAGATAGTTATCTCTATTCATCCTGTCTTTTGCAACATGGAACATTCTAACATTCTTATCAACTGGTTCAATATCCAGCATGGCCATCTTTGTATCTAAGTCACCTAAGAGGAAATTATACCAATAACCATCAATTCCTTTGGCAAACCAATAAGTGTTCTTACCCATCTTTCTGCCATAAGCTGAAAGAGTATCTCCTCCAATGATAGCTAATAATTCTTCACCAGAAGCACCTACACGCAATCTTCTTGCTTTCTTCTTCATAGTTGGCTGATAACCTAAACCACTAATGTTTTCAAAGAATACGATCTTCCTGTTAAAAGTCTTATAATAAAGAAGAATAGCTATTCCTCCAATAAGAATGAACCCAAAAACTGCAATTATTACAACATAAATCCAAGTTGAACTAAAAATACCTGTAATATTAACATTTGGAAGTCCGGGAACTGCAGTTCCTAATATTTCTGCCATTATTTATTTAATTTTTCCCTCCTTTTCTTTACTATGGCCTTACCACATATTTCACAATAAAATCCATCTTCAAATTCATACACTCTTTCACCATAAACAGCTGGAAGAGGACTTTCATTAAGTTTCCTTCCACATCCTTTGCAAAATTTCTTGTCTAACATTTTAATCTTAAAAAAGGGACATCTTTAACTATTTAATTTTTACTCCTAATTTTAGTATAAAGGGGGGTTCTTAAAACTACCCGATTTTTTCTTTTATGTTTATCCTTACCTCTTTTACCTACATTAACCTTTCCTTTCAATCCTTCTTTAGTTCTTTCTGAAATAAGATTCCTTTCAAATTCAGCAAAAGCACCCATAATTTGCATTTGAAGTTTTCCAGCTGAAGTTGTAGTATCAATATTTTGTGTTACTGCTACAAATTGAACTCCCTTAACATTAAGTTCATCAAATAAAGATAAAAGATGTTTAAGACTTCTGCCTATTCTGTCAAGTTTGGTAACCACTATTGCATTAAATCTATAATGACGCATATCTTCTAAAAGTTCATTAAAGGATGGTCTTGAAGAAGAAGTTCCAGTAAAAACATCTTGATATATTTTATAAATTTCCCATCCTCTTACTTCACAATGCTTTTTACAAAGCTCTATTTGGTTCTCATAATCTTGTTCTTCTGTGCTAACTCTTACATATATTGCAACTTTCATCTTAACTTCTCCACAACAATCAAATAAGGAGGATTCAAAGGATTTGAATAAGTATGTAATTTCCCCATCTTTATTATTTTAATCCTTCCTTCCTTTTCTAATTTCTTTAATAAAATAATAAAACCCATCAAATACTTATGCCTTCTCATGTGCCATCTTTGAAACATATTTCCATGTTCATAAATTGGTTCAATAAAAATAAGTTTCTTTTTAGTTACTCTTAATAACTCTTCTATTGCCTTTTCCTTAATATCGTTGCATTGTTCTAAAACATGAACTGTATAAGAACAATCATAATAGTTATTCTCCATTGGAAGTTTATCTATTGATGCTATAAAAATTATATTTTCTGGATTTAATTTTTCTGCGATATTAACTCTTTTCTCCCAAACATCAAAACCATCAATTTCATTATCTATTATCATATTATTCAAAGTCATCATAACTAAACCTTCGCCACATCCAGCATCTAAAATTTTATCAAATCCTTTAATCTCTTCTCTTACAATTCCAGCAACATAATCAAACCATTCTTTTGATGACATTGGTTTAAACTTCCCATTCCAGATACCTCTATCTTTCTTTCCAGATTTATACCATTCCCAATCTCCTGTTGGATAAAATATTGTCATTTAAACTTCTCCTGTAATTTGGTTTTTAATTTTCTAAAATCTAAAGTAATAATCTTAATTCTAACAAAATCTAAACTCCCCTTTTGATAATTTTTATCTTTAAGAAATTTCTCCCAATATTCAATTCTTCTATCAATCTCCTCGAAAACTTCCTTTAGGGTTTGTTCTTTACCATGCTTATATCCTTTAACAAAAGTCTGATTATCTTCTTTAACTATCTCTTTATAAATTTCGTCTTGTGTTTTCATTTTAAATACTTCTTTTTCTTTTTAGATTTTACATATTGAGGAAAAACAACACCACATTCTATACATTTTCCATCATCATTATAGTACATACAATAACATCCTTTTTTATGTAAAATTTCGTCTTGTGTTTTCATTTTAAATACTTCTTTTTCTTTTTAGAT
>JBAZSY010000031.1:0-19968 GCA_041662185.1 Bacteroidales bacterium
TGTGAGGTTTTGCCTTAAATTTTTAATCTTATTAACTTAATTTTCCTTGTTTTTAAGAAAAAGTCTTGCAATACTATTTAAATTTCTTCCATCACTAACAAAAAATATTCTGTTAAAGACTAAATTTCCCCCATTACCAACAAAAATAATTCTGTTAACTAACAAAAAATATTCTAATAACTATCAGAAAATATTCTGTTAGTTATTAGAAATTAAAGAAATAGCAATAAAAAAGACCATATTACTGGTCTATTTATTTCTTTTCCTCTTCTATTCTTTATTATTTGAATTCCTATTGCTTGGAATTTCTTTTCGACTCTATGTAGTAAGGATATTTTGCAATAGGTGTTAGGTGTTTTGATGTAAGAATAAAGATTTAATTTGTTTTACTTTGCTATTAAATCTTTCTATTTAGATGTTAAGCCGTTGTTTTATGATGTAAAAAAGACGATGGATAATATATTGTTTCTGTTTGTGGGCGAATATATAACTTTTTTTCTGATTTTTCAAGTTAAACGATTATTTTTAGTCTTTTATTTTGTTTTTTCATTTATTTTGTTTTCCTTTGCAGTGTCATAACAATTATATTTATTAATCTTCAAAAACAATATTATGAAAAAGATATTATTATTAGCTTTAGTTATGTTTTTTATTACTTTATTTGGAAGTAGTGCTTATTCGCAAGATAGTGTTATAACAATTGATTCCATAATTGTTAAATATTTAGATGAATTTCCTAATCATTATGCTCTTAATGTTTGTTCCTCATTAGATATGACGAACTTAATTGAAGAGAAAGGAGTTCTGATAAAAAGAGAAGGTGGATCTGATCAAATTGGATTATATCCAGATTATTTTTTCCAAGATTCTATTATGATTCCTATTTATAATAATGATTTTGACTCTTTATTTTGTTTTGCTGAGACAGGAGTTTATTTATCATTTTGGAGCTATTTTAAAATAAATGGAGAAATATTTTTTAGCAATGACTCAATAAATCAAGTTATTCCTTTGTATGGAAATATAAAGGACATTGCATATAAAGGAATAAATATTACTGTTTACCCAACAATTGTAAGAGATTTTTTAAATATAAATGCTCAAGAATTTCCTCTGCAAATAAGTATTATTAATTTATTTGGGGAAGAAATATATAATAAAAAAATATATTCATCTACTCAAATTAATCTGTTAAATATTAAGTCGGGAATTTATTGTGCGATGATTACGGCAAAAGATAATAGATTTATGAAAGTAAAAATCATAAAATTGTAGAAGATGAAAAAGATATTTGTAAATAAGATAGTGAATTATACAATTTTTATTTTTTAGTATAATAACAAATGGTCAAGTTGTAAATTCTCGTTTTGGAAATCATCTTTCTCCAAATGGAACAATAAGAATATTTATTGTTTTTGCAGAAGTAATTAACGTTCCTCCAAATATAGATTCAACAGGCTGTTGGGGTTGGGATTATAATACACTTCCTTCTAATAAGGACGATATTGTTGATACAGTATTTAATGGCGAAGAATCAATACATGGTACTTTAACAAAATATTTTTATCAGGCATCTTTTGGAAATTTTATATTTCTTGGGGATTATTATCCTAATTTAGTAAGAATAGATTATCAGGTTGCTAATTCTGATCCAGGTTTCTGTGTATTAAATTACTTAAATAATTTACCAGAAAATGATATTATTACAGAGAATGGATATTCTTTAAATTCTGATGCATTTGACAGATGGACACCTCGGAATTATCAACAACAGATTAATCAAAGTGATAATTATATTGATTTTGTTGCTATAGTATGGAGAAACTTTACTAGAGCAGGAGGTGGTGATGTTTCTACTGATAATAGATTGATTCCAATAAAAAATAAATCTGGGACTAATAGTCTTACAAAGATGAATATTTGTGATTTTATAAAAATGGGGATAAGACATGAATTTGTACATAATCTTCTTGGAGGAAATAATTTCCATTCAGGAATTGCAGGAGCTGGCAATGGTACTTTTTTATCTAATTTTGGAGGATATAGTTTATTGGAAAGTGTAAATGCTAATCTTTTTTCTTGGAATGGTTGGGATCGAGATAGATTGGGCTGGAAGCCAGATGGAAATCAGTATTACATTTCAACAAGAACAACAAATTATTCAGAAACCAATGGTGATTTAGTATATGGACAAGAATTACAAAGTAATGAATTTATACTGCGAGATTTTTCTACTTATGGAGACGCTATTAGAATTAAATTACCTCACATTAAAAGTATTAATTCTTTAACCAAAAATCAATATATATGGATGGAGAACCATCAATTAAAATCAGATCAAGTTGAGTACAATTCAAATAATGCAAAAGGGATTAGATTAAATTTGCAAATAGGAAATGATGATTTATCAATAGTTAACGAAACAAGTAGTACAACAAACTATATTAGTCCAATTTGTAGTTTTGGTAATTATGATTTTTCATACGAAGGGATTGATTTAAGTTTAGGACGGGCAGAATACGCAACTACTTCTTCTGTATGTAGTAATTCATTAACAGGTTATAGTTTACTACAGACCCATGCAGTAAATTGTATTGAACCTAATATTGACCCTGATTTTACATATCAATATTGTAAAATATACAATAAAGAGATGTTGGGACCAAAAAAGATTAAGTTAAATGGAGAAATATTAAGAACTCAATTAAATAATACAGAAATGGAATATCCAATTTTTGCAGCTTATCAATATGATATTTTTCCGATAGGTAGTAAAGTTAATATTTCTACAAATCCAAGCTGTTCACCTTCTCTAACTTTCATGACATCTTATCGATACGGTGGAGCAAGTTACCAAATAATAGAAACATCAAGTCCCCAAGATAACAGAAATATATTTTTAAATGGTTTACAAATAGAGATATTAGAACAATATCGTAATGGAGATATAAAAGTACGGATAAGGTGGGATAAGTTTGATGTAGACAATGATGTCCGTTGGTGCGGACCAATAGTCTTAAATGAAAAGATTAATTTAAAAGAAGGGAAAACAATATTATTAGACCAAGGAAAAACGCCGACAAAACCAAGTAATCCTCAATTTATTGGACAAGATACAATATTTGCAGATCCAACAATATTTACAACAAAGGCAAAATCAGTATTTAATTTAGAGAAGAACTCAATAGTTGATGTTAAAAACAATAGTGCATTAGTCCTTGAAAGTGATAGTATTTTCAATATTTCAGATAGTGCAAAATTGATAGTTAGACAAGGAAGTACGTTATGCATTAAGTCAGGTGTAAATTTAAGAGTAGAAGGAAGTGGTAATATTATTATTGAAGATGGGGGATATTTATGTATTGAAGATGGAGCAAATATTAATTTAATTGATAAGATAAGCTTAATCAAATTATATGAAGGAGCTCATTTAGGAGTTAATGAATCTGTTTTAGGTACAAACAATAATTGCATTTCATCAATAGAAAATATTTCAATTATAGGTTGTGGAGCAATAATAGATAATGTAATAACAGAAACAACAGGCAATGAAACGTGGACAACACCAAAGACCTTAGGGGAAGATTTTACAGTAAAATCAGGACATACTCTAACTATACAAAATACAACAATATCACTAACCCCAAGAGTAAAAATAAAAATAGAGCCAAATGCAAAACTTATTGTTGATAATTCAACTCTTACAAGTTATGCAGGAGGAAATTGTGAAGGAGATTATTGGGGAGCAATAGAAGTTTATGGAAATAAAAATCAAAGACAATTACAACAATATCAAGGTTATTTAGAATTAAAGAATAATTCAATTATTGAGAATGCAAGAAATGCAGTTTCACTTTGGAAGAGTAATGATTGGAATTCAATGGGAGGAATAGTAAATGCAAGCAACACGACTTTTAGAAATAATATAAGAAGTGTTGAGTTTGTTTCTTATCAAAACATAAATCAAAATAATGAAGAGATAGACAATGTAAATAAGTTTGTGAATTGCACATTTGAATGGGACGCAAATATGTATCCACATGACAAAACAAACTTAAATCATGTAACACTATGGAATGTAAAAGGTGTTAAGTTTATAGCATGTGATTTTAAAAATACTTTGACAAATAATAATGAGATTCCAAAACTTGGAATCTATTCAGAAGAAGCTGGATTTGGAGTATATGGAAAATTAAATGTATATGCAACGGGTTCAAGTATAGATAGAAGTGAATTTCACAATCTAACTTATGGAGTAAGAACAGCAAATATTTCACATAGTAAGAACTTTACAGTACAAGACACCTACTTTGAAAATAATTTCTGTGGAATATTTACAGTAGCTTCAAATAATATAACTATACAAGATAATGAATTTAGAATTCATCCAATGTATAAACCACAAGAAGATTACCCTAATTATGCTGCCTTTGGGGTTACGGTTCATAATTGTGCAAGATATCAAATCCAAAGAAATGATTTTATAGGAGAGAATAATGAAGAGTATAATTATAAGATAGGAACTCAAATAAAGAATTCAGGAGAAGGAGCAAATTCAATAAGAGATAATAATTTTATAAATCTATTTCAAGCATCACAAGCTATAGGGAATAATAGAGGAATAAATAATAGACCATCAACTGGATTAAAATACATTTGCAACAACTTTGAAGAATCAAAATATGCTATAGTTGTAACAACGGATAATCCGATTAAGAATGGTATTGCAATCAATCAAGACGGAGGAGATATCACATTATCAGCAGAAAATACATTTGCACAAGATGAAGGGACATTATCTAGCGATATATATAATGACAGTGATTCAAAAATAGACTACTATTCAACTCAAAACGGTAAAAAAGAACCAATATCAATAACAACATCTAATGTATATACACATCTTGTAACAGATAGTGTAGGTGTTTGTTCAAAAGATTATGGTTTATTAGATAATACAACATTAGATAACACATTTGTTGCATTAGAAAATGATTACATATCTTTACTATATAACTATAATAACTTATTGGATGGAGGTTCAACAGATAATTTATTAGATAAAATACAAGACTCTTGGGATGGAGATGTATGGAATTTGAGAGAAGAGTTTTTAGGACAATCTCCTTACTTATCTCCAGAAGTATTGAAAGAACTTGCATTATCAGAAAGGTTACCATTACCAGTTTATTTAGAAATAGCACTATCTAATCCAGAAGCAACACAAAAAGATGAGTATATTGATTTTATGAAATCTAATGAAGGAATAAATATTTTAACAACCAATGGTATTGAGTTGATAACTGATAGTTGGGATACAAAAACATTTAGATCTACAGTTGAAAGCAATATTTCTTCAAAACTAAGTGATATGGAAGAAATAACAAGGACACAATTATATCGTACAATAAATGATACAACAGGATTTAATATTTCAAACTACAGAAGTCTCTTAGATAATATTAGAAATATCGATGCTAAATATGAGTTAGTTGATTCATATATTGAAACAAAAGAATATTCAAATGCAAGAGGATTGTTGAATTCATTATTAACTGATCCAGAAATATTAAAATATGATGAAACAGATATAAATGATTATCTATCTTTAATAGATATAATGGAAGGTAGAGATAGTACAAATCAAATACCATTAAATGAACAACTAATTGATTTGTCTCAATCAACAACACGAGCAGGGAGTAAAGCAAGAGCATCCCTTAATTTCTATGATTCAAATACAAATTATCATCCTGACTATGTTGTTATAGATAATAAAAAATCAGCAAGAATTAAGATAAAAAGGCCTTTGAATGCTTTTGAAGCTGATGTTAGTGCATTGCCTAATCCAGCAAAAGATTATATAGCTATATCATATAATTTAAAACCTCAAACAACAGAGTATATGATAAAGATATATGATAATAAAGGAAGTATTGTATATTCAGGAAGTTTAAAGGGTAATAAAGGCATTCAAAACATAGATACAAGAACATTTAATTCAGGAACGTATGTTTATAATGTTGAGAATGGAAATGAAAGATTTAAGAGTGGCAAGTTTATTATTGTAAGATAGAGATAGATAATCAATAAATATAAGAAAAGCACCTATACTTTAAAATATAGGTGCTTTATTATTTAGTGAGTTTTTCTTTCTTTTTATTCGAATGAAAGAATTGCTTCTTTTATTATTTCTATTGCTTCTCTTAGGTCTTTTTCTGAAATTACCAATGCTGGTGCAAAACGAATTATGTGTCCATGAGTTGGTTTTGCTAATACTCCCATATCACGCATCTTTAAACAAACGTCCCAAGCTTCTTTTCCATTTTTTGGACGAATAACGATAGCATTTAGCAAGCCTTTACCTCTTACTAATTCTATCATATCGCTTTTAACTTTGCGTATTTCATCACGGAATATGTTTCCTAAGTATTCAGCTCTTTCTGCAAGTTTTTCGTCTTTTACAACTTCTAAAGCTGCAATAGCTACTTTACCTGCTAAACAGAAGCCTCCAAATGTTGAACCATGTTCTCCTGGTCCTATTGTTGACATAATTTCATCATTAGCTAAAACTGCTGAAATTGGAATAACTCCACCTGATAATGCTTTTCCAAGAATAAGAATATCTGGATGAACTCCTTCATGGTCACAAGCAAGAAGTTTACCTGTTCTTGCAATACCTGTTTGAACTTCGTCAGCTATAAATAGAACATTATGTTTTTTACATATGTCGTAGCAAGTTTTTAAGTAACCATCATCTGGAACAAATACGCCTGCTTCTCCTTGAATTGGTTCAACAAGAAAAGCTGCTACATTTTTTCCATATTTTTCTAAAACTACGTCTAATGCTTTTGAATCATTATAAGGTATTTTTACAAATCCAGGAGTGAAAGGACCAAATTGACCATATGAGTCTGGGTCATTAGACATTGAAATTATAGAAATTGTTCTTCCGTGGAAATTTCCTTCACAACAAATTATTATTGCTTCGTTTTCTGGAATACCTTTTACTCTATAACCCCAACGACGAGCAAGTTTAAGAGCTGTTTCGTCAGCTTCTGCTCCTGTGTTCATTGGTAATACTTTATCATATCCAAAGTATTCTGTTACGTATTTTTCATAAGGACCTAAACAATCATTATAGAAAGCTCTTGAAGTAAGAGTTAATGTTTGTGCTTGATCGCAAAGAGCTTTTACAATCTTTGGGTGGCAATGTCCTTGGTTAACTGCTGAGTAAGCTGATAAGAAGTCAAAGTATCTTTTTCCTTCTACATCCCATACAAATGCACCTTCTCCTCGTTCTAATACTACTGGAAGTGGGTGATAGTTATGAGCACCGTAATGATGCTCTAATTCAATAAATTCTTCTGATTTTGTCATTTCAATATCTTTTTAAATAATAAAGTGCAAATATAGATATATTTATTGTAGGTGCAAAAAAAACTTTTAACGCCTACCTATATTTCGAAACGCTTTGAATAAAATATTTAAATCGGACTGCCAAGAGTAGTTGCGAGCATAAAGTAAATCTAAACGACCAAGGGTACTTTCATCAACATCTTTATTATCTAAAGAGTCTTGTGAAGTAAGTACTCCTTGCTTTATCTTTGGTAAATTCTTATTGTTTTGTGCATTTTTATTTGAATAGCCTATCCATGTTTTTCTTCCAAATAAAACTAAGAATATGTTACGCCAAAGTCCAAAAGGTTCTTTTAAGAAAAAGCATACAATAGGAGAAAATGCAAATAGAGCTATTGATAAGAGGAAATCCAACAAACGTTTCTTTCTTTTATTGTCTTCATTAGATATTGAATTAACAGATATAACATATAGGTCTGTTGGAGTATTTATAGTGTTGCTACCTATTATAAAGTCTGTTTCTGGTGGTGCAATAATAAAATGTACATTTATTGTCTGAAGCTCTGCCATCATACTTATTATCTTTTGTTGAGAGAGTGATTTGGCACAAAATATAACCTCATTTATTTTGTATATCTTTATTATTTCTTTTATTTGAGAACTATTACCTATAAAGTTTGGATTTTGAGTTTCTTTATCTTCTTCTTTTACCAAACCAATAAATTCTGTTTGAGCATCTGTTGTTCTTAAAAGGTCAGCAACTCTTACCGCTTCTTCATCATCACCAATAATTGCATAACGTTTAGTTTGTCTTTCTCTTAGAGTCCAAGAGCCAGTTGAAAGATAATGATAAACAAATCTTGTAAGTATAATAATAAATAAAGAAAGAACAGCGCCAAGTAATACTAAAGCCCTTGAGTATCTTAAATAGTCGGGTAGGAGAGAGTAGAAAACAAGAATTGTTATTATTCCAAAGAAAACTCCTGAAACAATTTTAGGTATTCTTATTGGTTTAGAATAACCTCCTGAAAGATAAATAGAGAAGAGCCATATAAAAATATATAATGGTACTACTATAAATATATATTGTGGAGGATAATAATTTGGATTATGCCACATATTGATACTCCACCAATCTGCCAAGAAATAATAAGAAGCATAGACTAATAAAAAGTCTAAAACAGGTAAGAACATATCTTTAAATATCCTTGTACAAAAAGACATTGTTGCTCTTAGCCATATTGCTATTTTAATAAAGATTGAGAATAATTTTGTTTGACGTGTAGATAAATGTTTCTTTGCAAATATTGCCATTGCATTATAGAAAGTATAAACATAGTTTAGGGATGCTTTCTTTGTACTTTCTCCTTTATAATGGATTATTCTTGCTTCAGGAAAATAATAGTTTTTATACCCTCCTTTAGTTATACGATAAGATAAATCTATATCTTCTCCATACATAAAGTAATCTTCATCTAAAAGCCCAACCTTATCCAAGCATTCTTTCCTCATAAGCATATATGCTCCCGCAAGGATATCAACTTGATTTGTTTCATCTTCTGGAAGGTGTCCCATATAATATCCTGCATACTTCTTTGAATGAGGGAATAGTTTTGTTAGTCCACTCATCTTACAGAAAGAAACCCAAATGGAAGGAAATCCTCTTTTACTCTCAGGCAAGAACTTACCACCACCATCAATCATCTTAATACCTAAACCACCTGCATAAGGATGAGAATCCATGAAATCAATACATTTCTCAAAAGTATCTTCTTCAACAACAGTATCGGGATTAAGTAAAAGGATATATTCACCACTTGAAAGTCGCATTGCTTGATTGTTGGCTCTTGAAAATCCAATATTATCTTTATTAGCAATAAGAATTACTTCATGAAACTTTTCTTTAAGCATTGCAAGCGAATTGTCCACAGAGTTATTGTCTACAACAAATATTTCTGCTTCAATATTCTTGCAAGCATTCCTAACCGAATACAAACAATGTTCTAAGAAATAAGCTACATTATAATTAACTATTACAATAGAAAGTTTCATCAAAAAGTAATTTAGATTTGCAAAGATAATATTTAAACCGAAGTAATAAATATTTTATTTTGTATTTTTGCAGTCATGTTAAGAATTTTTGAACCGTTTATTATAATATTTATTATACTTTTTTGTCTTCCTTCATCAATTTATGGACAAAATAATAGTTTGTTTTACCAAAATCCAAAAATAGATAGTAATGACATAAAAAAACTTTATCTTGTTGTAGATAATTTTAATTTTTTTAAGGATAATGAATTTAAAGCTGAAAAAGTAAGTGGTTATACTCTTCCTGGATTTCGTCTAAGTCCAAAACTATCTATTGTACTTTATAAAAATATTTTATTAGAAGCAGGGGTGCATATACTTCATTATTGGGGTGCAAATAAATATCCTTGCTATTCTTATTTAGATATTTCTTCTTGGCAAGGAGATCAGTATCAAAAAGGTATTCATTTATTGCCTTTGTTTAGAGCTCAGGTTTCTTTAAAAGATAATCTTCAATTAGTTTTTGGTAATTTATATTTAAGTAATAATCACAATTTAATTCTTCCTTTATATAATACAGAACTTAATCTCTCATCTGACCCAGAAACAGGTATTCAATTATTATATGATTCTAAATATTTTGTTTCAGACTTATGGGTTAATTGGCAGAGTTTTATCTTTAGAAACGATACTCATCAAGAAGTGTTTGATTTTGGAGTATCTACAAAAACAGATATAATTAATCTGGATAATAAATTACAATTATATATTCCTCTACAGTTGATCGCTCAACATAGAGGAGGGGAGTTAGATACAATATATTCTAATAATATACAAACTTTGACAAATTTTGCAGGCGGCATAGGTATTAATTATAAGTTTGACAAGTTTGTTAAATATATTGGTTTTGAATCGTTTTATGCAGGATTTATTAAAAATACAGGAACTTCCATTCCGTTTAATGATGGATATGGGATTTATAATAAAATATCTATAGGTATTAAAGATTTTAATATAAATTTTTCTTATTGGGTGTCTGAAGATTTTGTTTCAATATATGGTTCTCCTCATTTTGGAAATATTTCAACAAATACTCCCAATTTAGTATTTGATAAAATGCAAATGTTGCTTGTTCAAATTGATTATTCTTATAAAATATATAAGGATGTATCTATTGGATTTGAAGGGAATTTAATTTACTATTTCCCATTCACAGGCGATAGGGTTGGATATGTAAAAGTTGTAAGAAATAATGTTTTGAGTTTCTCCTTTGGGATATATCTTAAACTAAATCCCAGATTCAAAATTAAAGGATAATTATTAGTGGTTAATTCTAAGTGATTAATGGTTTATAGCCTTAAAAAAAGCTTTTTTTTTCTAGAAAGAGTAGATATAAATTCAGAAAGAGCTAAGATAAATTCAAAAGGAGTTCGATTAATTTCAAAGAGGCTATAAGTTATTCATCAACTTCACAAGCTTTGCTATGATTGCAGGAAGGTCGGCAAACAAATACACTCTTAAATAGTTTATTCATTGGTCCTATTTGTTCAGGTTTTAGTATTGCCTTTAGGTCTTCATATTGTCCAATATGTTGATCGAGAAGTTCTTTTTGAAATTCTGTTATTTTGTTTTTGAGTTCAACCATTTTTACAGAATCATTTTTATTGGAAGCAAGATAATCCATTAAAATTTCTTGATTTATATGAAGGCTATCTATTATTATTGAAGCTTTATTTTGATGTTCTTTTTTTATTCCTTCATATTTTTTGGCTTGTTCTTTGTCTAATGCAAGTGTTTTTGTAACATAACAATCACAATTTACATTTTTCTCTTCTATCTTTTGTTTTTGCCTGCAACCACAAACATTATGATTTAATAAGAAAAATATATTTGCTCCTAATAGTGCAATAACTATAATAATCAAGGCTATAAAATATGTTTTTTTCATAAACTATTCGTTTGATAATAATTCAGCTGGGTAAAGGCTTGATAGGGCATCAAAATGATTGTCTTCAATAAATTGATTATATGAATCATTTTGAGAAATTATATTTGAATCTGCATTTTGATTTGAATTTAATATTGAATAAACGTTAAGTCCCATTATTAATACTAATCCAATAATAGAATATCTCAAAGCATTTACACTCCAAGATGGTATAAGCTTTTTCTTTTCACCACTTATTTTTGTTTGAATCTTTTGAAACAAATAAGGATTTACATCTTCAATCCTATCCTTCTTCAGTAATGTTTCCATAAATTTTGTCTGTTTTAATTTTTATTGTTTTCTTGGCTCTATGAATCAGTACTTCAACAGAAGCCAAGGAACAATCCATTATTTCTGCTATTTCTTTTTGTGGGAGTTCATCGTAGATAAATAAAATTATTGCCTGCTTTTGTTTTGATGGTAAAACATCAATAATCTTATAAAGATTAGTTATTTTTTCTTTCTCTTCAATAGAGAAATCGGCTCTATCATCTGATTGTGTGATACACTTTGCATCATCAATATTAACGAAGAGTTTCTTTATTTTTTCCTTTCGAAGGAAATTTATAGACTTGTTTACAGCTATTCTATAAAGCCAAGTTGATAATTTTGAATTACCCTTGAAATATTTTGCAGAAGAATATATCTCTATGAATATATCTTGTACTAAATCCTCTGCAACTTCTCTATTATGAACCATACCATAACACAAATTCATAACCTTCAATTTATGTTGGTTAAAAAAGTCCTCAAATACTATTTGATTACCTAAGGCTATTTCTTGTGCTATTTGTATGTCATCCATAAACTTAAAAATAAAGCAGGAATATATTTCAACCCTGCTTTACTCTAATAATATTTATATTAGAAATATTATTTTTTTACTTCTTCAGCTTTCACAGCTTTTTTATCGCAAGCTTTTTTGTTACAACCTTTTTTGTCTTTACAACATTCATGTTTTTTGCCGTCTTCTTTTTTAGCATCTTTTGCATTAACAGTTGCAGTTTTAGCGTCTTTGGTGCAACATTTAGCATCTTTTTTGCCATCTTTCTTGCAACATTCTTTCTTTACTTCTTTCTTTTGAGGTTCTTGTGCATTAACTGTAGTTGCTCCAAAAATTGCTAAAGCAAATACTAATAAGATTAATTTTTTCATTTTTCTTTTTGTGTTTGTTTGAATTACTAATGTTTTTATATCTATATAAGACATCATTTTCTGTAAAACCTTACATTTTTACTGTCTACTTGACCTGTTTTTTATTTCATTGGTTTTGAAGTTGCAAATGTAGTGATATTTTATATTTTATATTTGCTTTTTAAGTATAAAAGATGTGATAATTATTGTATGTTATTCTTTTCAAGTGAGATAAGAAATTCCTTTTTGCCTAATCCTCCGCCATAGCCGCCTAATTCACCCCCACTTGCAATAACTCTATGGCAAGGAATGATAATAGATAATTTGTTTTTCCCATTAGCATTTGCAACAGCACGAAACGCTTTCTCTTTATTTAAATTCTTAGCTTCTTCCTTATACGAAATAGTTGTCCCATAAGGAATATTTAATAACTCATCCCATACTTTTTTTTGAAATTCAGTACCTATTGTAAATAAAGGCAAACTGAACTCTTTTCTTTTTCCTAAAAAATATTCATCTAATTCTTTTTCTAATATAAGGATCAGCTTACCCGCTTTTGAACTTTCTTTATCTTCAATATCATCTATAAGTTCTCCGTCAAGATAATTAATCATTATTGAAAATAATTTATCGAAATCTTTTCTATCTGCAAAATCTAAGAAACATATACCATCTTCGATTGCACAAGCAATCATATTTCCCAATGGAGTAGTAATTATTTTTCTATATATAAGTTGTTTTGACATAATATTTCTTTAAAGAGTTTTATACTTTCTTTTTTATTGAATATCCCTTAATACCATAGAAAATCAAATATAAATATCCAATAAGAGGAATAATAAATGATGTTGTTATCTCTCCTGTTATATCAGCAATTAGACCTTGAAGTGGTGGCATTATTGCTCCACCAAGAATCATCATAATAAGTATTGATGAGGCTTGAGCCGTTTTATCACCAAGACGATCTATTGCAAGAGTAAATATATTTGACCACATAATTGAGTTAAATAATCCAATAGCTAAAAGAGCCCACATTGACCAATAGCCTAAATTACCAAATACATTCATTCCAATAAGAATTAATATACTATTTATTATTGCAAATATTGCTAATGATCGAGCTGGTTTTGATTTTCCTAAATAAAAGAAAAGGAAGTTAAGAAGCATAAATATTAAGAAATACCATACTGTTTCAATGCTTAATGAATGTAGATAAAAATTAATTGTATATATTAAAACAAAGCTAATTAGAGCCAATAAACCCATATATATTACTTTCAAATGAGTTTTTATTTTGCTTAAAGAGACAGCACCAAGAAATCTTCCTATCATAGCACCTCCCCAATAATAAGAAAGGTAACTACTTGCCACGTCTTTTGCTATTACTCCTTTTGAAACTGTTGTTAGGTAAGAAACTAAATTACTTCCAACCGAAACCTCAGCTCCAACATAGAAGAATATACCAATTGCACCCAACCAAACATAAGGGTATTTAAAAATAGACTCTTTTGATAATGAATTTTCATTCTCTATTTTGGGTTCCTGAATCTTAGAGGTCTTTATAAATATTGCTAACAAGCCAAGCAGAATACCAAGAATAAGATAAGGCATTCTTACTGCTGTTGCACCATTTGAATTATTTAGAAATACATTAAATATAAAATACCCGCCTAATGCAGGTCCAAGTGTTGTTCCAAGAGAGTTAAAAGCTTGAGAAAGATTTAATCTACTTGAAGCAGTATCTGGATTGCCAAGCATAGCCACAAAAGGATTTGCAGCAACTTGAAGGAAGGTTAATCCAATACCTAACATAAATAATGCACAAAGGAAAAATCCAAAGTCTAAATTTAATTGAGCTGCAATAGAAAAAAGAAAACAAGCTATAGCAGCAATATAGAGCCCAAATTCTAATGTTTTCTTATATCCATATTTATGTATAGGGTCTTTTCCTTTTTTTGCCAAGAAAAAGAACGCCAATGAACCCACAAAATAAGCAATGAAAAAGGCTAATTGAACAATGTTTGCTTCAAAGTGAGAAAGTTGGTAGACGCCTTTGAAGTAAGGAATGAGGATGTCGTTAAGTGAGGTAATAAAGCCCCACATAAAAAATAATACCGTGATTGAAATCATCGGTATTAGATTATTACTCTTCTGTTTCATAGTATAATGTATTTGATTTTTCTTTTACGAACGTTTCTTTTGCCACCTTTTGAATAAAATCAATTGTTAGGTCTTGATATAAATCAACTTCATTATTTATTTGATCTATATTACCCAAGAATTCAAAATAGCATAAATTCATAGCCCTATCCAATGCTTTAATTTGAGAAAATCTTATAGTGGATTCAAATTTATTCTTAACCTTTTGGAATTCTTCTTCTTCAATTTTTTCATAAGCAATCTTATATAATTCTTCTAAAAGAGCATCTTTTCCATCTTCCATTGAAACATTCTCCCTGTATTTTCCTGTAACAATAAATAAACCGTTATCAGTATCACCACTAATAAAGGCATTTACTTCAGTAAATAATTCTTTTTCTTTAACAAGTTTATTATACAAACGAGAAGAACGACCATTTGAAAGAATATCAGAAAGCAAATCAAAAGCATAATATTCTTTTTCAAGGCGAGAAGCCATAGGGTAGGTAATATAAATTGTTTTTTGAGGGATATTACGTTTAACCCTTAATTCCCGAGCTTCTTTTTGCTCAGGTTCTTTTATATCGGTTTTAATTATATCATCTCCCTTTTTTATATGTCCAAACCATTTATTGCAAAGTTCTTTTACATTTTCTGTTTCAACATTACCAGCAATAGATAGGATTGAATTATTTGGAGAATAATATTTTTTGAAGAAATGCTTTACATCATCTAAGTTAGCATTTTCTATATGAGAAATATCCTTTCCAATGGTACTCCAACGATAAGGATGAACCTTATAAGAAAGTTCACGAAGCAATAACCAAACATCTCCATAAGGTTGATTGAGATAACGTTGTTTATATTCTTCAATAACCACATTCTTTTGATTATCTAAACTCTTTTGTGACATAATAAGATTTTCCATCCTATCACTTTCAAGCATTAATCCTGTTTCAAGTTTACTAACAGGAAGAGTTAAATAAAAATTAGTATAGTCATTATTAGTAAAAGCATTGCTTTCTCCACCGTTTTCATCAACTATTTCATCAAATTCAGGATAGTGTTTACTTCCTCCAAACATTAAATGCTCGAATAAATGAGCAAATCCAGTCTTGTTTTCATCTTCATCTCTTGCCCCAACGCAATATAACATATTAACAGCAACCAATGGAGTCGAATCATCTTTATGAACAATAACTCTTAGTCCATTATCTAAAGTAAAACGATTATAATGTATCATAAGTTTTGAATAGTTTATGTGGTATATTTTTTCTTTAACTGTATTTTTCTATATCTTTTTCTGTAATTTCTCCTTCGCAAAGAATAGCTAAACGTTCAGTAACATTCTTTAATTCCCTCACATTACCTGTCCAAGGCATAGATTGGAGCCCCTTAATTGCTTGCTTAGATATTTTGGGTTTTGGAGAATTTATTTGAAAACAATAACTTTCTAAGAAAGAATCAACAAGTAAAGGAATATCATCAAGCCTTTCTTTTAAATCAGGAACCTTGATAACAATTACACTTAAACGATGATAAAGATCTTCACGAAAACGTCCTTTTTCTATTTCTTCTTTAAGGTCTTTGTTTGTTGCAGCAATTACTCTTACATTAACCTTAATGTCCTTTTCTCCTCCAACTCTTGTAATTTTATTTTCTTGAAGAGCTCTTAAAACCTTTGCTTGTGCAGAAAGACTCATGTCTCCAATTTCATCTAAGAATAAAGTTCCACCATCAGCTTGTTCAAATTCACCTATTCTTTGTTTAATGGCAGAAGTAAAAGCACCTTTTTCATGACCAAATAATTCACTTTCTATAAGCTCGGAAGGAATTGCAGCACAATTAACTTCAACAAATTTATTTTTTGCTCTTGGGCTAATTTTATGAATTGCCTTTGCAACAAGTTCTTTTCCTGTTCCATTAGAACCAGTAATTAATATCCTTGCATCAGTAACTCCAACCTTTTCAATAAAAGAATACATTTCTTTCATAACAGAGCTTTGACCAATCATACCTAAATCAATATTAGTATTCTTTTCCCCATTAGTCTTAGACTTATCCGTTTTACCTTTTACCTTTTTATTTTTACTTTTTGTTTTTTCATTCTCTTCATAACCAAGGTTTTCGGTAAGTATCTTTAATAGCTTATTTAGATCGATTGGTTTTTCTATATAGTCAATAGCACCTTTTTTTAAGCATTCCACAGCAGTTTCAATTGTCCCATGTCCCGATATCATACAAAAGCGAATATCTTTAATAGCAAGAGCCTTTTCTAAAACTTCAATGCCATCCATTTTGGGCATTTTTATATCACAAAATACTAAATCATAGTCAGTATTCTCAATCATTGAAAGAGCAACTATTCCATCAGAAGCTTCTTCAACTATATGGTTTTCGTACTCTATAATATCTTTTAAGGAATAACGTATAGCTTTTTCGTCGTCAATAACTAAAATCTTACTCATATCATTATTTTATTATACGCCAATAACCAACGGTCAGGTATTTCATCATTTAGAGCTGTTTTGTAGTCGTCGTAGGAACAAGGTATAAGATAATGGCGTTCATATTTTATCATCTTATCCTTTGAACAAGGAACTTCCATCCACCAACGTTCACTCTTCTTACTCTTATAAAAAATAATAGTATGTGAGTCATTCTGAATAGAAACATAGAATTTCTTGTAGTTTTCTTTCTCTTTATAAGGGAAGTCTTGTTTTCTCCAAAGGTACCCATCAATAAAATACCAAATGGCATGAGAAATCATATGAGCAGTCTGCCCATGATTATCAAATAAAGGATTAAGCTCATAAAACCCTATTGAGCTACATTTATCACTCATTCCAGCGTAACGTACCAATTTGCAAAGTTGTTCTCCATAAAGTCCGTGAGGAGAAGGATTCCCATTACCAGGAGCATCAGATTGACGAACAGCAGAAATATCTACGGAAACCATATCGGCATTTCTTACTAAAGGCTCAACATTATCTAAATTGTCTTGAATCATACCAACTCTAAAACACTCAAAATATAGCTTGTTCATTAATTCTAATGTGTCTTTTTCTATAAAATATTGTTGATATGCTACATGAGTATAATTAAATAAGTAGTTTGGTTCACTACAAAGCATTGCTGTTAAATAGGCTTTTGAATTAAATTCTTCTGGGTCATCACCTAAATCAATTGAACTATCAATTGTAAAGGCGTTAATTATTTGTCCTATATTTTCATAACCTCTATAATTAGCTAATGTAATATCTTGTGAACCACCAAGAATAATAGGAATAATCCTCATTCTAAGTAATTCAGCAATTACATCCGCCAATACACTATAAGTGTCTTCAGGTTGGCTGCCTAATATTAAGTTTCCAAGGTCAGCTATTTTAGCTTGATTATGATGAGGGAATAGGTTATATAAATATTTTCTTATTTGATTAGGAGCTAAAGCACAACCTTTATTATTATAAGCATTTCTCTCTTCTCCAACTCCAATAATTGCAATATCAATGTTATCTAAAGCAGGAAATGGGCTCTCTTTACAGTAAGTTAATATGGTATGTCCAAGTCTAATTTGTCTTTCATCAGCCATTAAACCAAGCTCATCTATATTAATAGGGGTAAAATTTAAATCAAAGTCCATAAAAATAATATTTAGAAATTGAGAGTGTAAAAGTACAAAAGATTTTTCAAACCGAAGATCTAAGTCAAAAAATAAGGGTTGTTTTTATTGATTTAGTCAAGGGAACAAGGGGGCTTAACAATGGCTTAACATAAAGGTAATATAAAATAAATATTCATTTCATACTCAGTTAACATTGGGAGTATATTTTTGCATCGTCAAACAAACAGAAAATAAAAAAAATGACAATAAAAAATTACAAAATGAGAAACAGAAAATTATTATTAGTAGGAGCGTTATCTTTTATAGCAATTACAGCAAACGCTCAAATGGACGAGCCTGTAAAGGACACAATCACTATTTTGCAAGAAGGAATTGATGCAAACAGTGCAAAAATTAAAACCTTGGAAAAGTTTAAAGTTTCAGGTTATGTTCAAGCTCAGGCAGAAGTAGGACAAATAAAAGCAGGTGCTAAGACAGGTGCTAATAGTGGTAGTTATAATGAAGCTATTGATGGAAAAAATGCAGAGTCATTTACTCGTTATGGGATAAGAAGAGGTAGAATTAAATTCCAATATACAGAAAAATTTGTAAAAAGTGTATTCCAATTAGATATTACTGATAAAGGAATAGGTATAAAGGATGCTTACATTCAAATAGACGAACCATTGTTAAAAGTATTTTCACTAAAGGCAGGTATCTTTGACAGATGCTTTGGTGACGAAATATCTTATTCTTCATCATTAAGAGAAACTCCAGAACGTTCATTGATTTTTCAAAAACTTTTTCCTGATGAAAGAGATTTAGGCGGTCAATTAACAATTGCAGCACCAAAGAATACAATGTTAGAAGGATTAAAACTTGATGCAGGTTTGTTCTCAGGTAATGGAATAAGAACAGATGATAACGGAAAGTTAGACTTTATAGGACACTTGAAATATGATAAATCTCTTTCAAACATGGCTTTTGGATTAGGTGCATCATTATATAGTGGAACAACAAATAATGCAGATTCAAATTACTACACAGTAAAAGATGGAGTTTGGACAAGAGAAGTTGTGGATAAAAATCAAACAAACAAAAGACAATATATTGGTTT
The DNA here is from genome assembly GCA_041662185.1 of Bacteroidales bacterium. Taxonomy (GTDB): domain Bacteria; phylum Bacteroidota; class Bacteroidia; order Bacteroidales; family P3; genus UBA10566. The sequence goes on from JBAZSY010000031.1 coordinate 19,372, forward strand.
TGATGGACAGTTCACAATTGAAACTCCAATGGGATTAACCAATATAAGAGGAGAATACTTATTTGGAGAACAACCATCAACATCAGGAGACTTTGGCTCACCAAAAGCAAACACTTATGATGCTACAAAACCATTCTCATACAAAAGAAATTTCTCAGGAGGACATATTTATTTCCTACAAGATATTTATATGACACCACTAACACTTGTTCTTAAATATACTTACCTTGACCCTAACACAGATTTAAAAGGTGATGAAATAAAAAATAAAGCAGATGTAGCAATGACAAGTTTCGGAATAGGGGGTTTATGGAGAATTAATTCATCATTAAGACTTATGGGATTCTATGAAATTAATTCAAACGAAAAAACAACAGGAGTTAGCGGATATAATGAAGATTTAAAAGATAATTTATTCACATTAAGACTTCAATATAAATTCTAAGATTTGGTTATTGACTTAATGGACTTAATGGACATTAGTAAGATTAATAATAAACAGAAATAAAATTGTAGAGACGCGATTTATCGCGTCTCTAACAAGAAAAACAGAAAAACAAAACAAGAAAAACAAAAAAATAATACAATGAAAAATTT
>JBAZSY010000032.1:0-19355 GCA_041662185.1 Bacteroidales bacterium
ACGAAATTTCAATAGTTGATCCTAATTTCTCCGTTAGCTTTGAACCAACTGCTCTTCCCGCTAACGTTATGGATTTAGACACTCAAAAGAAATTAGTTCGTGCAATTTATGCTTGCCCTAATGGAGTTATGAGAATGAGCGACTCTATGGAAGGCTTAACTGAAACATAACTAACTTGGCAATTGTAAAAAGTACAGACAAAAATATTGAAATAAGTTGCTTACTTAGAAGCTCTGTCGATAGTGCAAAAATGGATTTAGCTGAAATGATGGCTTCTGTATTTGAACTTGCAGGCGCTAAATGTTCTTTTGACGGTGCTTATCCTGGTTGGAAACCTAATATGAAATCTCCTATTTTAGAAACCATGCAATCAACATACAAAAAAATGTTTGGTAAAACTCCTGCAATTATGGCAATACACGCAGGTTTAGAATGTGGTCTTCTTGGGGGAGTTTATCCTTCTTGGGATATGATTTCATTCGGACCAACTATCCAAAGTCCTCACTCACCAGACGAAAGAGTAAATATAGCTTCTGTAAAACTATTCTGGGAATATTTAGTTGAAACATTAAAGAATGTTCCAGTTAAATAATTAAGAATGATTTTTAGGAAACAAAGAGAAGCAAAAAAATCAAGAAGCCAAAGACAAAATTGTCTTTGGCTTTTACCTTTTGCCATACACACCCTTTTCTTTTTCCTTCTTATTTTTTCAAATAATACCTTCTCTCAATATTATAATAGTGGAACTGACAATGGTTTTATTAAATGGAGACAAATAAAAACAGATAAATTCCAAATTATTTATCCTGATTTTTATGAAAAGAAAGCTCAAGAGTTTGCTTCTGTACTTCAAACAGTTCATAATGTTGTAGGCAAAAGTCTAAATGCACCTCCCCCAAATATTCCTTTTCTTCTTCATACTAATACTGCTTATTCAAATGGTTTATCGGTATGGGCACCTAAAAGAATTGAACTTTGGATGACTACATCTCCTACAAACTATGCTTATCCTTGGTCTTGGCAATTAGCAATTCACGAATGGAGACATTCCGTACAAGTTTATGCATTAAAAAAAGGCGTTTCAAAAGCTTTAATTAATACTTTTGGCGAACATATTTATGGTTTGCTCTTAGGCATATATATCCCTAATTGGTTTTTGGAAGGTGATGCTGTTGTTGCAGAAACAGCCCTAACACCTACAGGAAGAGGTAAAACCCCTGATTTTAACATGTATTTCAAGGCACAAGTAATGGATAAGGGACGCTATTGTCTTGATAAAGCTTTACACGGCTCCATGAAAGACTTTGTCCCTGATCATTATATTTTAGGATATCATCTTGTATCTTTTACTCGTGAAAAATATGACAAAGATATTTGGGGTGATATGTTAGAAAATGTTGGTCGTAATTTCTGGAAAATTCAAATATTTGGTGATTCAGAAAAGAGAAAGATAAAAATCAATGAGCAAGAGTTATATAATGAAATGTTAGATACTCTAAGCAGAAAATGGAAAGAAGAAGATAAATTATATTATGAAAACAAAAAAGACATTCCATCTAAAAGACTTAGTTCTGAAACCAATTTCTATTGCAATTACTTATCTCCTAAAAAAATAAACGACTCAACTATTCTTGCACTTAAAACCTCATACTATGAAACGCCTAAACTTGTTGAAATAACTCTTAATAAAGAAGAGGAGATATTTTCTCCTGGTAGAATTTTACATTCTTATTATGATTCAAGAGAAGGGTATTTAATTTGGTCAGAATATAAACCTCATTTCCGTTGGGAGAATCAAAACTATGCAGATTTAGTTGAATATGATGCTAACAAAAAACAATATAATTTAATTACTCAAAGCAAAAGACTATATACCCCTGCATACAATCCAAAAAATCCAAATGTAATTGCAGCAATTGAAGATGATGCTTTAAACTGCCAACATTTAGTAATTATTGATAAGACAACAGGGAATATTATTAAGAAGTTCCAAGACAATGGCGAATGTGTTTCTCTCTCCTATCCTGCTTGGGATGATAAGAATAACAATATTTATATTATTAAGTCTAACGAACAAGGCAAATCAATTGGCAGGTTTAATATGTTTAATGATAGCTATACAGAAATTCTTGCCCCAAGTTTTAATAATATATCTAAGCCAACTTATTATAATGACAGGCTATACTTTATTGGAGATTATAATAATACATATCAAGTATATTCAATTGATTTAAAACAGAATTCATATTATCTTTATAAACACACAAAATCTCGCTATGGAGTAATGGATTTTACTTTTAGTGGAAATAATATAATTATTAGTGATTATACTGCTGATGGGAGCATAATTAATTTGCAACCTCTAACAGTTGTGGATTCTATTGCAAAGAATACATCAACACCCATGTTCCCTTTAGCTGACACTATTACAAAACAGGAGAATTTCATACTGACCAAAGAATATATTAAAGACACCGTTTGGGAAAGTAAAAAATATAGAAAGCTAAGTCATTTATTTAATTTCCACTCTTGGGCACCTCTATATATTAATATAGACAGTAAAGATATTGGGATTGGAGTCTCTGCATTTTCCCAAAACCTCCTTGGAACATCAACTTTAGAAGGAGGATATAAGTATTTAATTGAGGAAAAAAGAGATGAATATTTTGTTGACTATACTTATCAAGGTTGGTATCCAATAATTAAATGTAGCTTTAAATATGGAAAAAGAAATATTATTTTTGATACAGTAAGAAATTATGATTATTACTCTTCTTGGGATGAATATAATGCGGGGATTAATATAGAATTTCCTTATTCTTGGACTTTGAACAATTGGAATTACTATTGTAAATATTCATTTTTATATTCATTGAGAAGCATTACTCCTGGATATAATTTTGTTGATGCTTTAACCCTTTTCAATACTTCAGGATTTGGTTTATCATGGGGAGTAATTCAATCAATGGCTTCAAATGATATAGTCCCACGATGGGGACAAACTCTAAATTTAAATTTTCAACGCTCCATAACGTCTGATAATGCCCATATTATTGCTATCAATGCAACGACTTATATTCCTGGCTTTGCTCGCAATAATAGTTTCCAAATAGACCTTAACTTCCAAAAAAATTCTCCAACAGTTTATTATTTCCCTAACGAAGTAGCCTTTACTCGTGGTGTTGTTGGGAAATTCCCAACTTATTTTTATGGTGGTAAAATTAATTATAATCTGCCCCTTTCCTATCCAGACTTAGCTATAGGCTGGTTTGTATATATAAAAAGATTAACAGCACGTGGGTTCTTCGATTTTGGAGTTTTCGATAATGAATATATAAATAGCTTTGGAACAGATATTCAAATGGATTTTCATTTTCTACGATTGGAACAAGCATTTAATATCGGAATACGTTTAGGATATGTACCTCAAGAAAAGAACTTCTTTGCTAATCTTCTTTTTAATATCAACATTTAGATTATTAAATCTGTCTATCTAAAATTAATCGAACTCTTTTTCCAATTATATTAGCTTTATTTCCAAATAAACGAACTTTATTTTTCTATATGCTTAAGTATTTTATACAATTTATTTTCGTCAATTGGCTTTGTTAGAAAGTCGTCACAGCCGGCATTAAACGCTTCTCTTCTATCTGACTCTAAAGCAATATCTGTTATCGCTATAATAGGTATAGATTCATTAAAATCTCTTATCATTCTTGTTGCATCAAGTCCATCCATTATTGGCATTACTATATTCATAAAAATAATATCCGGATTTTCATTCTTTGCCTTTCCTACAGCATCTAAACCATTTAGTGATCGAGTAATATTATAATTATCTTTTAATAGAGCTTCTATCAACATATAATTACTATCAACATCCTCTGCTATTAAAATGGTTCGTTTTTTTGTTGTATCCTTTGTATATTCAATTTCTATATTAGTGTTTTTTTGATTTTCATCATCAATAATTATGACATCACAAGGCAACCAAGACCAAAACAAACTTCCTTCACCCTCTTTTGATTCAACTCCATACTTACCACCAACAGCTTCGGCGATTGATTTAGATATTGCCAATCCTAATCCTGTTCCTTGTTCAAATGAGTTTAATTTTTCAAAACGTTCAAATACTTTTGGCAAATATTCTTTTTTTATTCCTATTCCTGTATCTTCGCAATAAATCTTAATTCCTTTATCAACAATCTCATACCCTATTTTAATATATCCTTTATTAGTAAATTTAATTGCATTATCAACATAATTAGTAATTATTTGCGTTAACCTAACTTTATCAAATTCCACGATACAACTCTTGTGAGGATTATCACAAATCAGTTCAACTCCTTCATTCAATTTATGTTGAAATAGCCCTACTAATTCTTCAAAATACTGTTTTAAATCAAACTTAACTTTATTTATTTCTAAAAATCCTGATTCAATTTTTGATAAATCTAAGATATCGCTTATAAGTTTTAATAGTAAATCATTATTTTGTTTGACTATATTACAATATTCTTCCTTTTCTCCCATATTATCAGTTTCCATAATAAGTTCTGAGAAACCAACAATAGCATTTAATGGAGTACGAATTTCATGGCTAATATTTGAAAGAAAGGATGATTTTAACTTATCACTTTGAACAGCTCTTTCAAGAGCATCACTAAGTTGTTTTTCTGTTTCTTTAAACTTGTCAATATTTATATCCATTCCATAAAGAAACTTATATGGTCCGTTTTTATCTTCTCTCGTTTCCAAAATACCTCTACATTCCCACCAAGAATACTTACCCCTTCCTTGGTAATTACCTCTATAAACAAGAGAAAAATCACCAGAATCTTTCTTAATAAAATCTTTAAGGAAAGAAATTATTCGTCCTTTATCATCAGGATGAATAAACGCAAGAACTTTTTCAAAACTATCTATCTTATTTGACTCGTTTTCTCTTATTTCAATAATATCACCATATATAAACTTATGATTTGCTTCATTATATGACCAAGTAATTGTGTTTAGAGATGGAAGAGTAAGAGCTAGTAACTTAAGATCTGCTTTTAACTTCTTTTCCTCTTCAACTTTCTTCTTTATTTTTCTAATAAGTCTTTTATTCTTTATTTGGATAAATATTAATATCAAGATTATTAATAATAATATTGAAGCAGAAATAATCCAAATTAAATTTTCTCGGACAAACCCATCAAAAGAATTTATTAAATTAGAATCAAACGCTACTGCACTACGAATACCTCCCTTTTCTCTTATTGCATGAACATCAAACAATGGAATTGGTTTAAGATATTCAATCGGCATATTTTCTGGTTTTTCACCATTAAATATTCTTATTGCCATTTCAGCTGCAGCTCTACCATTATTTATTGGTGATTGTAAATAACCGCCAATAAAACCACAACCCATACAATTATCTAATGATGTAAAGACTGGTGCTGGAGTAGCTTTTAAAATTTCGGGATAAAAATCAGAAGCAACGTGATACTTACCACTATCGTCTCTTTGCCAAGTACAAAATATAACAAAAGAATTTGGATCTATCTTTTTACATTTTTCCAAAAACTCTTGAGTATTATTTGCATCAATTCCATACTCAATGTCCATTTTCCCTTCAAAAAGCTTAAGCTTTTGCTTAGCCTCGTTCAAAAAGAATAAGCCAGTAGAGGATTTATCTGCCCAAACATAAACTTTTTTTGTTTTTGGAAACATTTTAAGCCCAGTTAAATAAGTTTGTTCTATACCATAATCACTTATTATACCTGTAACATTCTTCTTGTCAACTATTCTCTCATGCTCGAGTTCTGAAATAAAAACAATAGGAATTTTACTTATATTAGAATCTGAATAATTAAGGATTAAATCCGTTGCTTCATAATCAAAAGCAACAATAAGATCAACCTTTTCTTGATACTCCGAAAAATATAATCTAACTATATCTTTTCTAATTTCTGGATTAACTATATTTTTTGAATCAAGATAAATGGAATTAAGTTTTATTGAATAACCTTCTTCCTTAAACTTATTTTCCAATGCAGAACGACAACTTTGTGTCCAACGATTATTTTCGTGAAAAGAACTAAGGAAAACAACTGTTTTCTCTTTATCATTTTTTGACAAACCAAATAATGGGACAAATAAAATTAATACTATTAAGAGTAAGGCTTTGTGTTTTATCCTTTTTGTAATAGTATTTTCCATTTGTTTTCAGATTAAGTTATTCAATTTTTTCAACTAAATTTCAAGTAAATGTAATAACGAGAACTCAAAAAAAAAGTTACGCTGAATCTAATTTGCCAATTCAATTTAAATTTAGCAAAAAAAACAAACTATCTCTTTCATGCGTTTAACAGAATCAAACCAATAAATAAAACGAAACCCTCAAAATCATAAGATTTTGAGGGTTATTTCGTACTCCGGGCGGGACTTGAACCCGCACGAGCGCAATGCTCACAGGATTTTAAGTCCTGCGTGTCTACCAATTCCACCACCAGAGCAACTCTTTTGTTGTTGATTAAAAAGTTCGGTTTATCGACCTTTTCTTTCGAGCGAAAGACGAGACTCGAACTCGCGACCCCAACCTTGGCAAGGTTGTGCTCTACCAACTGAGCTACTTTCGCTTGATTTGAGGTTGCAAAAATACTAACTTTTTCCTTACCACCAAATTTTTCCTAAACTTTTTCTATCAATTTCTTTATACTATTTAGTTTCATAAGAGCTTCCATAGGCGTAAGGTTATCAATATCTGTGGATAGTATATCTTCCTTTATCTCCAAAAGCAAAGGGTCATCAAGCTGAATAAAACTTAATTGATATGGATCTTCATGCTTCTTTTTAGGTTTTAACTCTGTTTTTTGCTTATTTGATTTTTGTTTCTTTTCCAAATTTTCAAGAATTTCTTCCGCTTCATCAAGAACTTCCTTAGGCATACCTGCTAATCTCGCAACATGAATACCAAAACTCTGAGAGCTTCCTCCTCTTGCTATTTTCCTTAGAAAAATAATCTTTTTACCTATTTCCTTAACCGTTACATGAAGATTTTTTATTCGAGGATAAATTCCTTCCATATCTATTAATTCATGATAATGTGTAGCAAAAAGTACCTTTGCCCTATAATGAGGATTGTCGTGAATATAAGAAGCAATAGCCCATGCGATAGAAACGCCATCATAAGTACTTGTTCCTCGTCCTATCTCATCTAACAAAACAAGTGATCTATCTGAAAGATTATTTAATATACTTGCCGTTTCATTCATTTCAACCATAAAAGTACTCTGTCCAGAAGAAATATTATCAGATGCACCTACTCTTGTAAAAATCTTATCCACAATTCCTATATCTGCACTCTTTGCAGGGACAAAAGAACCTATCTGAGCCATCAGAACAATTAAAGCGTTTTGACGTAAATAAGCACTCTTACCAGACATATTAGGTCCTGTAATAATTCCTATTTGTTGAGTTTCCTTATCCAAATAAACATCATTAGCCACGTAAGATTCGCCAGGAGGTAACATCTTTTCTATAACAGGATGCCTTCCTTCAACAATCTTTAAAGAATAATCGTCATTAATTGTAGGGCGAACATAGTTATTCTCAATTGCAATTTCTGCAAACGACAATAAACAATCTAACTCAGAAATTATTTCAGCATTTATTTGCAATGGTCTAACATAAGGCAAAACCTCAGAAAGTAATTTTGCATATAACTTTGTTTCTATTTCTAATATCTTAGTTTCTGCGCCAAGTATCTTTGTCTCGTATTCCTTTAACTCCTCTGTAATATATCTTTCAGCATTAGTAAGTGTTTGTTTGCGTATCCACTGTTCTGGCACCTTTTCCTTGTGAGCATTAGTAACCTCAAGATAGTATCCAAAAACATTATTAAATCCAATCTTCAAAGAAGAAATACCAGTATTCTCAGATTCTCTTTGTTGTAATTTTGAAAGATAATCCTTCCCATTATATGATAATTCTCTTAATTCATCAAGGTCTCTGTCTACACCAACTGCAATAACATTTCCTTTTGAAACAGCATTAGGAGCATCTTGATTAAGTGTTTTTGAAATATTATCAATTAAATCCTGACAAATATCCAATCTTTCTTGCATACGTAAAGCATCAATACCATTGCAGAGAGATTTTATCTTATCTATTTCTTGTAAAACATTCCTCAACTGCACAAGCTCATTAGGCATAATACGTCCATAAGCAGCCTTTGCAACCATGCGTTCCAAGTCCCCAATCCTTTTTACACTATTGCGAATATTTTCTGCCGTAATATCTTCTTTGACAAAATAACTCACAATATCCTGACGCTTTTCTATCTCTTTTCTATCAACCAAAGGCAAAACAATCCAACGCTGCAAACGTCTTGCTCCCATATTAGACTTGGTATGATTAATGATAGAAAGCAAAGTTGCACCATTAGGATGAGGAGAATAGACTAATTCCAAATTAGCAATGGTGAATTTATCAAGCCAAACATAGTTATTATTATTAAGCCTTGAAATCTTCTGAATATGAGAAAGCTCTGTATGTTGAGTTTCATTTAAATAATGAAGGCAAGCACCTGCTGCAATAACACCAAGTTGGCATTCATCAATACCAAAACCTCTTAGGGAATTAACATCAAAATGTTTTAATAAAATATCATTAGCAAAATCTTCAGTGAAAACCCAATCCTCAAATGTATTAGTATAAAAATCTGTTTTAAAACTTTCTTGAAATTCTCTTAGCTTTTGTTTTTGAACTATTACTTCTTTTGGAGAAAGTGATTGAATTAGTTTTTCAATTTCCTGTTTGTCTCCTTGAGAAACATAAAACTCACCCGTTCCTATATCAATAAAGGCAACACCCATCATATCCTTTTGAGTATGAACAGCAGCAAGAAAATTATTTTGTGTATGGTCTGAAGTCTTATCATTATAAGAAAGAGAAGGAGTAACAACTTCTGTTATTCCTCTTTTAACTATACCCTTAACCATCTTAGGATCTTCCAACTGTTCACAAATAGCACAACGTTTACCTGCACGAATCAGTTTAGGCAAATAAGTATCAACAGCATGATAAGGAAAACCAGCCAACTCAACACCAGCTCTACTTGTTAGAGTTATACCTAAAATCTTAGAAGCCTCTATTGCATCTTGACCAAAAGTTTCATAAAAATCCCCAACACGAAAAAGTAAAATAGCATCAGGATACTTAGCTTTTATCGGATTGTACTGCTTCATTAAAGGAGTTTCCTCATTATTATTTTTAGCCACCTATAATTAGTTTTTTAGTTAAAGGAAAAATTGAAGACAAAAATACTACAAAATAAACTACCAACAAAAAAAGAAAGACAAAATACTGTTTTGATTTAGTTTATCCACAAATAAACTAAATCTTTTTGGATTTATATTAACTCTTTTTCAATTTATATTAACTCTTTTCCAATTTATACTAACTCTTTTTGGATTTATATTAAGTTTAATTTCAGAAAAAACTTCCCTATAACAAAAAAGGATATATTCTCTGAGTTAGAAAATATATCCTTTCGTTATAATTATTATTTCTATTATGCTCTAAAACGTTTATCCCAATAAGGGAATTCCTTTGCAAGTTCTCCAGAATAATAGAAGTCAAATCCTATTGCACCAAAAGTATATACTTTATCTGCCACAGTTATATGAGAACCTCCGCATTGAGGGTTTGGTCCTGGATTAGATTGAGGAAAACCTACATTGAATAATGTAAATAGAATTTCTGGTCTTTTGCTTAAATCATACTTAGCTCTTTCCCATTGTTTCTTTGTTTGATGAAGTATACAACCTGTGTAAACATAAGAATAATAATGATTATGATAATCAACCAAACGGTTTATTCTTTCAGTTTCGTGGTCAGTAGTTCTAAAATCTAATATATGTTCATATTGTTTTCCCATATAAAATGCAGAAGTGTCGTTCTTTAAATTTCTTTCAACCCATTCTGCGGTGAAGTCCTTAATACCATTTACTCCAAATGAGAATTGAGATTGAACGCTTAACACCTTTACTGGTCCTAAATATTTCTTATACATTTCTCTTTTAGAATTAAATAATCTAATTTGTTCTCCAATCAAGCAACTTACAATCAATCGAGGTTCAACTCCAGTTACATAAGCAGCACTGTCAATAAGGCGTTTGTCTTTCTTGATTGCAACCTTCAACGCTTCCCATTCAGGAGTGTTCATCCATACTATAGCATTTTCATCTTTCTTCTCTCCCTTAACGCTATTTATCAATTGCTTTTCTTTTGATACAAAAGCTTGGTATTCTTCATTATCTTTTAATGCCAATTCACAAGTAGCAACCATTTGGCTAAGACTTACATTTCCGTTTGAGTTACTTAAACCTTCTATTATTAATTGAGCATTCTTAGGATAGAACTTACTGATAGCTGCCATCTTTAAACAGTTTTCAGCCATTTCCTTATCTAAAGTTTCTTGTGATTTAGTAACTTCTTTTCCCATTTGAGCAACATCAGCAAGATAACGATTGTTTTGATCAACCGCACCACCATTCTTTGTCAAACCCAATTGATAAACACCCCAAGCTCCAATAATAGCGACTCCACATAAAGCAAAACCATAAAGAGTTACGTTATAGAGTAATTTTAACACAGATTTTTTATCTTTGAAATTGATATTAAGCCTTTTCATTATTTTTTTATGTTTTTTTCAGCGTGCAAAGGTACTAAAAAAAGCTATCACTCACTCATAATGAAAACTATATTTATCATAAACAATCAACAGCCCAATTAACGAATTCGCTTTTCAAATTTAAATCATTATTGATGACCGAAATACAATTTCTCTATAAAGAAATTAAGTCAAGGATAAAGAAAAAGTCAAGTAAGAATGAAAGTGATATTTTTACTCATTTTCTTCATAATAATATGAATAATCAATACCCTTCATAAACATTTCGCGACTATTAATATCATCCGTTAATGCATTTCTCAACAAATCCTTAAGGATAGTACTGTCAGTTGAACTTTTAATCATTGCATTCATATAATCATTTTTATTAATCCTGCTCCAATCAACACATCGTTGAAGCCTTTTCTTAAAAATTAAATCCAACCATATTCGAGTACTGCGACCATTACCCTCCATAAATGGGTGAGCAATATTCATTTCTACGTATTTATCCACAATCTCTTCAAATGTGTTTTCTGGCATTTGCTCAATTTGCTTTAAGGTATTGTCTAAATATTGAGCCATTGCAAACTTGAAGCCACCCTTTGAGATGTTTTTCTGACGAATCTGTCCTGCAAAATCATAAAGTCCTCCAAAAAGATAAGCATGAATTTGCTGTAACCCTTTCGTCGTTCCTACTTCAATATTCTCAATAAAAGAACTTTCAAACAGAGCATAAGCTTTTTTCTTGCTTTGTCCGTCAATACTATTATCACTATAAAGAAACCAATCCAAGAACTTCATTGCCCTATTATTGGGGAAATGCTTAGCTAATTCAATAACACCTTGACTATCTAGGGTGTCAGTTAGATATTTTTTACCATCAGCTGCTATCAATTTCAGTCTGTGAGTCCCACTCACGAACTGAACATTCTCTTTTATTAGTTTACGTTTTAACCAACGCCAATAATTACCTGCTTTGATATAATCAGTTTCTTCGTTTAAAATACCGACTACATCAACTACAGAAAACCTCCATTTACTATTTTCTTCATCCCAAATAGCACGAACCTCACGGTCATCAAAAAAACGAATAGATATTTTTGTATTATCTTTCATTACTTGCTCATTACAGATATATTACTATTTAATTATTCGTTTAAGTCTTTCTTATTTTGCAGTTTCCAATTTGAACTTAATTATCAATCAACTGCAAAGATAAATAATATTATTAATCAAAACACATCACCACCAAACAAATATATTTTATCCAAGTTCTTTTACTGCTTCTGCTAATAGGCATACTAAAATTAAACTTCTATTTCAATTTTCCTGAATTTTGCATAAGCCTTATCAATTCCCATTTATCCTTTGACTTTATTCTTTCTAAAATTGATATATTGCAAACAAGTAAAAGCAGTAATTTTAGGGCTCAATGTAAAATTCCAGTGGGATAAAAAAATTAAGTGAACAATTTAGATAACCTTATACTTTCACGCCTTTTTAATTTATCTCAATATCTGCTTACTGCATCTTCAAGCATATTTACTTGATCTCCACGTCTGATTACTTCATCTTTAGGATGTGAAGATCGCATCTTTAGGGTATAAAGATCAAATCTTTAGGCGTGGAGATCAAATCTTTAGAGGGTAAAGATAGCGTCTTCAGGGTATGAAGATCGGATCTTTAGGGTGTGAAGACGGCGTCTGCAGGGTCTGGAGACGGCGTCTGTAGGGTGTGGAGACGGCGTCTGCAAGGTCTGGAGACGGCGTCTGCAAGGTCTGGAGACGGCGTCTTCAGGGTATAAACATCGCATCTTTTTTATACAATTATAAAGTGGTTGATTAATAACACATTAAAATTGATATCAATACTAATATTTTTGTCATCAAAATTGATTATGTTAGTATCCTAAAACGTGTGTATGAAGATTCTAACTTTTTTTATCCCACTGGAATTTTACATTGACCCGTATTTATTCCCCAAGTGTAGGAATTATTACATCTGCAAAAGGTTTGAAATAAGGCTTACAATCTTTTTGGTTTAATCTACATGAAACTTCAACGTTTATATTAGCTATTTCAAGAAGGTATAGCAGATGCCAAGAAAATTGTCTAATATTGTAGTTATATTGTGCATAATATCAAGACGTTTATTAATTTGATTCCAACCACTGAAATTATACTTATTACGTATCAGCAAACTAGCAAATAATCATTTCAGAAGGACTATTCTATGTTTATTATCTGAAGTAGCTATTTTGTGTTTTGCAAAGTCTGCCTGAAATTTTTATCAATAATTGTTTCTAAGATTAATATGAACAATTTCTGTGAATGTGAGAGTATATTTGAATGAATTCTTCGCAACCATACTCCTTAGCCTTAATTTATATAGTTTTTATTTTGTCTTTGAAATAATTATAGAATCTTTCAGTCCAATCTGATAAAAGCTTATATTGATTATTCCAATCTTTTTTGTCTAATGGATTTTTGTCATAAAACACCAAATTTATATGATGTTCTTTCTTCCCTTCGTTTTCTTCCCATTCTATATCAGTACTTAAATTTTTATTAGCATCTGTTTCGTATAGTTCTTTAAGTTTTCTGAAGTTTGTTAAAGCATCACTGCCCCTGCAAATTAGTTGAACACAAAGCCTTTTTTCCTTAGTATTTGCTGTAATGTTTATTTTAAAATCACTTGAACCGACTGATATATAAATCCAATGTTGTGGCGCCGGACTTTGCAATTTATATGAGACTTGTTGTTTTAAAACAAATGCTTTAAATGCTGTCCAATATGCTAAATGATGATCTTTTACACTTACTTTTGGTTTTGGAACAACAACCGATGTAGTTAAAAACTCATTATTTGTTTGATGGTGTAAATTAGATATTGGTGTCTTGCTATGTTCATTGTGATTTTTAATTTCTCTAATTAAATCAAATAGGGTCCTAAATTTGTTAAAATCTTCTTTTTCGAAAGTTTTTGAAGACTCTGCTAATATTGTTTTTGCTCTTGTTTTTATTTCCTTAGATATTTTATCAATATACTTATTATCGAACTTACCCTTAAAATCATCTAAAGCACGAACATAAGCAGTTTCAAAGTGTTTAGATTCAAACATATTTTCTACAGTAAACCCATCCCCTTTATTTATTTGTAAATTATGTTCATATTTAATTGCATAAAAACTATTTGATTTTGACTTAGAATTTGAGTCATATTTGACTTGAGTTTTATTACAATTATCCTTACCTTCATCATCATTATCAAATATACCAATTATAAGCTTTCCTAAATCAATATCAGAAGTTCTCAAGCCTGTGATTAATTGTGGAATATTACTTGCTCCTGTCATGTTATATACATCAAAAACTAAATCTGAATAATCATCTTTTAATTTTTCATATGCATTTAAAATATGTTCTTTATCGTGTTTACCTTCAACTAAAAGAATAATTGGTTTTTTTGATGATAAGAAACTATTTTGTTGGTGTTTATTCCAAAATTCACCTGTTACCTCCTCTATGATTTCTTGTCTGTTTCTATCCTCTATTTTACCATTATTCAACATATACACATTCTCGTCTTTTACACATTGAGTTAATGTAGGGGAATGAGTAGTAATGATTATTTGACGGTAATCTAAGTAATCAGCAAAACTTTTTATAATTTGCTCTTTGTTATTTATGTGAATGTGTGAATCGGGTTCATCTAAAACAAAAACACTATCTTCTTGCCCAGCAAATTCTAATGCCCCCTTTATAAGTAATAATTTCTTTTCGCCCTCACTTAAATCTGAAACAGTTAATCCGTCCGTAAATTCAATAATAATATCGTTAATGATTTTTGCATCTTTTGGAGTGTATGCCAAATACAAATATTTAAAAACATTATCAGGAGTATATTCTTTATCTAACAAAAGTTTTTTGAATTGCTCTAAAGTGTACTCTGGCTTCTCATCAATATCTCTTACTAGCCTTAACGCTTTATTATCATTGTATTTTTCATAGTTACGTTTAATAAAATCTATTTTTATTTTTATACTGCTCAAATCCTTTATTCTTAAAACGGTTTCTATGAATTTCTTATTATCAAGCGAATCAGAAACCAACAGACTTAATAAAGCAATATTCCAATAAAATTTATTAAGAAAGAGCATCTTCGGTAATTCAGAATATTCAGTACCTTGTAGTTGGGCTTTATTTATATTATTCACAAACTCAAAATAAAATGGACCAAAACAATCATCATATAATCTTGTTTCTTCTCCACTATATATAGCTACAACCTTTTGAGGTAAGTAATTGGAAATTTCAGCGGCGGTTTTATCCTTACCATCTAAAACATATTTCAAATCCTTTCCCGTTTTTTCTATTCTAACTGCGTTATTTTTAGAAGTCACATATTCAATTAAGTAATTGAAATTTACTTTATATTTAGGCACATAAAGACTTCTGAAAATATGACTAATAGCTTCCAATAAATTACTTTTACCACTACCGTTATTTCCAATAAACGCAATTAAATCAGACTTATGAACTAAGTCTGCATCTAAATTTTTATAATTCTGTATTTGTAGTTTTTTAATCTTCATAGCTTAATTAAATATTGCGTTTTCAAATTCTTGTTGTGCTTTACTTTCAATGCTGTCAATGGTTGAACTAATGGAAAATATTTTGTCCTTTAAGGTCAAAACCATTTCAATTATTTTTTTCTGTTCTTTTATTGGAGGAACAATAATTGGAGCTTGCAAATATTCTTGACCATTTATATTTGGCTGTCCTGCAATTCTTTGATTAGACAATATCCATCGTTTGAATGTATAAGATTTTGTGTATTCTAACACATATTCAGGAATTACTTTTTTAAAATCTAAATGGTAATTAACGAGGTAGCCTGCATAAATTGCTCTACCATATTTTTCTTTGTATAAGAAAGTCTTACCAACAGTATTGCCTGACCTTGCAATAAGAAAGTCATTTTCTTTTAAAAGGTATTTTTCTTCAACAAATTCTGGCGAAACAAATTCTTCATTTAAAGTCCCATTTTCATTAATATCAGTAATTCTTATATATCTAGTTTCCGACTTACGTTTCACGCCTTTAACATTCGCACCATATATGGGTTTTCCTAATACTATGTCACCAAACTTTATAATCTTATATTTATTAGTAAATGAATTTTCCTTGGAGCTCCAAATATCCCACCTTTCAAAGTCTTTAAATTCAAAAAAATGTAATCCCTTTAGTGTGACTATTTGTTCTTTTTTCTCTATACCAAGTTGTTTTGTAAAATAGTTGTCAATTTCTACTTCTAAATCTTGTATTTGTTTATTAAGTATCTCTATTTGAGCTATTTTATTGTAATAATTTGCTATTAGTTTATTTTGTTTACTAATCGAAGGTAAAGGAATTTGAATATCTAAAAACTCGTTTTGTTTAACTCTTGCTTTTGATATACCCGTTGTTTTGCTGTTTAAAAGTGTTTTAAATGCACTACTTCTCAATACCTTGTGTAAAAACTTTCCACTAACCTTAGCATCGTCAAATTTGAATGTTGGATATTCTGAACTAACTCCGAAAGGGATTTGTCCTTCTTCATGAAAGTATGTACAACCGTGTCTTACATTAATTTTAGAATAGATTATTGCATTTCCAGGAACAAGATTTACGTTTCCTTTGTAAGTATTTATCTTTTCAAAATCTCTTAAGAAAAGTTCACCACCAAAATTAATTTTATAAATGATTTGCCATTTGTTCTTAATCATTTCTTCTTTACTAACAGCCTTTTTATATGGGATTAAAATATCTCTTAAAGTAAATGCATTCTCAAATTGCAGACTCCTTTTAGTATAATAACGTTTTACATCCCAAAGATTTAATTTTTCAAAGGGTATAAATTTTAAGTATGTTGTCGTTGCTACTTGCATTATCTTTCTGATTTTGCGTAAAAAACTTCAGGTTCAGAAACAATACCATCTACAATTCTTATTCTGACAATTTCTTCATCTACTATTTGATAGCTAATTTCCTTTACATGAGTAGTCCAAAGTTTATTTTCTTCTCTATATTCTTTAAACTCTTGCGCTAAAGGTTTAAGTTTGTTTTCTATTTCTGCACCAGTACTGCTAATTCCCGCTTTATCTACTTCTGCAATTGGTATTTGGTAATTAAATTCCTTTTTTAATTGCTTTCTTATTTCACTTAGAATATTATCTTCAATTTGCTTTAATTCAGCTCTTAATTTCTTTTTATCTTCCGTACTTAGTGCATATTTGCCCTTTAGTTCAAGTTTTGCAGTAATAGCCTTAGTTTGAGTTTCATATTTTTTTGCGGTTTCTTTTTCGGCTTTTGTTGCAATGGTTTTCCATTGCATTGCTTCTTCTTTAGTAAACTTTTTAAAGAATAACAAACTTGGTTTTACCATTGCCCCACTAGCAATAAACACATCTTGTGGAATAGAAGTAATAAGAATTATTTTCGCTTTGCTTTCCACAAATTCCCTAATCTTTTGCAGGTTAGTATTATTTAAAACACCTTCAGGTAAAACAATACCCATTCTGCCACCTGGCTTTAATAAATTCAAGCAACGTTCTATAAATAACACTTCTGTAAGTGTACTCATTGTTCCCGTATGGTACAAACTCAAAAGTGATTTACCTATATTGTCATTAACTTGCTTTAAAGCTTCATCATAAGCAGGTCCATATTTTTTTCTGTAATTCTTAATACCTTCTTCATCAGTATATTTATCTGTTTCTGTAATTTTCAATGATTTTTCAACCCTACTTCCAAATGGTGGATTGGTAAGGATAATATCAAAACGGTTTTCAAATATTCCGTTTACATTCAGAAGTCCATCATTATGATGCACGCCACCATGTCCATCACCGTGCATAATCATATTCATTTTTGCAGTTCGGCTCATTCGGGAGTTTGCATCTGTTCCAAAAATGCAATCATAACTCAATTCTCTGATTCTACTTAGAGAGTTATCAATATCTAATTCTGCATTTAGTTTAGCAAAAAGTTTAGTTACTTTTTCATCAATATCTTCTTTCTTTTTATCAGTTAGTTTTTTGTAAGCATCGTTGTAATATTCTGCCTTGATTTTTTCTTTAGCTGAATGGATTTCATTTTCAATTTTAGCTCTTACATACTCAAACACCTGAATTAAGAAACCACCTGAACCACAACAAGGGTCACAAATAATTTCGCTTTCTTGAGGATCTAACACATCAACCATAAAATCAACAATTGTTCGTGGAGTAAAGAATTGACCTAATTCACCTCTAAATGTTTTACCAAGGAATTGTTCAAATGCAATACCTTTAACATCATCAGAAGTCGTTGAAAGGTTATAAATCTGCAATTCTTCAACTATTGCCTCAAAACTATTTTCTCTAATTCTTATTATTTCGTTTGGTTCAAAAAGTTTATCGTCTGTTAATTCTTTTTTTACATTTTCAAAAAGCTCTTGATAAAACGGCAAAGTTTTATTTACAGGTAAATCAGCAAAGTTTGTCTTAATATCTGTGTAAATCTTTTTACTAAAAATATTGCCAT
Source organism: Bacteroidales bacterium (assembly GCA_041662185.1). GTDB lineage: Bacteria > Bacteroidota > Bacteroidia > Bacteroidales > P3 > UBA10566. Next base: position 18,232 of record JBAZSY010000032.1, read on the forward strand.
CATTATTTGATCTTTCATAAAGCGTTTTAATAAATAAAACCTTACTTATTTCATCAAATGCTGCTTCAGGAGATAGTTTGTCATTGTTTCTTATTATATTATGGCATCTCGTTAGTGTTTTACTGAACTCTTCTCTAGCAAATTCATTTGTTTGCCCTAATAAATGTTTGAGAAGTTTCTCATTTTGAGCCTGTTCATTAGATGGGATATTTATTAATTCATTGGGGTTCCCTTTTTCTGTTATTTTAAAAACCTTTGAATATATTTTAGTTTGTTTTGAATTTGTTGCAACAAAAAAATCTGCACCAATATGCTTTGAAATTTCAATGCCTTTAAAATAGTCTTCAGGTCTAATAATAATACTATCAGCTTTACATTCAATAAAGATCAATGGTTTGGCTTTGCTTTTTAGATCTTTTTCGCTTTTCCATACCACTATATCTGACTTTATTTTTTCACTTGAGAATTTGGAATAGTCATAGTCTTGAGCAATCTGTTTTATTGAAAAACCATAGATATTCACTAATCGGCAAATGTACTTTTGTCTAATTTCTTCCTCTGGAACTAAAGGTAGCCAAACATCATTTCCTTTTAATGGTGCTTTTATTTTATTACTTTTTATTTCGACTTTCATATTTACGTGATGCTTCTAGTTGGGTTTATCAATTCTCTTACATCAACTTCTAAGAGTTTAGCAATTTTCACAAGGCTTTCAATAGATGGTTGGACTTCATTAGTACACCATCTTGAAATAGTTGTCTCATTTTTATTCAACTTTTCAGCAAGCCATTTATTAGTCTTGCTCTTTTCAGCCAACACTGCCTTGAGTCTATTTATTGCTTTATTACTCATATTAATTTGCATTTGGTGCAAAAATATAAACATTTTGCGAGAATACAATATTTATATATGATTTTTATGGCAATTATAGTTAGACTTTAAGGCAACAATAAAAAATTAAACGCAAACACTATTCAATAATAATACAAAAAGGTAAGTCTATTTCAGTAAAGGTCACTTTTTTGAAGTGCACCCCAAAAGTTGGACAGATTAATAATAATTTGCTTCTATAAGAGCTCGGTATTGCACCGGGCTCTTTCCATTTAACTTGTTTTTTATCCTTT
>JBAZSY010000033.1:0-19190 GCA_041662185.1 Bacteroidales bacterium
ATTATAACAATAAAAGGATAAAAAACAAGTTAAATGGAAAGAGCCCGGTGCAATACCGAGCTCTTATAGAAGCAAATTATTATTAATCTGTCCAACTTTTGGGGTGCACTTCATATTGATACTCCCCCTTTAAATTAGGTTGTTTGGGATATATTAGATTATGGGAATCTTATTTTTAATGGGGTTTATAGATAATGAATTGGTTGGAAAAGGGGTTGGGTTTTAGGGAAATGTTAGTTTTCTTGATCCAACATCCAATTTGCATCTCCTAGTAGTTGTTGTTCTACACTTATTTTATTGTCTTTTGCTTTCTGTTTTATTTGTTTATACCAACGGGGAGTGTGCCTCATTTGTTCTAACAAATCTTTTACTCTTATTTGTCTTTGCTTTATGTAGATTTGCCTTAGGTTGATAGAATTTATTTCGGCTTTTGATTCTATTAGTCTTGGGTTGTCTTTTTGCGTTACTTTAATAAGTTTATTGCAATCAATATCTATTTTGTTCTTTGGTAAGTCTTTCCCTCTCACTTGGGCAAAGTATAGAACCGCTTCATCTGCTTTTTTTGTTTGATTTAAGCACGTTACCCATACTAATTTATCGGTATTGGAATATTCATTATATAAATCATTATACTTTTCATACGCCTTTACTTTCTTTCCACTTATTCTATATATATACTTATTCCAGGTAAAACTTTGATGTGTTACCATTTTTACTATCATGGAACTTGTGTTATGTGCATTTTCAAAACAAATTGCCTGATCTTCTATATTGGGAATTGCGTTTTCTGATATTGCTTTATCTATTAATTCAAATCGGTCTTTTGAAAGGTGAAAATCGTTTGCAATGGTGTTGTTTGCTATCTGTGTTAGGATGGAAGTATAAAGGATAAGAAGAGATATAATTATCTTAAATGTTGTTCTTAGGGCTTTATTTTTTATCAATAGATTATATAAAAGGAATATGATTGAAAGCAAAAATATGGTAAAACTAAAGAAGGTAAAAAAGCTTGTAACATAATTTTTATATTCAGCGAGGTAATATTTTTGTGATATAGACACAAATACTTGTGGCAAGAATACAAATAATGCTCCTATAAAGATTGCTGATATAAAGTAGCTGGATTTTATCTTCTTGTATTTACTTAGAGCATAATATGAAAGAGAAGCTATCAATAATCCATTTACTGCAAAGAGAATATTTATTGATGAAAGATATGGAGGATGTATGATAAACTTATAATCATTATAGACTTGCAAAGGGAAAGCATAAGATGAGAGTCGAAACATTGTTATCATTAGTCCAGATATTGACCACCAATCTACTGGATGCAAGCCATGATAAGTAGAAGGATAGAAATATCTATATGAAAAATATACTATTAGATATATTGATCCACAAATAAAGAAAGGGATTATATCTTTAATTACAAGTATTAGTTTTGCCTTAGTGAAGCCATTAAAAAGTCTTCTTTTCCAAATAAAAATGATAAAGAATAAGATATAGTATATAATATATGCTTCATAGAATATTGTTGCAAGAAACATTATAAGGAAAGATAATACCATTAGATATTTCTTTTCTTTCTCATAATATGACAGGAGAAGGGAGAGAGAAATCAGGATAAGAGAGAAAGAGAATGTAAAATAGAAAGGATATGATGTTGCTGCTGAATGAAAACATAATTGAAAAATGGAAATAACAAGCAAAGAAGAAAATAATGTTATGCCGTTATTATTAAAAAGTTTTCTTACAAAATGAGTAAAAGAAACAAAGCATAAGACTATTGGAAGGATATATACAGGATAGAAGTAGAGAGGGGAATCAACCAAAAAAGGTAAGGCATAAACCCAACGCATAAACAATAAATAGAATCGTCCTTGAGATGTTGGCAAATCGCCAACTACATCTTGCCAATGTGAAGGACAACAATTAAGAAATAAATCCATATCATCTCCTATTGTTATACCAATTTTTGTTAAGGGATAAAGTGCAATAATATAGATAATGATTAGGAGTAAATTTACTATTCTATTCTCTTGCGTTTGTGTTATTGGGTTATTCTTCATAAAAATATAATTATTATTGTTCTACAATCCATTGTGCATCGGAGCGTAATTGTCTTTTTGTACTTACATTATGTTCTTTAGCTTTTTTCTTTATTTGATTATACCAGTCGGGAATTGTTTTTATTCCTTCCATTTGCTGGTGTATTCTTTTTTCTTTTTCTGGGGAGTTTATGTTTTGAGGTATATTCCACTTTGGTATTTTCTTTGTGAGTTCTTTGGCTATTATTATTTGAGGGAGCTTATCTTTTGAAATTGAAATAAGGGTATCGCAGTTTATTTCTTCTATTTTTTGAGGTAAGTCTTTGCCTTTTATTTTTGCAAAATAGATTATTGATTGGTCGGCTTTATAGGGTTGTGTGAAGAAAGCTACCCAAACTATCTTGTCTTCATCGTAATAATCCTGATATAATTCATTATATCTATCATACACATCTAAGTCTTTTCCTCTTACTCTATTGATATAATTCTTCCATGTAAAGCCTTGAAATGTTACCCATGTTGCCATTTTGGAACTTGTACCATGGAGTTGTTCTAAACATATTACCTGATTTTCTATATCGGGTATTGCATTCTGATCTATGGTTTGTTCTACTAATTCAAATCTTTCGGAGGAGAGTTTTAAGTCATCTGCTATTGCATTATTTGTTATTTGTGTCTTTATTGCGATATGTAATACTAAGAAACTTAACAGTAGACAGAAAATTATTTTTATTGTTTTATTACAGTATAAAAGATTATAGATTAAGAATATTAAGACAACCAAACTTATGGTTGTGCCAAAGAATGAAAAAAAGGTTGGAAGATAGGTCTTATATCCTAATAAATAATATTTCTTTGTAAGGGATATAAATAATTGAGGTAATAATATAAATACAATTCCTATAAGCAAGGTTATAAGGAGGTTCTTTGATTTTATCTTCTTGTATTTGATAAGTACATAAAAAGATATTATTGCTATTAGGAGGCTATTGATTAAGTATATTATGTTATGACTTGCGAATGGTGTGCCTGAAATTAACCATTTAGAGTCATTATATACTTGTAAGGGGAAAGAATATATACATAATTTGTACATGGTTTCTATCAATCCAGAAAATGTTAACTGGTCTACAATCTGCAATCCTATGTATTTTGGTGGATAGAAATGTTGGAAAACAAAGTATGCTGTAAGGTAAATTATGCCTCCAATAATAAATGGATACAGGTCTTTCAGTACGAGTATTATTTTTTCTTTTTTAAAGGAATTGAATAGGTTTCGTTTCCATATTGCAATTAAAAAGAACAGTAAGTAATAGATTAGATATGTTTCATAGAACATTGTTGCGAGAAACATTAATAATGAGGATAGAATTATTTTATGTCTTTTCTTGGTATCGTAGTATGACAACATTAAGGATAATGAAAAGAGTATGGTTGCAAAGGATAAAGTGAAATTAAATGGGTATGATGTTGTTAAGGAATAGTAACTTACTATCTGGAAACTTGCAATAAGGAATAAGGAAGAGAATATTGTTATTGTATTATTATTGAATAGTTTTTGTATTAAATGGACAAAAGCAATAAAGCATAAGGCTATTGGTATGATATATAATGGATAGAAATATAGAGGGGAATCAACAAAATAAGGCACAGCAGAAACCCAATGTGTAAAAATTAAATAGAATCGCCCATTATTATAAGGCAAATCTCCAACAACATATTGCCAATGATTATGACAGCATTGAACAAATAAGTCTATATTATCTCCTGCTGTAAAACCAATCTTTGTTAAGGGATAAAGTGCTATTATATAGATAATGAATAATAGAATATTCACTATCTTATTTTCTTGTTTGATTAATAAGCTATTTATCTTCATTTATTATTGGATAAAGTAAGTAATATGAAGTCCTATTTTCGTTTGAATTCTGATACTATTATTGCTGTTGCTATACCTGCATTTAAGGATTCTGTTTTTTTATTTAGGGAGAAGTTGGGTATTGTTATTGGGTGTGTGATTTGAGGTATTATTTCTTTGCTTATGCCATGTGATTCACTTCCTATTATTATTAAACCTTCTTTGCTTAGGGTTTGTTCATATATGTTCTTCCCTCCTTCTACTATCGTTCCATAGATTGGATAGTTTGACGGTAGTGTGGTTATATAGTTGGAAAGGTTTTTGTAGGTTATATTTACACGAAACAAAGAACCCATTGTGGATTGAATTGTTTTTGGATTATAAATATCTACAGTATTCTCGGAACATATAATGTTTTCTATTCCATACCAATCTGCTATCCTTATTATTGTTCCTAAGTTTCCAGGGTCTTTTATCTCGTCTAAAACTATTATTAATTGAGAACTTATTTCTATCGGCTTTGGTTCTTTTCTTTTAACTATGGCTAAGACTTGATTGGGACTTGTAAGAGAGCTTATTCGCTCAAGGTCTTGTTCTTTTACCTCAACTAAGGTTTTACATCTTTGTGATGCTAATTTCTCGTTTATCTTTAGCCAATCATTTGTTGCACAAATTTCTTCTATTTCATAAGTAGACCTCAGCAATTCATCAACTATCTTCACCCCTTCCACAACAAAGATATTGTCTTCGTTCCTATGTTTTGCTAATTTATATGATGCTATCGTTTTGATTTGTGCTTTTGATATCATTTTCTTTTTGTTTGCAAAAATAAGTCTTTTTATCTAAATGCTTTTAGTTTAGACATAAAAAAAAGACCTTTGAATTTTCATCAAAGGTCTTTTCTATATTGATAATTTATAAGAATTATTCTGCTACAACGTCGAAGTTGATTTCTGCTTTTATTCCTTTATAAACTGAAATTGTTGCTTTATGAGTTCCAATTAATTTAATTGATTCACCAACTATGTCAATTTTCTTTCTGTCAACATCTAATCCAAATTGTTCTTTTATTGCATCTGCTATTTGAATAGCATTAACAGAACCAAAGATTTTTCCATTTTCTCCTGCTTTAGCGCCTATTTTCAATCCTTCTATTTTAGAATATGAAGCAACTAAACTTTCTGCATCTTTAAGTATCTTGTCTTCTTTAAAAGCTCTTTGTTTTAGATTTTCTGCTATAATCTTTTTATTTGATGATGTCGCAACCATAGCATATCCTTGTGGTATTAGGAAGTTATTTGCATAACCATCTTTTACCTTCACTATTTCGTCTTTGTAACCAAGGTTAGTTACATCCTGTTTTAATATAATTTCCATCGATGATCCTCCTTTTATTTTAATAAGTCTGCTACGTAAGGCATCAAAGCTAAGTGACGAGCACGTTTAACAGCTTGTGATACTTTCTTTTGAAACTTGTTTGATGTTCCAGTAATTCTTCTTGGAAGGATCTTACCTTGTTCATTAACAAACTTCAAAAGGAAATCTGCATCTTTATAATCGATGTATTTAATACCGCTCTTTTTGAAACGGCAATATTTCTTTCTTTGTGTTTCAACCGTAATTGGGGTCAAATATTTTATTTCTGTTTCGTTTGCCATTGTTGCTTAATTTTTAAATGGTTATTCTGCTTTTGCTGCTTGATGAAGAGCTTCTTGTTGTTTCCTCATGCCACCAGAACGTTTCTTTTCGTTGTAAGCAATTGCATGTTTGTCTAAAGATACTGTTAAGAAACGAAGAAGTTTTTCATCACGTTTGTAATGTGTTTCCAACTTCGCAATAAGTTCTCCTTCTGCTTTAAACTCGATTAAGTAATAAAATCCAGTTGATTTCTTTTGGATAGGATATGCTAATTTACGCATTCCCCAATTGTTTTCAAAAACAATTTCAGCTCCACTTTCAGCCAATAAAGACTGATACTTTTTTACCGTTTCCTTTATCTGTTCATCAGATAAAACGGGAGTCATAATGAAAACGGTTTCATACTGTCTTACCATTTGGTATGTAGTTTTTTGTTAATAAATTGATTTAATCTCTATTAAAAGAGCTTGCAAAAGTACAACATTTTTCTAATATTACAAGCCTTCTGAGTAAAAAACGTATTTTATTCTGCTTTTCCGTGACAATTTTTATATTTCTTCCCACTTCCACAAGGACAAGGATCATTTCTTCCTATCTTCTTTTCTACCTTAACTGGTTGATGATTCTTTTGTGGTTCTCCTTCTTGTCCGCCTCCTGTACTTACTTCTTGACGTCCTGTCTTTAATTTTTTATTATCCGATTGTGGCAATTCTGTTTCTTTAACATCATTTTCTTCAATTGGAAGTATTGCACGACAAAGGAATGAAGTAATATCTTTATTGATTTCATTAATCATCTTTTCAAACAAACCAAAAGATTCAAGCTTATAGATTAATAATGGATCTTTTTGTTCATAGGAAGCATTTTGAACTGATTGTTTTAAATCATCAAGTTCTCTAAGGTGTTCTTTCCATGCATTATCTATTATGTGAAGAGTGATACTCTTTTCAATTGAAAGTGCAATTTCTTTACCTTGGGTTGTATAAGATTTCTCTATCGGAGCAACAGCATTCATTACTTTAACTCCATCAGATACTGGAAACGCTATATTTTCGTAACGATAGTTCTTAGATTCATAGATATTTTTAACATAAGGAAATGCTAATTGAGCTATTTTTTCCATTCTTGATTTATAAGAATTATAGACATCTTCAAATAACATATCGCATACTTGAGATTTCCTTGAGTTTAAAAATGTCTTTTCATCTTCTATTCCACACTCCATTCCCATTACTTTCATAAACTCTAACTTGAAGCCTTCAAAATCATTTGCGTTATGATATTCATTAATCATATACTCTAAAGCATCATAAATCATATTAGAAATATCTATGGCAAGCTTATCTCCATATAAAGCATTTTTACGTTTAGAATACACAACTTCACGTTGATTATTCATAACATCATCATATTCCAATAAACGCTTTCTTGTTCCAAAGTTGTTCTCTTCCACCTTTCTTTGAGCTCTTTCAATACTCTTTGTCATCATAGAGTGCTGAATAACTTCTCCTTCTTTCAATCCCAACCTATCCATTATCTTTGACATCCTATCAGAACCAAACAAACGCATAAGGTTATCTTCTAAAGAAACAAAGAATTGTGAACTTCCTGGATCTCCTTGACGTCCTGCACGACCTCTTAATTGACGGTCAACTCTTCGTGATTCGTGACGTTCTGTACCAATAATTGCCAAACCGCCTGCATCCTTAACTCCTTCTCCAAGCTTTATATCGGTACCACGACCTGCCATATTGGTTGCAATTGTAACTGTTCTTGCTCGTCCTGCTTCTGCAACTATATCTGCTTCTTTCTTATGTAACTTGGCATTCAATACTTGATGTGGTATTTTTCGCATAGTAAGCATCTTTCCTAAGAGTTCAGATGTTTCTACCGATGTTGTACCAACAAGAACTGGACGATTTTCTCCAATCAAACGTTCAATTTCATTAATAACAGCATTGAACTTTTCTCTCGTTGTCTTATAAATTAAATCTTCATTATCTTCTCTTGTTATTGGACGATTTGTTGGAATAACAACTACATCTAATTTATAGATATTCCACAACTCACCTGCTTCTGTTTCCGCTGTACCTGTCATACCTGCAAGCTTCTTGTACATACGGAAGTAGTTTTGAAGCGTAATTGTAGCATAGGTTTGTGTTGCTGCTTCTACTTTTACATTTTCTTTTGCTTCAATTGCTTGGTGAAGACCATCAGAATAACGTCTTCCTTCCATTATACGTCCTGTTTGTTCATCAACAATCTTTACTTGATTATTAACAACAACATACTCAACATCATTTTCAAATAAAGTGTAAGCCTTTAATAGTTGATTGATTGTATGAACTCTGTCTGATTGGACTGCATAATTTTGAAGTATATTTTCTTTCTTTTCAGCTTTTTCTGCTGGAGTAATGTTTTGTTTTTCAAGGTCAGCTATCTCAGAACCAACGTCAGTAAGCATATACGTTTTAGGGTCTTCTCCTATAGTAGAAAGATAATCCATTCCCTTATCTGTTAGCTCTATTGAGTTGTGTTTTTCTTCTATAATAAAGTACAAAGGGTCATCAATCTTATACATTTCCTTGTTTTGGTCTTGCATAAATTGATTCTCTGTCTTCAATAAAAGAGATTTCATTCCTGGTTCACTCAAGAATTTAATTAAGGCTTTGTTCTTAGGTAGCCCATGATGTGCTCTTAAAAGAAGTATTCCTCCTTGACGTTCTTCTTCTGTTGTTCTTCCTTCATGAAGAAGTTTTTTAGATTCTGCAAGAATCTGAGTTACCAAACTACGTTGAACATTGTATAACTTGTCTATTACTGGTTTAAATCTTTCAAACTCTTGATCATCACCTTTTGGTGTTGGACCTGAAATAATAAGTGGTGTACGAGCATCATCTATCAAAACAGAATCGACCTCATCGACAATTGCATAGTTGTGTTTACGTTGAACAATCTCATTAGGATTATTACACATATTATCTCTCAAGTAGTCGAAACCAAACTCATTATTTGTTCCATAAGTAATATCTGCTTCATAAGCATGACGTCTTTCTTCTGAATTAGGTTCATGCTTATCAATACAATCTACTCTTAAACCATGGAATTCAAATAACATTCCCATCCATTCAGAGTCACGTTTTGCTAAATAATCATTAACAGTCACAACATGAACTCCTTTTCCTGAAAGTGCATTAAGATATAAAGGCAATGTTGCAACAAGTGTTTTTCCTTCCCCTGTTGCCATTTCGGCAATTTTACCTTCATGTAATACAGTACCACCTATCAACTGAACGTCATAGTGAACCATATCCCATTTAATCATATTTCCACCTGCTAACCAACTATTATCAAAGTATGCCTTATCACCAACAATAGTTACATTATCTTTTCTTGCTGCAAGATCTCTATCATATTGACTTGCTGTAACCTCAACTTTCTCATTTTCATTAAACCGTTTAGCAGTTTCCTTAACAACCGAAAAAGCTTCTGGAAGAATATCATTCAAAACCTTTTGAGTCTTGTCGTAAACTTTCTTTTCCAATTCTTCCAATTCAGTATATAAACGTTGCTTTTCAGGAACAGGCATATCAAGTTCTGTATCCAATCTTTGTTGAATATCTAATACAATCTTTTCTTCTTCCGCAATTTCAGAAGCTATTTTATCCTTAAACTCTTGTGTCTTTTGACGAAGCTCATCATTTGAAAGAGGAGCAATTGTTTCGTAAGCCTTTAAGCACCTATCCAATATAGGTTTTAATTCTTTAAAATCTCTTTGAGACTTATTTCCGAATAACGATGCAAGAAAATTTGCCATTTGAATTATTTATCAGTTATTATTATCTTTTTATCAGCGAGGAATAAAGTCATTGCATGATAATTTATTTGTCTCTTCTCAAACAAAAACCATTCCACTTATTTGAACCTGCAAAAATAACATTTTTATTTGTTAGAATTGTCATAAAAGAAAAATCATAAAAGAAAAACTGACATTTCTGGTAAAAAACAACAGCCAAAAACAAGAAAAACTTTCTTTTGGCTGTCATTTTTAAGCTTGTTTTGGAAATTAAAAATAGAGATATGGCAGAATATTTGAAGTGCACCCCAAAAGTTGGACAGATTAATAATAATTTGCTTCTATAAGAGCTCGGTATTGCACCGGGCTCTTTCCATTTAACTTGTTTTTTATCCTTTTATTGTTATAATAATCAATATATTCTTCCAATGACTTTATAAACTCTTCAGCTGTATTAAAATTTTCAGCATATAATAGTTCAGATTTCATAATACCAAAGAAACTCTCTACCATGGCATTATCCAGACAGTTTCCTTTTCGTGACATACTTTGGATGATCCCCTGTTCTTCTAATATTTTTCTATAACCATAATGCTGATATTGCCATCCTTGATCTGAGTGAAAGATAAGACCTTTTACATCTTTTACTTTTGAAAAAGCATTATTCAGCATCTTGTTAATCATTTGCATATTTGGACTTCTAGATATACTGTAAGAGATAATTTCACCATTAAACATATCCAATATTGGAGAGAAGTAAATCTTTTCATCCTTAATCTTCATTTGGGTAACATCTGTAGTCCATTTCTGATTGGGATAGTTTGCCTTAAAGTTTCTTTCTAGTACGTTTGGTGCAATCTTGCCAACATCGCCTTTGTATGAACGATAATGCACTTTCCTTATCTTGCATTTTATATCCAATACACCCATAAGCTTCTGAACTGTCTTATGATTTATGGTATAACCAAGATTCTTCATTTCAGACGTTATCCGTCGATACCCATATCTACCTTTATGTGAGTGGAAGATGCGTTTGATTTCTTCTTTCTCTTTACTATATTTATCGTTGGCATTTAGCTTTTTACGATGATAATAAAACACAGAGCGAGCCATCTGTTTGCAATCCAATAGAGTTGCAACATCATGTTCTAGCCTTAGTTCTTCGATGGCTTGCGCCCAATCAGGCGTTCGCGGGTTTCTCGCTCTTCGACTAAGGCTTTGACTTTTTTTAATAATGCATTCTCTGCTCTCAATCTAGCATTCTCAATTTGAAGTATTTCTAATTCCGTTTCTGGTTCTTGTTTTTTTCGTCGTCCCATAGATGTTGATGGTCGTCTGCGTTTCTTCTGTTGGTAAAGTGCATTATAATCATTGGTTCTTACTAATCTTACCCAATTTTCTAAAGCAGATTGACTTACTCCATATTGCAAAACAACCTGAGGCAAAGGTACAGATTTTTCAATAATAAGTCTTACTACTTCTTCCTTAAATTCAGGAGTAGCACGTATATTAGGCTGTTTGTGTAAACCACATTCTCCATAAAGATCATATTTGCGAACCCACTCTAATATTGTTCTTTCTTTTATATGAGTATCACACCATAAACTATGGATTGATTTCCCATTTTGTACTAGAGAAACTATTTTCAATTTCTCTTCAATTGTGTATTTGGACATAAATAATAAACCCCAAAAGTTTTTTGTCTAACTTTTGGGGTGCACTTCATTTATTGTTCCCCTTTTTAATAAAAAAATCCGTGCAAATTTCTTTACACGGATTTTTAATATAAAATTTATTTGTCTTGTTATTTCACTTCTTCGAAATCAGCATCTGTTACTTCGCCATCTTGGTTTGATGAGTTGCTTGATTGGTCTTGTGAGTTTGTTTGTTGTTCTTGTTGTGGATTAGCGCCTGGTTGGTTGTACATATCTTGTGATACTGTGCTCCATGCTGCGTTAATTTTTTCCATTGCTGCATCAATTTGAGCTATGTTTTTGCTTGCATGAGCTGCTTTTAGTTCTGTAAGGGCTGATTCAATTGGGGCTTTTTTATCTGCTGGGATTTTATCTCCAAGGTCTTTCAATTGCTTTTCTGTTTGGAAAATCATTGCATCTGCTCCATTTATTTTTTCAGCTTCTTCCTTTATTTTTCTATCTGATTCTGCATTTGCTTCTGCTTCTGCTTTCATCTGCTTAATTTCTGCATCGCTCAAACCACTTGAAGCTTCAATACGGATTGATTGTTGCTTTCCTGTTGCATTATCTTTTGCACTTACGTTAAGAATACCGTTAGCATCAATATCAAATGTTACTTCAATTTGAGGAACTCCTCTTGGTGCTGGTGGAAGTCCTTCAAGATGGAAACGTCCAATTGTTTTATTATCTACAGCTCTTGTTCTTTCTCCTTGTAGAATATGAATTTCTACTGATGGTTGATTATCTGCTGCTGTTGAGAACACTTGTGATTTCTTTGTTGGTATTGTTGTATTTGACTCAATAAGTTTTGTTGTTACTCCACCTAAAGTTTCAATTCCTAATGAAAGTGGTGTTACATCTAATAGTAATACATCTTTCACTTCACCTGTTAATACTCCTCCTTGAATTGCTGCACCTATTGCAACTACTTCATCTGGGTTAACTCCTTTTGAAGGAACTTTACCAAAGAAGTCTTCAACTATCTTTTGAATTGCAGGAGTACGTGTTGAACCTCCAACTAAGATTACTTCATTTATATCTGATTTGTTTAATCCTGCATCTGATAATGCTTTGCGGCAAGGTTCTAATGTTGCTTGAATTAAACTATCACATAATTGTTCAAATTTAGCACGTGTTAGCGTTTTCACTAAATGTTGAGGAACGCCATCAATTGGCATAATATATGGAAGATTGATTTCTGATTGAGTTGAAGAAGAAAGTTCTATTTTTGCTTTTTCTGCTGCTTCTTTCAAACGTTGAAGAGCCATAGGGTCTTTTCTTAAATCAATATTCTTATCTGCTAAGAATTCATCAGCTAACCAATTTATTATTTTTTGGTCAAAGTCATCTCCTCCAAGATGTGTATTACCATTAGTTGATTTTACTTCAAATACGCCATCTCCTAATTCCAATATAGAAATATCAAATGTACCACCACCAAGGTCAAATACTGCTACGTGAACATCTTGTGATTTTTTATCCAACCCGTAAGCCAAAGCTGCAGCTGTTGGTTCGTTAATAATACGTTTTACTTTTAGTCCTGCTATTTCTCCTGCTTCTTTTGTAGCTTGACGTTGTGAGTCACTGAAATATGCTGGAACTGTAATAACAGCTTCTGTAACTTCTTGTCCAAGATAATCTTCAGCTGTTTTTTTCATTTTTTGAAGAATGATTGCTGATATTTCTTGTGGAGTATAAAGTCTTCCGTCAATATCTACTCTTGGAGTATTATTATCTCCTTTAACTACTTTATAAGGAACTTGAGATATTTCATTTTGTACTTTATCCCACTCTTCTCCCATAAAACGTTTTATTGAAGATACTGTATTATGAGGATTTGTTATAGCTTGACGTTTTGCAGGATCACCTACTTTTCTTTCGCCATTAGCTAAAAACCCTACGATTGATGGAGTTGTTCTCCTGCCTTCGCTATTTGGAATAACGACAGGCTCATTTCCTTCCATAACAGAGACACAACTGTTTGTTGTACCTAAGTCAATTCCGATTATTTTTCCCATATCTTTAATTTGTTTATTTGTTTTCTAATTAATTTCTTTTGCTTACTCTTATTCTTTAATAAGCTAACATCCTTCTTTAGTCAATTAATATGCCACAAGAAGAAAAATAAAGAAATATGACATTATGTCATAATAATAAAGTCGCCGCATTTGAATAAACAAAAACGACGACTTAAATCAACAATTTAAAAGGAGAGGAGATAAGTTATGTTAATATTATAAACTATTTCTTAGGAGCAATAAACCCTACAGGAATATATTGCATTGAACGTACAATAACACCATTCTTTTGAGCAGGTACCCATGTTCCCTTAATAGAACTTACTACTCTAATTGCTTCTGCATTAAATGCATCATTTACTCCTGTTTCAACTCCAATATCAGATATTGTTCCATCTTTTTCAACAATAAAATGAGTCATAACCACAACCTGTTTTCCTTCACCAGAAACTTTTTCAGATTCTGGATAATGTGTTGCATTAATTACTGCATTAACTAATGCATCTTTACCTTGAGCAAAGGAAGCATAAGAAGTTACTTCATTATAAATATTGTTATCTTCATTTGAAGTATCTTTTTGTTGTGCAAAAGCTCCTACAGAAAAGAACATCACAACAAATAATGACATTACGCTTAAAAATGATTTCATCTTCATACTATTATTATTTTTATTGTTTTAAATTACTTTCAAAGTGCAAACTTATAAATAAATATTTACTCTTACAAGTTTTATATCTTATATAACAACATAAGAGCGAAAAAAGTAAACAAAGAGAGTTAATTATTTTTTTCTTCTGACAAACGGAAAGTAATAGGTAATACAAATTGTTGTCTAACATTTTCCCCTCTTTGCTTTGCAGGTTTCCATTTTGGCATAAGCTTAACAACTCTTATTGCTTCTTCGCCACAACCATCTCCAATATCACGCAATACTTTAATATTTGATAAAGAGCCATCTTTTTCAACAATAAAAGTTATTATAACTCTTCCTCTTATTCCTTTTTCTTTGGCGGCTTGTGGATAATGAATATTTGCAGCCAAGAATTTCATTAGCGAGTCCTGCCCTCCGGGAAACTCGGCTTGATCTTCAACAACAGTAAAAATAACATCTTCGGAATTAGTTTCTCTTTCTTCTTGGGCATTGACATTTAGAGAACACACTGATATCATCAAAAATATTGCTAATGATGATAACTTTTTAAATAATCTGCTCATAATGATTGTTTTTGTTATTAACGAAGCAAAGGTAAAGAAAAATACTTTACTTTTGCAAAAACTTTTATTTGAATATGGAACAATCATTATATCCTCTTAAATTTATGCCTTTATTTAAGGATAAGATTTGGGGAGGAAGTAAAATTAAAGATATTGTAGGTATTGATTATTCTCCTTTGGAACGTTGTGGAGAATTATGGATTCTTTCTGGTATTGAGGGTGATGAAACTATTGTTGAAAATGGTTTCTTGGCTGAATGCACTTTAAGTGAAGTGATAGATATGTATATGGATGAACTCTTAGGAGAGAAATGTTATAATGAGTTTGGTGAAGATTTTCCCTTGCTTTTTAAAATAATAGATGCAAAAGAGAAACTTTCTGTTCAAGTTCACCCTGATAATAAATTGGCTCGACAAAAGGGAATGGAAAATGGAAAGACTGAAATGTGGTATATTATGCAGGCTGACCAAGGAGCTGAAATAATTAGCGGCTTCAATAAAAATATGACCAAGGCGGAATTGATTAATCGTTTAAGAAATAAAAATCTTAGTGAAGTACTAAATACTGAAAAGACTGAAAAAGGCGATTTATTCTATATACCTGCTGGACAGATTCACGCTATTGGTAGTGGAGTGTTATTGGCTGAAATTCAACAAAGCTCTGATGCAACATATAGAGTTTATGATTGGGATAGAACAGATGACAATGGCAAGCCAAGAGAGCTTCATGTTGCAGATGCAATTGAAGCATTAAATTTTAAAGAAGTAGGTTTTAGTGCTAAGTCTGGATATGATTATGAATTAAACAAAACTGTTCAATTGGTTTCTTGTCCTTATTTCACAACAAATATTCTTCATACAAGCGAATCAATTAAAAAGGATTATTCTTTACTTGATAGTTTTGTTGTATATTTATGTATTGAAGGACATGGCTTTATTCATTCCCTTGGACAAAGAATTCCATTAAAAGCGGGTGAAGCTATGCTAATTCCTGCAATAGCTGAAGATACTATAATAGAACCTAATGGCTTAATAAAAATATTAGAAACATTTATTGCTTAAGAATATGGCATTGATAAAATCAGTAAAAGGAAAGAAACCAATTTTTGGGAAAGACTGCTTTTTTGCAGAGAATGCAACAATTATTGGAGATGTTGAAACTGGAGATAATTGTTCTTTCTGGTTTAACAGCGTTGTAAGAGGAGATGTACATTTTATTAAAATGGGAAACTATGTAAATGTTCAAGATGGAGCTTGCATTCATTGTACATACCTAACTCATCCAACAACTATTGGAAACTATGTTTCTATTGCTCATAATGCCATTGTTCACGGTTGCACAATTAAAGACAATGTACTAATTGGCATGGGAGCAATTGTAATGGATGGTTGCATTGTAGAAAGCAATTCAATTATTGCAGCAGGTGCTGTTCTATTAGAAAATACACATGTTGAAAGTGGAACAATTTATGCTGGCATTCCTGCAAAAAAAGTAAAGGAAATTGACCCTGAAAAATTAGAAGGTACAGTAAAACGCATCTCAAATGCTTATCCTATGTATGCTTCATGGATAGATAAAGATATAGAATAAATTTTCTTCTACATAGAGTAATACAAAAAAAGCTGACCCAATTACTTGGGTCAGCTTTCATTTTTATTAGTTATAATCTATTTTTCTATTTCAGATTCTTCTAAGTCGAAGTCTTCTTCATTAATTTCGAAATCAGAAGGTTTTGATATAATAAATGGTCTATCATCTTCTTCTGTTTTTAAAGACTTTTCTTCTTGTGCTTTTCTGTCTTTTTCAACCCCATAGAATGTTAGTGCTGAAGCAGAAGCTACAATATTAAAAAGTATAGGAGTAATTGACCGTTCATTCAAATAGAGCTCTATAACTGTTACTAAAATAATTAAAAACGCAAAACCAAAGACGTGTTTTGTATATTTATTGAGTAATCCTTGAGTTATTGACACAATAAAAGCGAATACTAAAGAAATAGAACTTGTAATATAAATAAAAATATAATTATCTCCACTATCTCCATTCTTTGAACCTAAGGTAATAATAGAGGAAGTTAATAACACTATTGCAACAAATTCTAATATCCTATATAAGATTTTCTTCTTTTTCATTCTTTAAGTTTTGATATTTAGTAATAGAAGTTATTTTACAACAACTATTTTCTTAGTCGTTATTTCTGTATTATCTCCAAATATTGCCCAATAGTTTCCT
Organism: Bacteroidales bacterium; assembly: GCA_041662185.1. Taxonomy (GTDB): domain Bacteria; phylum Bacteroidota; class Bacteroidia; order Bacteroidales; family P3; genus UBA10566. Next base: position 16,500 of record JBAZSY010000033.1, read on the forward strand.
GAACGCATTGAAGATGTATTTAATTCAAATGAAGTTTGTCCTTTCTTTATTGTTGAAGATACTAAAACTTGTCCTTTTAAGTTAATAACTTTTACAGGAATATCTGTTTTTGCTCCTTGTGGGATTTCAATCTTAGTTGAACTTTGAGTAGGATTTGGATAAAAATCCCCTAAGTTAAGAGATTTAATATCTTCTATTCTATCTAATGAAGAAAAATCAGAATAACCATGAACTGATGTTCCATAAACAAATGTATAAAATCCTTGAGGTGCAGTGAATGGCTTTGTAATTGTTTTGCCATTATTTGATGTAGCAGATATATAATATTCTATTGTATCAGCAATAGAAGAAGAATTAATCGGCAAATTAACTTGATACATATTATCACTCATGGAAGTAAAATCTGATTCGTTCCAAGAAGTTTGTCCCTTTGTTCTATAGTATAGCTTTGTATTACTTATACCACTTTTATTTTGAGCAAGAGCAGTTAGTTTTACATTATTCAATAATGTATCAGCTGTATTTAACCATCTTGCTGGATAATGACAAATTCTAACTGGATTTTCAGCAGGTACTTGTTTAGTAATACAGTGAATAGCTCCACCATAACCATCAAAATCTCTTACATCTATTTGAACAAATTCATATCCTGGATAAGCTTCTTGCATCCTTGTTATTGCTGCTGTATTTCCAGCAACATCACCTGAAGTTCCTGAATAGAATACAGGTTGCATTATAGCATCATTTACAAAAGTATGATTAGAGAATGATCTTGTATAAGAAGTGTATTGGTCTAAAGAAGTATACCAATTACCATTATCTTTTGCAGGTAATGGAATACGAGTATTATAATAATTTAATCCATCTGGAACACTTGTTGTCATACCTGTTATTGAATCCATATTACTTTCAACCGTCATTGGGTCAGAAAGACTTGCCATAGCATCTGGATGTTTAGTTGAAACAAAAGTACATTCATCAACCATATCTGCATATAAATCAATATGACCTGTGCCACCATCATATTGAAGTTGTGGTAAAACAGTACAACGTTCCAAGTTCAAAAGATGAGTTAAACTATCTCTTACTTGTGCTTGAGAAAGAGCTTGTTTAGTTTGAGAATTAAAACCATAAGGTGAATTAGGGTCTAAATAATATAAACCATTATTATCAGAATTCAACTCGTAAACAGCAGATGATGTAAATAAAGAACCAAGACCATCAAGTAAAATATTTCCTCCCTCATATTCAATTGTTGTTGTGTAAACAGGATAACCTGCTTGTTCTCCTATCTTTCTTCCAATAGCATCATCTAAAGGTCTTCCTCCATAATATTCAAAATCCATAAATGCTACTTGGTCATCATCTCCATAATAGAAACCAACAGGACCACAATCTCTATACCAGAAAGAATTACCAGGATTCATAAAGAAACGATAATTAGTTAATGGAGTTCCTTTATCTATCATATGTTGTTTAATAGTTGTTGAGTCGTCCCAATCCCAAATATTAATCCATACTTCTGCATGTTGTTGAATACCATTAGCAAGTTCTCTAAATAGTTTTGTTATATCAGAACTTGATACATCAGGCACAGAATAAACAGGAACTAAAGTATAACTATAATTAGTAATTCCATATCCATCAAATAACTGCTGAGCAGAAGCATTAGTAGAAACAGTTTTTGTGATATAAGGCCAAGTCATAATAATAGCCCTCACTTCATCAAATTCTCCAGGATATATCATATCCGCAGGAACTTCCAATGGAGTTTTTACACCATTCTTTATATTAGATATAGAATAAGGAGTACCCGCTTTAACATCTAATTTTCTTGGAACTCGAGAATGAACATTCTTGTAATAATCCTTATAAGCATCAGGCGAAGCTGTTTTCATTTCTTCAAGAGTTGCTTTCTTTAATGCTTTTATAGAAGCATTATCAATCTGAGCAAAAGCACAAGTAGTTAAAGCAAATAAAGCAATAACTAAACTAAATAGGTTTTTCTTCATATAATATTTAAGTTGATTTATTATTATTTCATTAAAACTCGGCAAAGATAAGTATTTTAGTCTAATACACAAAACTTATTTATTACTTGTTATTTTCGGATTCTTTCAATAGAGTAATAGTGTGCTTTAATGCTTTCTTATTCCATATAAAATGATCTGGAATTATTATTTCTGGATTTAGATATCTCTCAAATAGATTTAATGATGTTTTTCTCAAATTTTAATATAAAAAGGCCCCAAATTCATCAAATAAATTTCAAACGTAAACATTAAAAATATATAAATATTGAGTTTTAATGATGTGAGTAATTTTAAATGGCGGTTAATAAAAAAATGATTTAAACGTATATGAATAGAGGTATAAATTACTAATATACATTTATTTATTTATAATAAAAGGAATAGAATCATTCCGTAATTATTTACAAAGAAAATAACTTCCAACAATATGTTGGAGTAAAAGCATAAAAACATTTTGTTGTTAAAAAAACAAAAACTACATTTGCGGGATTAATTTTAAAAAATAAAACATTATGCGAAGACCTTTATTTTTTGTATTATTCCTGTTTGTTTTTACGAACCTTTTCTCGCAAACCCTATCAACCCCAACAATTTGGTTAAAGCCCTTACTTATTGGAGACACAGTATCCTTAATAGATACGAAAATAAGCACAACAGA
>JBAZSY010000034.1:0-13781 GCA_041662185.1 Bacteroidales bacterium
TTTCAGGATTTTCTGTGGGGATTTTTTCAAGGATTTTTTCGTTCATTTCTTTTTCTCATTTTTTATTGGTGTTTTTAAATTTTGTTGAAATTCATGTAAATGCCCCCAACTCTCAATAGCTGGTAAATGCTTTAAAAGCGCTTGAAGTACAGCAATGTTCTTTAAAATATCATTCTTAGCACTATGATATTTTGTTACTTCAAATATTGGTGGAAGTTCCGGCAACTCTTTAGCAAGAGTATCAAGTTTATGGTTTGAACATTCAAAACCTAAAAATTTAGACATTTTTTTAGCGAGGTCTAAAGTACAGATGAGATTTACTTCGGGTTTACCAAGAAATCTCCAATCAAATTGTGCATTATGAGCTACTAAGATTCTTGTATCTTTAGGTAATTCTACTTCATCCGATTTTCTTTTACCTAAAAGTTCTTTATAGGTTATTCCGTGGCATTCATACGCATGAGGGTTAATTGGAACTGTCGGCATAAAGCGTTCATTGTAGAATGATGATTCTACAAATGGTATTGATGCAGTTCGAAATAAATGTAAAGGAAGAAGTTCAACATAAGCAAGTTCAATAACTTGATCTGAATGACTTCCTCCTGTAGTTTCACAATCGGCTAGGATTACTTTCATTAATCTATATCCTTTGGTAATTTATCATACCTAATACTTACAAATCTTGGTTCTCTGTAAGAGTCAGGTAGTTTTTTCATACAACGTATTAAAGCAACCTTACCAACTGGGTTATTAACAGCAAACTCAGCAATATCTGAATCCTTACCAACTCTCACATTAACCTCAGTTCCAGATTTATCCTGTAATTTCATATTCCACGCAAGATTTCCTTTCTCCCCAATGGAAGAAAAGTAATCAATAACCAGAAGATCAAATTCTGCTTCAAGTTTAATCTTCATTAAGGAAGAGTTCTTTTTATCTGGTTGATAGATTGCATCTGCTCTTTTAAGTACAACCCCTTCACCATCATTAGACCAAACTTCTTCAGCTAAAGATAACCACTTAGATCTATTATCTGTCTCTCCAAGTATTGTATGTAATCTGAAGATTCCTATATTTATTGGTAATCTCCAATCATGTAATCTCGCATATCTTACAGAAGCATAATTCTCCGGTTGATTTTTCCAATAAGTATCAAGATTAATTATGTCGTGGAAATAAAATACAACCTCCCTTTCTTCATAATTATCAAGAGTTCTGTTAAATCTTCCATTAGCTGTATGGAAGTCCAATCCAGGTATAACTGCTTCTGCAATTATTCTGCAATTAAAGTTAGGTTTAGGTAGATTATTTAAATAGTGTTTTGCCCATCGTAATGAAGGTATTTCTCTACATACTCTTGAATGAAAGTTTGACCATTCTCCGTTAATGTAATCTGCATAGACATACCACCCATCTATCTTGCTTGAAACTATATAGGTATGGTCTATATTAGGTTTTTTCTTAGCCTCTTCTATATGTAAATGCAGAACTTTTTGAGGTAACATAATTAACCTACCAGATTTGTGATGTTATAACCAAGAGAAACCATAAGTATTGCTCCTACTAACCATCTATGAGAAAAAGAATTTGCTCTAAAGGTTAAATATGCAAGTTGTTCTGCTCTATACATTCTATCTTGTTTGTTATTATGCTCTATAACTTTAATTATGTATTCCCTTGCATCTTCAAATTTAACCCATTCACCTGTATTATCCATTTCCATTAAACCAATAAAGGATTTATTATATCTATTGATATGAGCTGTGAATATATCTACTTCTGAAGGTTCTGGTTTAGGTTTTGTTCCAACATTTTCAAACTTTTTTGCTGCATCTTCTATTGTGAATGCTACTTTGTAAAGTACCTCAAATAAATCTTTATATTTCATTTTATTTATCCTCTTAGTTTTAATTTATCATTCATCACATTTAACAAGGCTGTAAGTTCTGCATTTCTATTTTCAAGTTCTTCTACATACTTTGCCCCGCTTCTTAGAGCATTAAGGAAAAGATAAGCAACCATTCTCGAAGCTAGTCTATTTCTAACATCAGCAAAAGCTGTATTCTTCTCTGCCCATTCTATAGCTTCTGCCATAGTCATATTTTTAAAACATTTATTTTGTTTATGTTTACTCATAATGTGAACAACCTTTCTACTCTTTTTAGAGCTTTATTTTCGTTTAAATTAACTTTAAATTCTTTTTCCCAAATGCAGATAAAGTCTGGAGGCATATTATACTCAGAAATATAAACTTCATTACCGTTTGCTTTCTGCTCTCTACACCAAGAATAAAATTCCTCATAATTTAAGCTATTAGAATATTCTGTTGTGTCTTTGTAAGGAGGGTCACAATAGATTAAGCTGTTCAAAGGTATATCTACCAGCCTATAATCAGAACAAATAAAAGTAATCTCTTTTAAATTTGGGGACTGCTTTAATAAATTCCTTCTACTTTCTGAGGCATAGTTTCTTCTTTTACCCTCTGTTGTTTTTCCTCTAGCATAACCACCAAAATATTTTCCTGCAAAAGAACAACAAAAACCAGCGAAAGCTGTTATTGGGTTATCTTCATCATTAATATAACAAGCTTGTTTGTATTCCTCTTCCGTCAGGTTATTTGGCGGTTGCCAACCATTTTGAAGGTATGATAATAAAGTTATTAATGGTTTATTAATATCTGCTCCGATTTTCCGGTTTGCTGGAAATTTATCAATTATATTAGCTCCGCCGACAAATGGCTCAATATAAGTAAAGTTAGTAAGTTTTGTTGTATTTAAAATAGTTGTAATTATTTCTTTAGCTAATCTATTTTTAGAGCCTAAATATTTCATCAATAATACCTCTCTTCACCATCTTTTCTAAACCAAGGAATCCTAGTCCAACAATCAGTACAAAACTTATAATTTAAACTAGGAAACTTTAATAAGTGTGTATTTCCACATTTACATATCTTTGTGGTTGAATATTTCTGCTTCTTCTTCAAGAAGGTCAAATGTTTCTCTAGGAAGTCTATGTTTAGCCACTGAGTAAAAGTGTTTAAAAAATCTTTTGCTACCTTCATTCATTTCTCCTATAATTGCTTCAATAGCGCCTATTTTTACACCTATAATTTTATGTGCTGCTTTTGCTCGTAAACTCCATTCGGAATTATACTTATCACTATCAAGGCGTTTCTCTTTATCAAGTTCAAAAGAGATTATATTTCTTGCATTAAGAAATTCTGTTCTTTTATCGTTAAGCTGCTTTTTGTTCATTGTACGAAAAGAAAGAATCTCTTCGTTGATGGGCAGAGGTTTTGGATTTATAATTTTCATGTTAAGAACTTTATCAGTTTATTTATATTAGCTGAAATACTGCCTTCATAATGATTGGAGGAACATTTTGAGTAAGCTCTGCCTACATACTCACCGCAGATGTAAACATCAAAAGCATAAATTTCATCAAGATCATTAGTATTAGCCAATAGCTGTAGTTTATTACCTATGGTTAAAGTTTCCTTTTGTACTTCCATCTCCACCTTCTCCTCTCTCAGTTATAGTGTCAAATGAATCTACTTCTTCAAATTCATCCATTACAACAAGTGTTGGTACAAGTTGAACTATTCTATCTCCAGGATTAATTGTTACTTGCTCATCAGAAAGATTCCATAGTTTTGCGAAACTTTCTCCTTGATAGTCAGCATCTAGTAGACCTACTGTATTAGCTAGAATAATATTAGAGTTTGAACTTCTTGGTAAGTAGAAAGCAGCAAGAGCTATTTCCATATCATACCATTCTTTATATAGTTCTCTGAAAGCTAAGTAACTTTTAGCAATACCTAGATGTACTTTAACTCCAAGATAAATCTTTTCTACTTTCCCAGGGAAAATAATTACTGGCTCTTCAATACAAGCTGATAAATCCCAACCTGCTGCATAGTTTGATCCTTTCTTCGGCCTACAATCTATGTTATTTTCTTGTAGTTTTTTCGCTTGCTCTGTTAAAATATATTTCATATTATCCTCTTATTAATTACATTTACTATCGCCACAAGTGGTGCATGTCATACAACCATCCATCAAGAATAAACTCTTACTATTACATTTAGTACATAATTGCCCCTCTTTTCCTTTAAACTCCACCTTTTTCTTTTCAATAAATTCCTCCATATTCTTATCAATTTCTTTAACAATGATTCCTAAATCAACTAAATGTTTCTCAATAACATAACCAATATCAGCAATAAGAGAGGGGATAAACTTTCCGCCTTTAGCCATATAACCTGCTTTAGGGTCATAAACATTCTTTAATTCGTCAACAAGAAAGGTTATATCACCGCCTTTCCTAAGTACCCCTGACATAACTCTAGTTAATGCTGCTGTCCATTGAACATGTGCGGTATCTTTTGATTGAAAGAATATCTCATAAGGTCTCCGTTCTTCAAACTCTGAGCCAAGGTTAAGTATAATATCATTAATTGTTACATATAAAGAATGCTCTGTGTTTGGTGTTTTTATTTTATATGTCTTACCTATAAGAATATCTGGTCTTTCAATAAGCTCTGACATTTTTTCTAAATTAAGCTCTACCTTTTCTGAAGTTTTCTTAACAGTGTAACCTACAATTTTTTGATCAATTTTTGCTGCCATTTACAATACCCTTCCAATTAAATTCTTTTCTTCAATTCTAAATTCCCTAGCGTCAACGGGGTTACTACTTTCCCAAACTATATCCTGCACAGCCCCATAGGAAATAGTAGAAACTTTTCCATCAGAAGGTATAGTCAAAATAGGATTATACGGTATATTTACCATCATAGCTTGTTTTACAATTTCTCTAAATCTATCTGCCTTGTTTAAATCATATTGTACGACCGCGCTGTCATGAACTTGAAGCAAAATATCTATATCTCTATGTTGTTCATGCATAGTTACAAGAGCATTATTCATTACATCTGCTATAGAAGATTGTGGAATAAAAGCTACAGCTTTATTTAATAAATTAGGATCAGTTTTATTTAAAAACCAGCCTCTTCTACCAAAAATATTTGTAACGTACCCTTTTCTATTAACGGATAATTCTATCTTTTTATGCCAGTTAGCTACTTCAGGACATAAATAAAAATAAAACTCTTTTAGTTCTGTAGCTAAACTTTCATGTATTCTAGCCATAGCAGCAAGTTTAGACACACCTAATTTATAATTCAACCCATGGAACACTGCTTTAAAGGTTTTATATTCTTTACCTTTGTCTGATATGTCTCGTTGAAAGAACTCTGAAGCAATATGAGCATAGACTTTCTTTTCTTTTGGGGTTGAGAAATAATCCATTAACCATTTACATTCACTATCTGCTGCTACAATCATAATATCAGCCCCGGATAAGTCAAAGTCTGCTATCTCTTTACCTTGGTCTGGTAAAAATATATTTTTAATGTTAGGTAAACTTATGGTTCCTTCAACTTCAAAGTCAGCAATTAAATCTTCATTCTCTTCAGAAGCATCTAAAACTTCAACAGCATATCTGAGGTCTATCTTTCCTTTAGAAGGGATATTCATTAGATTACCTCCTTTACCTCTCACATTCTTTGTTGAAGCTAATCTTCCAGTAGCAGTACCAGAAATTCTATACTGTGTTCTTGCCCTATTATCATCATCAAGTTTCATCCCAAGGAAGTTATTAACAAAAACCTTTAAACTCGCATATTCCAACATAAGAGTAAGGAAAGGTCTAAACATTGGATACTCTTCAATGTATTGTAACATTGCAGAAGCATCACATGTCTCATTTCCGCCTTTCTTTTTAACCTTTAGCGTGATTCCGAAGAAGTCTTTAAATAAAGCTTTTTTCTGTGGAGTGGAGTTTTGATTAAACTCGAATCCGAGGACTTCGTTTATTCTTTTTTCAATATCAACCATTAACCCTTTAAAGAATGTATAAAGTCTTTCTTTCTCTTCAACATCAACTTTAACACCTCTGTTCATCATGCTTACTAGAACAGGAGATAGTCGCTTTTGCTGAAATACATAAAGGTCTTGGAGTTTCTGGTCTTCCTTACTTAATATGTTTAATAAATTTTCTAATACCTCTAAAGTGTACTGTACATCTTTGATATTGTATAACCACCTAGTTTCAGGATTAAGCTCTGTAGCACTGATTTCATCCTTCCAATACTGATAGAACTCACAATAAATACTTGCTAGAAAAGCAAGGTCTTTAGGAAGATAATTAAACAAAATATGATGGAGTACCATTGTGTCATGCTCACCATATATCTGCATTAACCAGTTAAAATGATAAAACTGTGTATCAAAAGAATAATTCTGCCCAACATGCAAAGCATTAGGATGAAGCATAACTTCCCTTAATGCTACCATTATTTCTACTTCATCTTCTAAAGACCAATAGTTAGGATTATTAACCGTTGCAAAAGGTATACAGATTCCTGAATCTTTGGAAAGAGTAAGACCGATGCAATCGATAACACTAAGAAAGAAACACTCAATATCACAAGAAAGAAGAGTAGGTTTTTCATCAAGAATTCTTTTATATTCTCCAAGAGTTGAGAGGATGATTTCTTTAGTTGTTCCAAGGATGTATTCCTTATTAGGCTCGGTAAAATAAGATGTACCATGTTCTTTAATCTTATGGTATCTGTAAGCCAGTTTTTGAATATCAAGTTCCATTACTGGGATTTTATCAGGCATACCACTAGCATTAACAGGATGATAAATAGGTACAACTATTGGATTATGTTCAAACTCTCCCCAGCATTCATGAATCTTCATCACTGATGATCTATATTTAACTAAACCACCTAAAGGTTTTCTATCCTTAACATTACCTGCTGTTTGTGCAAGAGTTACTGAACCTGTAAGAAAGAATAAAGACCATTTACCTGTTAGAATAATTAACTTCGGTTTGGTTTTTCTAATCTCCTCCAATAGGGCTTGGATATGTTTGTAGAGTCTTTCTGAGACGAAGCAGTCTTTTTGGTGTGGGATTTGATAGTATCTTGAAAAGATAGAATCTGTTTCTCTAAAGAACTGTACTTCTGGTGTTGGAGAAAATCTACCAAGGCTAGCCACTCCATTAACTCCTCCGCATTCATCGGATTCCACCAAAGAGTCTTGCCTTGTTGTAACATCTTTTCTTTTACAGATTTCTTTCCCAAAGTCGAAGTTTCCATCTATTTCTCCTTCACCAAAATAACTATAATCAAGGTAGGTTGTAAATATATCAAGTGAGTTAATGCCAACGTAATTCGGTACTGGTGTTTTATTCCATATATTAACTCGGCCATTACGTAAAGAGGTAAGTAAGTTTAGATTACTTGCTGAAGAAAATGGCTCTTCATTCTCTATTTCAATCTTATTAGGAACATCACAAATTAATGTAACTGTTTTTTGTTTCGGGTAGAGAGGTCTGTTTAACAATTTTCCTCCTATTATAATTAAAGAAGGAGGGCTTTTACACCCTCCATTAGATCCTAAAGATTATTCTTGCGGTAAATCTTCTTCACAACCTGCTTCATATTTCAATACACCTGGAGCAGTTCTACCACCACCAATTTCATTACTAACTTGCCCATCGGCGGCTGTTTTCTTTTCAATTGAAACTTTAACATTTTGGTCTTTGCAAGAATTGCAAATAATGTTAAATAATTGACGATAATACTCAAGGGCATTAAGCATACCGATAGCATTCTCAACTTCTGCAAGTTCTTCTGGTACTTCAATTTCGGGATTAAATTCAAACGAAACATATTGTTCAAAAGGTTCATTCTCAAGACCAAGAACTTCTAAGAATTTTTTAACTTGCTGATTTTTACTATCATCAGGATTAAAGTTATCATTAAAAGTTACATTTAACATTTTAACAAATTGTGGTTCATCACGACCAAGAGTTTTTGCTGCCCTTTTACTTGTCAAAGCAACTTGCATCAAAATCATACCAGATAAGATATACTTTTGTACTCCATTCTCAATTACATCTTCAAATTTCTTGTCTTCTTTATTCCATACTTGTGCCTTACGGATCGTAAAGTACTGCTTGTTTTCTTTACCAACGATAGATACGTTTACTAATTTTCCTGCATAAATACCATTAGGTAAAACTGGAACTTCACTAGAAAGTGAAGATGCAGAAAAAGAAGGGCTCCAGGTTGTGTTTGCTGTTGCTGTGTTTGTCATTTTGTTTTCTCTTTGTTTAGTTAGTTAATTTAAGTTTTACTATTCACTTACCCGGAATAATATTAGGCTAAGGATTCGGCCTTAGAAATATCCTAAAATTGCACCTAATGGAGGTAGAAAAATACCAACTATTCTTAAAATAGTCTTAGCAGATAAGTTATCTTCTTCCGTAATAAAGATTTCATATATATTTGCACTCCAACCAAAGCAACCTAATAGAATTAAAATAATAAGTAAGATTGGACCTATAATCCAATAATCGTTCTTTCTTCCCATAAACTCTCCCACTAATAAAAATTATACTTACTGAAGTCTGGCTCAAGGTTAATCCCATATGGTAAACTTCTTGCTATTGCATGTACCATAGGTTTCTTTGTCTCCCAAACGTATTTATCTCCCATCTTTGTTGCATGTATTACATCTGTAAACTTACCCATAAGACGTTCGTAGTTTTTTACTCCTGCATTAATATCAACTTCTGTTCTAATCTTTTTCTGATAAGTCTTACCATCAGAACCAGTAACTGTTTCAAAACTATCAACTTCATGGGCAAGCATAATAATATGAGCATTTGTACATTTAGTTAGTTCTTCCAGAAAGTCAGCAAGGAACTTTTGGACAGGTTTGTAATCATCCATTGAAGTCATAATCTTATCGCCAACAATAGACTTCCAAATTTCTTCTACCAGAACAGACATACCATCAATATTAAGTACATCTGAAGGGCCACTAAGCTGACCAATATTTCCTAGTTTAACTTCTTCCCCAGAAACATAGTCAATACCTGAAAAAGATTCAAGATTATTAATAATGTTTGTAAGAAAACCATACTTATCTTTATTAAAATTCCCTTTATCTTTATCACTCATTGCGCCAGCTTTAGTTTCACCTTGGAATGATGTTAAAGCTCTTTTAAGGTTTCCAAAACCTTTTTCTTTAGGTGTTGGGTAGCATGTTATAATTTGCCCGACTTCCGGTTTAATGTTATGAATTTTTAACCCTTCTTCAATCCCAGGCATGGAATTTCTTTCTGTTTGAAGATAGATTAATCGTTTTATGTTTGGATGTTTTAAAGCTGTTACTGTTGCAACAGATTTACCCATACCACCACTACTATAAAGTAATGCTCTTGTTAGTGACATTATAAATTATACCTCTTTTTAAATTCATCTATAGTTAATGTATCTTTATCTTTAGGGTCAATTACAAGTTGAGGGTACTTTTGGAATAACATCTCTTCCCCTTCTTTTTTATTACATCCATTTTTATACCCACAGGGACGACTATACGCATTACAAGCATCCCCATAAGCACCAGTAAAACTTGAGAATAAATCCCCATGGGCTTTATAATACTTATACCTCTCAACTGTTTCTGCTACTTTATTTATCATTCCTTTTGACCAACTCTCAACCATGAAAGGAGTAACAGGTATTTCTAATTCATAAGCAGGCTCATAATTAGCTAAAATAGGTACTCTTCTAATAAATGCCATTTCAACATCTATACCTAATTGTTGAGCTGCCCAACTGTAGCCGCACAGTTGTCCTGATGAAGAATAAAGTTCTTCTTCTTTAGCTAAGTCAACTACTTTACTTCCTTCAACACGTTTAACATTCTTTGTTGTTTTTTCATCAACAACAGCCCTGACTTTATTTCCCCCAGGTAATCTTTTTTCTGCAAGAAGATCAAGTTTACCTGAAAATACTAAATTCCTTTCCGGTAAATCAGGATGTGGAATACCTAAATCAAATTCAAAATAATATTCAATACTGAAAGTTCCATCTACAAGTGCAATAGGAATCCAACTTTTATCTAAAGGAAACTTCTGAAAGTATTTCTTAAATACAAAAGCAAGGCGATCATTAGATTTTAAAACATCCCCTGTATCAGGTTGTAATTTGATAAAATTATATCCGTTTTCAATTGCCTCGTCAACAGAAAGATTTTCGTTATAAAATCCTTTTCGTGTAATTTCACAGGCGGAAGCAAAATAACCTCCAGCAATAAGATCACTATTCTTTGTACTATTTAAATGCTGGCACCACTTGCGGAAAAAATAAACCTCACAACGAAAGAGGTCTGATAAAATTGATTGTGAAATAGTTATAGGGAAAAGTGTTTGAATCATAAATTACTTCTCACAAGGTTTGTAATATCTTCTTCAGTATAATCGTCAATAACGTCATAGTAAGCTGATTCATCAGAGATAATACTAAATTTATCCCCAGGGTTATTTAGCATAATTTCACAAAATGTTTTTGTGATTCCAGCGCAATCTAAGAAACTGATTTTATTTATAAAATCATGTGTGTATTTAATTTTATTAGTTTCATTTATTAAATAATAATAATCTGACATACTAAAACTCCACTTCCATCATTTTTAAAAACTCTATGTCAGATTCACTTATAGCTAAGCCCGCTGCTTTTAGAGATATAATTTTCTGCAATCTAAATTGCCTTTCTTTCATTTCTTTTTGCGTTATCTTTTTAACCTTTAGGGTTTTCTCTTTTGGAACCTTAGCAACTTTTTCTTTTGGTATCTTTGGTTCCTTAACTGCTTTTACTTTAACAGGATTAAGAATAAACTGTTCTGTCCTATGTATTCTACAATGAGGGATAACAATACTTTTAAATTCATCTAAACTTGGGCATTCTCCTGTTTTAGCTTGCCTAGTTTCAAGTTTCTTAAACTCATCTTTTATCTTTAAAACTTCTTCTTCTGAAAAACCATGATCATACTTTGGAGTTTCTTCAGATTGCAAGTCTGATATTTTTGTTGGTGTCCAAGAAGGAGCACTAGATAAATCCACTATAACCCCCTATAAAACATAAGTTCATCTTTCGCCCTACTGCAAGCAACATATCTACACTTGCGTCTTTCTATTGCGTTAGGATTCTTTTCAATATCTGAATTAATAACAATAACTTTATCAATTGTACTTCCTTGGAGTCTATGTGCTGTAGCAGCATAAAAAAACTTAACATGAGCAAAGCAACTTCTTATTAGATTCCTTTCTCTAAACGCTCTACCTTTTCTTGCTTGATCTTTAAATCCCCAAGCAATATGTTCATAAAACTGGCTAATCCTATCATGGTCTGCATGATAAACAGGTTCATAGAAGCAAGCTAAAGTTCCTTCACAATTTACATTAATCTTATAAACTGGAATTGATAAAACATTATTAAGTTTAACAAGTTTCTCCTCGCAGGAAATAACCTCAGCTTTAGCGTTTGAGTAAAAATAATCTAAACTATCTTTATTGTTTATTAATTTCTTCAAAGAAGAATCTGTATGTCTTTCTAAAGAATGGATAAAAGTATAAGGATTAGTGAGGATAATTTTATCACCGGGAAGGTACTTTCTCTCTTTCGCTTGTTCTCCGAAAATAACTTTTCTAACTCGGTCATTGTAAGCATCAACTCCATTATTTGTCCAAAGAACAATTTTAGTTATACCAGCAAATATTTCATCTTTACCTTTGGTATTAACATATTCTCCTAAATCTTTCTTTTGAATGTCAAACCAAGTTGGAGGCTGTATATTTCTTTCTTCATAAATTGCATCATCAAGAAGGTTATTAAACTCCCAAAGTTTACCTGTGTTTCTTTGTGGAATTGTTAATGTTGTTGTTGGATAACCTTGTTCAAATACTGGACTAACACATTTATCAAATACTTTTCTTTTAACAGAAACAGGAGAAAGCTGGGATTTATGGCCCACAAAAAGAATCTTCGTTCCTGTTTTCACAAGCATATCATGTATGGTTTTATGATACATAGAGGCTTCATCTGCAATTACAAGGTTAATATCATTCCAAATTGACGGGAGTTTTAGTTGCTCAAACTTTAAATCTTTTTCATCTTCAATAGGAGCAATACCTAAGGCAGAATGGGCAGTTTTAAAGAACTCATCATCAAGAGAAGTTATTTTCTCCCTTGACTGTTTTAATGCTTCATGTGTTGGGCAGATTAATAAAGGTTTAGTGTTAATTGATTTTATAATCTCTTCTTCAAGAAAACTTTTTCCCGTCCCTCCTTTACCGTCAAGTATCATACATTGATGGTCACTGAACCACCAAGCTTTTGTAAAAGTTAAAGCTTTTTCTTGATCTGGGTTAAGCATCTTTAATACCAAGATAGGTTGATCTTCTAACTCTATTTAGAATCTCTGATGGTTCTTCCTCTACTTCTATTGGGTGGATATTATCTTTTATTTTAATAGAGGAAAAATTCTCTCTCCTTTGGACAGAAACAATTTCATCAGGATTTAAAAGAATTTGTTGTCTTGTTCTATAATCAGTTAATGAGATTAGCATTTTTTTACTCTTTCAAAGCTCTATAACAATCAGCTTGGGTTTTAATTCAATATCTTGTTTAACTAATTTAGTTTTCATTTCTAACTCCAGTTAGATACTTAGTAGTAAAAATATTATCTGTTGTACCATCTTTACAAATTTCTACGAATTTACTTACTCTGTAAACTCGTTTATGTTCTTTAGCCTTCTTTATCAAGCAATTATTATCATCAAGATAAGTCATACCTACATCAGGCATTATATCAAGTTCTTCTTCTATAATAACTTCTACCGGGCCATCATAACGACTTTCGACTGTGACTTTATCTCCAATAAAGTAAACTTCATCCTCAATAGGTAAAGAATTACAAAGAATAGCATTTTCTTTAAGTTTATAGGCCGTTCCACAAATTTCACATTGATACATATTTGGTTGTGGGATTATTTTCATTTTATATGCCTTATTTTATGTTTAAAATAAATCTGTTTGTTTAATATATTCTGCTTTCTGTTCTTCACTAATCTGACAGAAATCTGGAACCTTTTTGTTAAATTCTTCAATGAAGATAAGAAGCAAAGAATCATCTTCAAATATGTCTGCCCAATAAGAAACTAAATTATCAAGTTTCTTTACTAACTTTCCATCCCTTTCATCATGTGATTGAAGAACTGTTATAACATAATGTTCTGCTTCATAATGAGCTTCATCTTTTGCCCAATCTAAATCTTCGCCTAGCATGATTAATCCTCCTCAACTGTTTCAATCACAAAATACATATAAACATCATGTTCTTCATTCTCTTCAGCAGAACCAATATCACAGAAACTATCTGGAACATAATCAAGTGATGTAAAGTTTTCAAAGAAAGCATTAACAGCTTCCACATAAGCTTCGGTATCAATATCTTCAAGATGATCTATACTGCTATATGTATCAAGAAGAGCAAGTTTAACATCTTTATAAGTTGTATTTTCATCAACTAAAACTTGTACTACTGGGAGATGGTGTCCTCTAAAGTATTGTGAATTACATAAATCGATATTTGTTAGGTCATATTTCATTGTCTTATCCCCTTATATTTTATTAAACTTCTCAAAAAGTCTATTTCTAACTTTACTTATACTTAACCCGCTCTTCTCAGGAAAACTATATTCAATCCCATTTGTTCCTTCAATCACATTAAAATACTTACTAAATTCTTCTCCATCAAATAGAGTATAAAACTTTGATGTGATAATCATTTTTACTTCTTCTCTTTTATCCTTTCTACAATTAAAAGATATAATCTTTATCAATTTTCTTTCCTGAT
>JBAZSY010000035.1:0-13604 GCA_041662185.1 Bacteroidales bacterium
TGCAGCTGGAACGGATAATGCTGTTGGACTAGGACATGTTAGATCCATCAACGTAATATTATCCAAACCTATTGGATATCCATAATCATCATATCCTTCAAAAGCAATTTGATAAGTTGCCGAGCCACTTGGCAAAGCAACTTGAGCCATTGTCCAAGAAGGGGTATTGGAACTCAAATATAATATCTCTGTCCATGCATCTATACTTGCCGCACGGTAAAAAACTTTTATTGTATTTTGGTCTCCGCCCCAATCAGATTGAGTATACCAAAAAAACAATGTTGGGTTTATTAAAGCCGAAATATCAAATTCAGGAGATACGAGTTTTGTTGTATTACCTGTTGTTGAATGGGTAAAAGACGCAAATGATACCCCATCTTGTGCGGCAGAAATTTGATTAGCTGTTGTAGAAACCGCCCAATTTGTACTGCCACTCACGTATGATTGAGTCCAGTTTGTAATTCCTGCCTCAAAACTTTCATTCCATGGGAATGTGTTTATTTGTGTCCAACCTTGGATGGCGAAAATCATCGCCATCAGAAAAAATAACAATCGTTTCATTTCTTAAACGTTTTTAGTTAATAATTAGATTTACTTGTTATACTTTTGATATAATTCTATACTTTTGGACGGCAAAGATATGTTTTTAGATTCATTTTTACAAATAATTTATACCTATAATTTTATTTTTAACATTAATGTGGCTTGTTTTCAAATTTAAAAATCCATATTTAAAAACAAGCGAGTTTGTTATGCATCCATGATAATAAAATAGTAAATTATCCTTATTCATTATGTTAGAGATTAACTTAAGATTATTACAGAGAGAAATCAAGGGGAAAAAAAGACTTTACTCTAGTCGACCCATTTAATCTTTATATTTAGATCAAATATTTTATTGGCTTAATCAATTATTCCTTAGTTTGACTTGCTAAATTCTTAAATAAGCAGAATTTGAATAAGAGAATTTGAATAACTGATAATAATATTTTGAGGGACTATATAATTATTCCTTTAATTTTTAAAGCCCTCTTTTCAAAAAAAATCAAAGTCTTTTTCTAATTATATATGATTTATTCTCACTAAATCGAAGTCTTGTCCTCCCAAATCAAAGTTAAAATCTCATTATGGTGTACATGATAACAGCATTACGGTGTGCACCGTAGCACTATTACGGTCTATACCGTAGGGTATCTTTGGTGTACACCGTAAATATTTATAGAAGAATAATGTGTTTTTGAAAGAACGGGAAACTTTTTGATTAGTTTATTCTTGTGATATATTTACAATGTGTAATTTACGTAATACAAAAGTACAAAAAATATTTGAATTAGATAGTACAAAGTTATAGTAATTTATCAACTAAAATTGAATTATTATCATCCTTCTAGGTCTGTAGAAAAGGTGATAATTTGATTAATGGTAAAATATTATTATTCCTTATATATGAAAAGAATAATAATATTCTTTGAGAATAATTCTTATTTACAAGGATAAGGATTCAATGAAAGATATTATATAATTACCAATATTGTACTTAACGAAAAAAGATAATCAGTTCGATTAGTTATAACACTTTTAGCCTACTTTTTGTCCTTTCATCTGACTTTTAATATAATAAGCTTGGATTTCTATAATGAGGATGAATTAATAAAAAAATGCTGCCCTAATTTGGTTAGGACAGCATTTATAATAATTTATAAAGCTTTATTATTCTGCTGCTTCAACTTTTATTTCTTCTACTGCTGGCATTTCTTCTTTTACTTCTTCTGCCTTTGGTGCTTGAGGTTGTGCAACATCTGTTTTTTTTGTACGTCCACGACGTGTTGTTTTTGATGATGTTTTTGTTTCTTTTAATAGGTTTTCGTTATAATCTACTAATTCCATCATCGCCATTTCTGCTCCATCTCCTAAACGACGTCCAACTTTCAAAATTCTTGTGTATCCACCATTTCTTGTTGCTACCTTTTGAGAAACTTCTCTAAAAAGTTCAGTTACTGCTTCTTTGTTTTGAAGGTAGCTAAAAACAACACGACGTTGGTTTGTTGAATCTGTTTTTGATTTTGTGATTAATGGCTCTACATAAGTTCTCAAAGCTTTTGCTTTTGCTAATGTAGTTTCTATTCTTTTATGTAATATCAAAGACGAAGCCATGTTTGATAACATCGCTGCTCTATGTGCATGTGTCCTTGATAGATGATTTATTTTGCAACCGTGTCTCATTTCTTATTCTTTTTCTAATTTATATTTCGCAATACTCATTCCGAATTCAAGTCCCTTTGATTTTACAAGGTTCTCTAATTCTGTTAGGGATTTCCTACCAAAGTTACGGAACTTTAATAGGTCTGCTTTATTGTATGACACTAATTCTCCTAATGTTTCTACTTCTGCAGATTTCAAACAGTTCAATGCTCTAACTGATAAGTCCATATCGGTTAACTTGGTCTTTAACATTTGACGTACATGTAATGTTGTTTCGTCAAATTCTTCTGTTAGAGGTTTTACATCTGTTTGAACTGATATTTTCTCATCTGAGAACAACATGAAGTGTTTTATTAGAATTGAAGCAGCTTCAGTTAATGCATCTTTTGGCGTAATTGAGCCATCTGTCATTATTTCTATTACTAACTTTTCGTAGTCGGTCTTTTGTTCAACACGATAGTTTTGTACTTCATTTTTTACGTTCTTAATTGGAGTATGAATTGAATCAATTGATATTGTATTTATAATATCGTTTGGCTTCTTATTCTCTTCTGCAGGAACGTATCCTCTTCCTTTTTCAATATTTATTTCTATGTTCAAACTTACGTTTGGTTCCATATGACATATTTCAATATCAGTGTTCAATACTTGAAAGTTGTTCAAATGTTTATTGATATCACCTGCTTTAAAAACGTTCTTTCCTGTGAAAGTGAAATTTACTGTTTCACTTTCTTCATCTTCAATTTGACGTTTGAAACGAAGCTGTTTTAGGTTTAAGATTATTTCTGTCATATCTTCAATCACCCCTGGTATTGTCGCAAATTCATGCTCAACGCCTTCTATACGAATAGAAGTAATTGCAAAACCTTCTAAGGATGATAACAATATGCGGCGTAATGCATTGCCTATTGTCATTCCATAGCCAGGTTCAAGTGGACGAAATTCAAATTTTCCGTGAAAATCATCCGACTCTATCATTATAACCTTGTCAGGTTGTTGAAAAGCTAATATGGCCATTTTTATATTATTTAAAATCTTACTTAGAATACAATTCAACGATTAATTGTTCATTGATATTTTCTGGGATATCTGAACGTTCTGGATAGTTCATGAATTTTCCACTCATTGTTGAATGGTCAAAGTCTAACCAAGAAAAACGATTTACTGTTCCTTCTAAAGAGTCAGTAATAATTTCTAATGATTTTGAACGTTCACGAACACCTACTGTATCACCTGGTTTTAGCATATATGATGCTATATTTACTATGTCACCATTTACTAATATGTGACGGTGCGATACTAATTGACGTGCTTGACTTCTTGTTTTTGCTATTCCTAAACGATAAACAACATTATCAAGACGAGATTCAATTAATTGTAGTAATACTACACCTGTAATACCTCTTTTACGAGCTGCTTTTTCAAATAAATTACGGAATTGTCTTTCTAAAATACCATAAGTATATTTAGCTTTTTGCTTTTCCATTAACTGAATTCCGTATTCAGATTGTTTTGCTCTACGCTTGCTTTGTCCATGTTGTCCTGGACGATAATTCTTTCTGTCAAGGGTTTTATCAGCTCCAAATATTGGTTCTCTGAATTTTCTTGCTATTTTGGTTTTTGGACCAGTATATCTTGCCATAACTATTTCTTCTTTTTAATCAAATAATAAATAACTATACACGTCTTCTTTTGGGAGGACGGCATCCGTTATGTGGTACTGGTGTTACGTCCATGATTTCCATAACTTCTATTCCACATGTGTTAATTGCTCTGATAGCAGATTCTCGTCCTGCACCTGGTCCTTTAACAAATACTTTTACCTTACGTAAGCCGTAATCAAATGCAGCTTTTGCACAATCTTCTGCTGCCATTTGAGAAGCATAAGGTGTGTTTTTCTTTGATCCTCTAAATCCCATTTTACCTGCAGATGACCATGATATTACTTGTCCTGCATTGTTTGTCAACGAAATTATACAATTGTTAAATGAAGCAAAAATGAACGCTTTTCCTTGTGGTTCTACTTTTACTACTCTTTTTTTCGTTGGTTTAGAACTTTTTGCCATAATGTTCTTTCAATCTCCTTTATTAAGTTCATAAATACAGATGCTCCAAAATATAAAAAAAGGTAATCCGCACCTGCTTGTAATTTAATTATTACTTAGTTGCTTTTTTCTTGTTAGCAACTGTTTTCTTTCTACCTTTACGTGTTCTTGCATTGTTCTTTGTGCTTTGTCCACGAAGTGGTAATCCTATACGATGACGAATGCCACGATAACATCCGATATCCATCAATCGCTTGATGTTCATCTGAACTTCTGAACGTAATGAACCTTCTACTTTATATTCATCACCAATAATGGTACGAATAGCATTTTGTTCTTCATCATTCCATTCACTTACCTTTTTATCTTCACTTATTCCAGCTTTTGCTAAAATTTGAGTTGATAAACTTCTTCCAATACCGAATATGTATGTTAAGCCTATCACTCCTCTTTTATTTTTTGGTAAGTCAATACCTGCAATTCTTGCCATAAACTTTCTATATTGTTAAATTTATTAATTATCTTTTGTCTTTGATAGAATCACTAATTACCCTTGTCTTTGTTTAAATCTAGGATTCTTCTTGTTGATAACATAAACAACTCCTTTTCGGCGTACTATTATACACTCTGGAGATCTTTTCTTTACTGATGTTCTGACTTTCATGGTCGGTAAAATGTTTATTTATTATTTTTCTTATTTGTGTCTATATGATATTCTCCCTTTTGTTAAATCGTATGGAGACATTTCTACTTGTACTTTGTCACCTGGTAATATTTTAATATAATGCATCCTCATCTTACCAGAAATATGTGCAATGATTACGTGCCCGTTTTCTAACTCTACTCTAAACATTGCATTTCCTAATGATTCAATTACTGTTCCATCTAATTGTATGGATGCTTGTTTTGCCATATTAAACTAATACTAAGTTATTATTATTTTCTATTGTTTTCTCTATTGTTTCAAAGCTTGAAAGTATTTCTGGTCCATTCTTTGTAATTACTATGTCGTGTTCAAAATGTGCTGCCCACGATAAATCTTTTGTTCTACATGTCCAACCATCTTTTTCAAATACAACCGCCTTATCTTTCATCGTTATCATTGGTTCAATTGCTATTACCATTCCTTCTCTGAATTTAATCCCATTTCCTGTTTTACCATAGTTTGGCACTTCTGGGTCTTCATGCATCTTTCTTCCTAATCCGTGTCCACATAATTCCCTAACAACGCCATAACCATTCTTCTCACAATAACTTTGAATTTGGTATCCTAAATCACCTAATCTATTTCCCAATGTACATTTCTTAATTCCCAAATATAAAGATTCCTTTGTAACTTTCATTAACATTTTAGCTTCTCCTGAAACCCCTGCTAATGCAAACGTATATGCTGAATCTCCTACCCATCCATTTAATACTGTTCCACAATCTATTGAAACAATATCTCCTTCTTTTATTTCTCGACTACTTGGAATTCCATGTACTACTACTTCATTTATTGAAATACATAGAGACGCTGGATATCCATAGTATCCTTTAAATGCAGGCGTTGCTCCATTATCTCTAATAAACTCCTCCGCAATTTTATCTAGCATGGCAGTCGAAATACCAGGTTTGATATTTCGACCTACTTCTGCTAATGTTTCACCAACTAATAATGAACTTCTTCTTATTTCTTCTATTTCGCTTACTGTTCTTGTATGTATCATCAACTACATTTGAGATCTTCCTTTAATTCTTCCTGATTTTGTCAAACCATCATAATGACGCATCAATAAATGACTTTCTATTTGTTGAAGTGTGTCTAACACTACACCAACTAATATTAATAATGATGTGCCACCATAGAATTGAGCAAATTGTGAATTTACACCAAATAGTCTTATGAATGCTGGCATTATTGCTACAAATGCAAGGAATATTGAACCGGGCAAAGTTATTTTTGATAAAACATTATCAAAAAATTCTTCAGTTCTTCTTCCTGGTTTTACTCCAGGAATAAATCCTCCATTCTTTTTCATGTCATCAGACATTTGTTTTGGGTTTATTGCTATTGCTGTATAAAAGTATGTGAATGCAATTATTACAACAAAAAATATGAAGTTATACCAAAATCCATTGAAATCTGATAACGCAGCCTTTATTCCTTGCATATTTTCTGATTTTGAAAAACCAAAAAGCGTTACAGGAATAAACATTATTGCTTGTGCAAATATGATTGGCATAACTCCTGCTGCATTTACTTTAATTGGAATGTATTGACGAGCCCCACCATATTGTTTGTTTCCTACTATTCTTTTAGCATATTGTACTGGCACTCTTCTTGTTCCTTGAACTAAAAGAATACAAAGCATAATAACTACTAATAAAAACAATAACTCGACAAAGAATATAACAAGTCCACCTCCTTGTTCTTCCATTCTTGATGCAAATTCAGCAAATAATGAGAATGGTAATCGAGCTACGATACCTACCATAATTAACAATGAAATACCATTACCAATTCCTTTATCTGTAATTTTTTCTCCTAACCACATAACGAATAATGTTCCACTTGTTAACATTACTGACACGGGTAAGGTCCAATTTAAAAAGTTTAAACTATCACTACCTGTAATACTATATATTGTAGCTCCTTGAAGTTGGTATCTTAGATTTGCAAGATAGGCAAATGCTTGGAATATGGTAACGATAACTGTTAACCACCTTGTCATTTGATTTATCTTATTTGTTCCACTTTCTCCTTCTTTTTGCATTTTAGAAAAATATGGCACTACCATAGTTAATAGTTGCATTACAATTGATGCAGTAATATATGGCATAATACCAAGTGCAAAAATAGATGCATTAGAAAATGCACCACCCGAGAACATGTTTAATAATCCTAATACCCCTTCTTTTGTTTGATTGTGTAAGTTTGATAAATCACTTGGATTTACACCTGGCAATACTACATAAGAACCTATTCTATATATTAAAACAAGACCTAATGTATAAAGAATTCTTGTTCTAAGATCTTTAATATTCCAGATATTTTTTAGTGTATTGATAAATCTTTTCATTATGTTATTCTTAGATAATTGTTACAACACCACCTTTAGCTTCGATTATAGTCTTTGCAGTTGCTGAAAAAGCATGTGCTGACACATTTACTTTTACATTTAATTCACCTCTGCCTAGTATTTTAACTTTATCTTTTGAAGATATCAAACCATTTTCTTTTAATACATCAACTGTAATTTCAGTTATTTGTTTTGATTCCGCTAATGCGTTTAAAACATCTAAATTAATAGCTGAATATTCTACTCTATTAATATTTTTGAAACCAAATTTTGGTAAGCGTCTGTATATGGGCATTTGACCGCCTTCAAAACCCATTTTACGAGAATATCCTGATCTTGATTTTGCTCCTTTATTTCCACGAGTTGATGTACCACCTCTACCAGAGCCTTGACCTCTACCTATTCTCTTGCGATTTTTTGTTGAGCCTTCCGCAGGTTTAAGATTACTTAAATCCATGATTATTCGTTTTTAAAGAATTGTTACTTATTAAATTTCTTCAACTTTAACTAAATGACTTACCTTCGCTATCATTCCTTGAATTTGAGGAGTCAATTCATGTTCTCTATTTTGACTGATCTTATTCAATCCTAAAGATGCCAAAGTTTGTTTTTGACGAAGTGTTCTTCCTATTCCACTTTTTACTTGTGTTACTCTTATTTTCATAGTATCTCAACTTTTATCCGTTAAAAACTCTATCCAATTCGATACCTCTCAATTTCGCAATTGTATAAGGATCTCTCATTTGTATTAATGCATTGATTGTAGCTTTCACAACACTATGAGGATTAGAAGATCCTTTTGATTTTGCTAATACATCCTTTACCCCAACACTTTCCAATACAGCACGCATAGCACCACCAGCAATAACTCCTGTTCCAGGTGCTGCAGGTTTTAAAAATACTCTTGCTCCACTATATTTTCCTGTTTGTTCATGAGGAACTGTTCCTTTTAATACTGGAACTTTTATCAAATTCTTCTTAGCATCATCTACTCCTTTTGCAATAGCTGCTGTTACTTCCTTAGCTTTCCCTAATCCGTATCCAACTACTCCATTTTCATTTCCTACTACTACAATAGCAGAAAAACTAAATGTTCTACCCCCTTTAGTTACTTTTGTAACTCTATTGATACTTACAAGGCGATCTTTAAATTCAATCTCGCTTGATTTTACTCTTTTTACATTTACGTCTGCCATATCTTATTAGAATTTTAAGCCCCCTTCGCGAGCTGAGTCAGCTAATGATTTTACTCTTCCATGGTATAAATAACCACTTCTATCAAATACTACAGAATCAATACCCACAGATATAGCACGTTCAGCGATTAATTTACCAACTAATTTCGCAATATCTATTTTGGTTCCTGTTTTGCTAAAAGATTTTTCTACTGATGATGCTGATGCTAATGTTTTACGATTAATATCATCTATCAATTGAGCATATATCTCTTTATTGCTTCTGAAAACTGTTAAACGAGGTCTTGTTGATGTTCCGCTAATTTTTTTGCGGATCCCCATTTTCAATTTCAATCTTCTTATTTCTTTATTATTTGCCATCCTATTTTTCGGATTATATTTTATTCACGAAATTACTTAGCAGCCGCCTTACCAGCTTTTCTACGGATAACTTCACCTTGAAAGCGAATACCTTTTCCTTTATATGGTTCAGGTTTACGTAAAGAACGAATCTTTGCTGCTACTTGACCTAAAAGTTGTTTATCATAACAATTCATGATAATTAATGGATTTTTCCCTTTTTCGGTTATTGTTTCCACTTTTATTTCATTAGGTAATTCAAAAAATATGTTATGTGAATATCCTAATGCTAACTCTAATACCTGACCATTAGCTTGAGCCTTATAACCCACACCAATAACTTCTTGTACTGATTTAAATCCTTCTGAAACGCCTTTAACCATATTTGATATTAAAGCTCTGTACAATCCGTGCATTGCTTTATGGCGTTTTTGGTCGGACTCTCTTTCTAACTTTATAATATTATCTTCAATCTTTAAAGTTATACAAGGGTCAACACTTTGAGTTAATGTCCCAAGAGTACCCTTTACAGTAACAACATTATTGTCATTAACTGAAATCTCAACTCCCTTTGGAAGGCTTATTGGTAATTTACCTATTCTTGACATCTATATTTCTCCTTTATTTTATTAGCTAATATAACAGATTATCTCTCCACCAATATTTAAAGCTCTCGCTTCTTTATCTGTCATTAAACCCTTAGAAGTTGAAATAATTGCAACTCCTAAACCATTTAATACGCGTGGTAGTTCTGTTGCACCAACATATTTTCTTAAACCCGGACTACTAACTCTTGTTAATTTAGACATTGCTGACTCTTTAGTCATCGGATGATATTTTAATGCTATTTTTATAATTTTAGGGAAAATTTCTTCCTCAAATTTATAGTTTAAAATATATCCTTTATCAAAGAGTATCTTAGTAATCTCTTTTTTCATCTTAGAAGCAGGAATTTCTACAACTCTGTGCTTTGCTAATGATGCATTTCTTATGCGAGTCAAATAATCTGCAATTGGATCTGTTAACATCTCTATATTATTTTTTATTTTGCTTTGACTTTATTTCTTACCAGCTTGCTTTTTTTACTCCAGGAATTAAACCTGCTAAAGCCATTTCCCTAAAGTTAATACGAGAAACTCCAAATTGTCTCATATATCCTTTTGGACGTCCAGTTAATTTACATCTGTTGTGTAATCTAACTGGAGAAGCATTTTTAGGCAATTTTTGAAGGCCTTCGTAATCACCAGCTTCTAATAATGCTGCTCTTTTAGCAGCATATTTAGCAACCATTTTTTCTCTTTTGCGTTCTCTCGCTTTAATTGATTCTTTTGCCATAATTATAAAATGTTTTGATTTTTAAATGGGAACCCGAACGCTTTCATTAATGACAAAGCTTCCTTGTCAGTATTAGCAGATGTTACAAATGTAATATCCATTCCTTGTATATGAGATATTTTATCTATATCAATTTCTGGAAAAATTATTTGTTCAGTAATACCAAAAGTGTAATTTCCTCTTCCATCAAATCCTTTATCATTAATTCCTCTAAAATCTCTAATACGAGGTATTGATGCAGATATTAATCTATCAAGGAACTCATACATTTTATCACCTCTTAATGTTACTCTAACTCCAATAGGCATTCCTTTTCTTAATTTGAAGTTAGAAATATCTTTTTTAGATTTTGTAGAAACCGCTCTTTGACCAGATATTGTAGTCATTTCTTCAATACCTTGATCAATAACTTTTTTATCTGTAATAGCTGTTTTACCTAAACCTTGATTTAAAGATATCTTTAATAAACGAGGAACTTGCATTACAGTTTTGTAATCAAACTCTTTGGTTAGTGCAGAAACTATTTCTTCTTTATATTTCTGTTTTAATCTTGGTGTATATGGCATTACTTAATTACCTCCCCTGATTTTTTAGAATAACGAACTAATTTATTAGTTTTTTCATCCAATTTTCTTCCTATCCTTGTTGCATTTCCTTTAGAATCAACAACTGATAAGTTAGAAATGTGGATAGATGCCTCTTTTTCAATAATTCCACCTTGAGTGTTTTTTGGACTTGGTTTAGAATGTTTCTTGACCTTGTTAACTCCTTCAACTATTGCTCGGCATTTTTTAGGAAATACAACAAGGACTCTTCCAGTGCTACCCTTTGATTCACCTGCTATCACCTTTACTATGTCACCTTTTTTAATGTGCAATTTCATATCTATAATATTTTTTTGCTTTTATAATACTTCAGGAGCTAATGAAACTATTTTCATAAATTGTTTTTCACGCAATTCTCTTGCTACTGGTCCAAAAATACGAGTACCTCTTAATTCATCATTTGCAGTTAAAAGGACACAAGCATTATCATCAAAACGAATATATGAACCATCTTGACGTCTTACTTCTTTTCTTGTTCTAACAACAACAGCTTTTGAAACGATACCTCTTTTTACGTTACCTGAAGGGATTGCATCCTTAACAGTAACAACTATTTTATCACCAATAGAAGCATATCTTCTTTTTGTTCCTCCAAGTACTCTAATACAAAGTACACTTTTTGCTCCACTATTATCAGCAACAATTAATCTTGATTCTTGTTGTATCATGTTATTTAGCTCTTTCTATTATTTCAACTAATCTCCAACATTTATTTTTACTTAATGGTCTTGTTTCCATTATTTTCACAACATCTCCCATGTTGCACTCATTTTTCTCGTCATGAGCCATAAATTTGGAACTTTTCTTTACGAATTTCTCGTATTTTGGATGCTTAACTTTACGTTCAACTAACACGCGAATAGTTTTGTCCATTTTATTACTGATAACAAGACCTATTCTTTCTTTTCTTAGATTTCTTTCTTCCATTTTGAATTGAATTAGGTATTAGTTATTATCAACAGATTGAGAATATAATTCTCTCTTTCTTAACTCTGTCATTACTCTTGCGATTTCTCTCCTTGCTTCCTTTATTTTATTAGGATTTTCCAAAGGAGTAACAGCATGATTAATTTTTATCTTATTTAACTGTACTTTTTCAACAGCTAATCTTTCTTGCAACTCTGCAGTAGAAAGTTCTTTTATTACATTGCTTTTCATATTCTATTCTTATTATACTTCTTCAACGTAATCTCTTCTAACTACGAACTTAGTAGTGACTGGTAATTTTTGAGCAGCTAAACGCATAGCTTCTTTTGCTATTGCCAATGGCACACCTTCTGCTTCAAATAACATTGTTCCAGGCATTATCCTTGCAACAAAGTATTCTGGAGCACCCTTACCTTTACCCATACGAACTTCGGCGGGTTTCTTTGTAATAGGTTTGTCAGGGAATATACGAATCCAGATTTGACCTTCACGCTTCATATAACGAGTTACTGCTTGACGAGCAGCTTCAATCTGACGACCTGTAATAAAACTTGTTTCCAATGATTTTATTCCAAAACTTCCAAAAGCTAACTCATGACCACGAAAAGCAAGACCTTTAATTCTACCTTTTTGTTGTTTTCTAAATTTTGTCTTTTTAGGTTGTAACATTATCGTACAATATTTGACTTGTTTACTATTCTATTATTTTTTTCTACGTGGGTGTTGATTTGAATTAGAAGGGCGTTGAGCACCACTACGACCTTCTTTTAAATTTCCACCAACAGTAGAAGGAACTAGTTCACGTTTACCATAAACAATACCCTTACATATCCATACTTTTATACCAATACGTCCGTATGTAGTATGAGCTTCAGCTTGAGCATAGTCAATATCAGCCCTTAAAGTATGCAATGGAGTTCTTCCCTCTTTATAATGTTCGCTTCTTGCCATTTCAGCACCGCCTATACGACCTGAAACAGAAACCTTAATACCTTCTGCTCCTACTCTCATAGTAGAAGTGATAGCGGTCTTTACGGCTTTACGATAAGATACACGACCTTCGATTTGACGAGCAACGGTTGCTGCAACTAAAACTGCATCTAATTCTGGACGTTTAACTTCAGAAATATTAATTTGAACATCCTTACTTGTAAGTTTCTTTAATTCTTCTTTAAGTTTATCAACTTCTTGACCTGCTTTACCAATAATTAATCCTGGTCTTGCAGTGTTGATTGTAACCGTAACAAGTTTTAAAGTTCTTTCTATGTAAATTTTAGAAATACTAGCTTTAGCGAGACGAGCATTAAGATATTTTCTTATCTTGTCATCTTCAACCAGTTTTGCTTCAAACCTTTTTCCACCAAACCAATTAGAATCCCATCCTTTGATGATTCCTAACCTATTGCCTATTGGATTTGTTTTTTGTCCCATCCTGATTATATCATTTACTATTATACAAATTATTAATTTTCAGCATTAACTGTTGCTGTCTCAGCATTTTTTTCTTCAACCTTACTGCCTAATATAAGGGTTACGTGGTTAGAACGCTTTATAATTCTATAACCAAGACCACGAGGTGCGGTACGAAGACGTTTTAATTGTCTTCCATCATCAACTGTGATTTGCTTGATATATAATGCGCTATCTTCTATCCTTTTACCCTCATTCTTGTTTTGCCAATTTGCAATAGCTGAAAGTAATAACTTACGTAATTTAGGTGCAGATTCTCTTTGATTATATTGTAGAATACCCAATGCTTTATTAACATCTAATCCTCTAATAGCATCAGCCATTAATCTTGTTTTACGAGGAGAAGTTGGGTTATTATTCAACTTTGCAATATAAAGAGTTTTCTTAGCTTCTTTACGTGCCTCAGCACTATTATGTTTTCTT
>JBAZSY010000036.1:0-13017 GCA_041662185.1 Bacteroidales bacterium
AAATGGGCTCTATAACGTTTAGAGTTGGGAATCAATAATTATTAACTTTGCCTAATTAATAGTCTAGATAGATTTAATGTGTTTTTCCGTAATAATATAGGGTTGCTTTATCTTAACTTTTATTTTTCATATAATTTATAGTGTTTTTTACTGCCAAATATGAAGTCTTTTTAATAGTAATGTATTTTATTTCAGATTATTAGAAAATTTATTTGTCCCTTTGCAGATTAATTTACTAAATAAATTTATATGACATTTAAAGAATTGGGCATTAGTCCAGAAATCCTCAAAGCCATTGACGAACTTGGCTTTGAAAATCCAATGCCCGTTCAAGCAGAAACCTTACCTATATTACTAAATGGAGATGTAAATCTCGTTGCATTAGCACAAACAGGTACAGGTAAAACGGCAGCTTTTGGGTTGCCTATGATCCAAAAAATGGATTATTCCAATAGGGACACTGAAGTATTAGTAATTTGTCCAACAAGGGAATTATGTATCCAAATTGCAAACGATTGTAAGAGTTATTCTAAATATATTGATGGTTGTTCTATCCTTCCGGTTTATGGTGGTGCAAGTATTGATGTACAAATCCGTGCCTTGAAAAAGGGCGTTAAGATGATTGTCGCTACTCCGGGTAGAATGAATGACCTTATTAAAAGAGGTAAAGTAAATATTTCTAAAATTAAGTACGTTGTTCTTGATGAAGCTGACGAAATGTTAGATATGGGATTCAAGGATGATTTAGATAATATCCTTGGTCAAACACCAGAGGAAAGAAATACACTTTTATTCTCAGCAACTATGCCTAAGGATGTAGAAAATATAGCTAAAAACTATATGTCTAATCCTGTTAGGGTTCAAATTGGATCTAGAAATCAAGGATCTGACAACGTAAGCCACTTCTATTATTTAGTTCACGCTAAAGATAGATACTTGGCATTAAAACGTATCGCAGATTACTATCCAGACATTTATGCTATCATTTTTTGTAGAACAAAGATTGAAACACAAGAAGTATCTGATATGTTAATTCGTGATGGTTATAGTGCTGATAGCTTACATGGCGATTTATCACAATCTCAAAGAGATCATGTGATGACTCGTTTTCGTTGTAAAAACATTCAGATGTTAGTGGCAACAGATGTTGCTGCAAGAGGGTTAGATGTAAATGATTTAACTCATGTTATTAACTATAATTTACCAGATGAATTAGATCAATATGTTCATCGTAGTGGTCGTACTGGTAGAGCTGACAAATTAGGTATCTCAATTGCTATAATCAATCTAAAAGAAAAGTATAAGATTAAAGATATCGAACATCAGATTAAAAAAGAATTCACTAAGGCTCAAATTCCAACAGGAAAAGAAGTTTGTGCAAAACAACTTTTCAATATGATTGATAAGGTTGAACAAGTTGATGTTAATTATACAGAAATAGAAACTTTTCTTCCTGATATCATGAAGAAATTGGAATGGATGGACAAAGAAGAATTAATACGTAAGTTTGTTTCTTTAGAGTTCAATCGTTTCTTAGAGTATTATCGTGGTGCTCCAGACTTGAATGTTGATGAATCAAGAGAAAGAGAACGTAGAGATGATAGAGGTGAAGGAAGAGAAGGAAGAGAAAGAAGAGGCGGAAGTAAGGAAGGTAATTTCCAACGCTTATTTATCAGTATGGGACATAAAGATAAGATTGTACCTCAACGTTTGATAGGTATGATTAATGACTATACACAAGATAGAGATATTCAGATAGGTAAGATAGATATATTAGATAATTTCTCTTATATTGAAATTGGAGGCGATAAAGCACAAGAAGTTATTGAAGCTTTTAATGATAAGTTTGTAAAGGGTCGTCCTATTACAGTTGAGATTGCAGAACCTAGAGCCAACACTCCAAGAAGTAGTTCTTCAAGAGGTGGTAGCGATAGAAGAAGCAGTGGCGGTGGAGATAGAAGAGGTAGTTATGGCGGTGATAGAAGAAGCAGTGGAAGCAGCGATAGAAGAAGTAGTGGAAGTGGGGATAGAAGTGGAGGCGGAAGCGACAGAAGAAGCAGTGGAAGTGGTAGCAGTGACAGAAGAAGTAGCGATAGAAGAAGCAGTGGAAGCAGCGATAGAAAAAGATATTAATTTGTAAGGGGTAATCTTATGATTACCCAAGAATAAATATAATAGAAAATGATTTTATCTCCATCATTATTATCTGCCAATTTTGGCGATTTGAAAAAGGATATTGAATTAATAAATGAGAGTGAGGCCGATTGGTTTCATATTGATGTTATGGATGGTGTATTTGTTCCTAATATCAGTTTTGGTCAGCCAATAATTAAATGTATAAAGAAGTACGCAAAAAAACCTCTTGATGTCCATTTGATGATAATTGACCCTGATAGATATTTTGAAGATTTCAAAAATAATGGAGCTGATATTATAACTGTTCATTATGAAGCTTGCCGTCATTTAAACCGTAGTATTTCTTCAATTAAGCAATTGGGCATGAAAGCTGGCGTTGTACTTAATCCTCATAGTCCTATTTCTCTTCTT
Source organism: Bacteroidales bacterium (assembly GCA_041662185.1). GTDB lineage: Bacteria > Bacteroidota > Bacteroidia > Bacteroidales > P3 > UBA10566. The sequence continues at coordinate 2,548 of JBAZSY010000036.1, forward strand.
GAAGATATTATTCAAGAATGCGATATGGTTTTATTGATGAGTGTCAATCCTGGTTTTGGTGGTCAAAGTTTTATTGAAAATACTTACAACAAGATTAAGCAATTGAAAGAACTTATCAATAGAAAGAATCCAAGTTGTTTGATTGAAATAGATGGTGGAGTAAGCTTAAAAAACTACAAAAAATTAATTGAATTAGGAGCTGATGCTTTGGTTGCTGGGAATGCAATCTTTGGTGCAGAAGATCCAATTCAAACAATAAGAGAATTTAAAATAAAATTCTAAATGACTAAAGACTAAGTACAAAAGTCGGGCAAAACCATTAAATAATTAATATTATATGGTTATCTACCCGACCTTTGTCTTTTAAGAATAATATTATGTTTAACTTATTAAACCGCAAACCAAAGGAATTGAGTGAGGATATTGATTTATCTGTTTTGAAAACAGATGTTCATTCTCATTTAATACCTGATGTTGATGATGGATCTAAGAGTTTGGAAGAATCTATTTTTCTTTTAAAACAATTGGAAGAGTTAGGGTATAAGAAAGTAATTACTACTCCTCATGTATTCTACAATAGTTTTCCTAATGGGATTAGTGTTTTAGATGAAAAGTTAGAATCCTTAAGACGTAATGCTGAATTTAACTCCATTAGTCTTGAAATTGAACTTGGAGGAGAGTTTTTATTAGATGATGATATTAAATCAAGAATAGAAAGTAAAGAGATAAAAACTTTTGGTGATAATTACTTACTTTTTGAGTTTCCTATGGGTATAGAACCTAAGGGTTATGAAACTTGGATATTTAACTTGCAGTTAGCAGGACTTAATCTTATTCTTGCACACCCAGAACGTTATCTTTATTTCTTTAAACAAAAAAAGAAGTACGAAGAATTAAAAGATAGAGGAATATTATTTCAAATAAATATAGCTTCTCTTTCTGGATACTATGGTAATGATGTAAAAGAAGCTGCGGAATATTTAATAAAAGAAGGCTTTGTTGAATTAGTTGGATCTGATTGTCATGGGCAACGTCATATTGATGCAATAAAAAGGACTCTCAGAACCCCTTCTTTAAAATACTTAATTGATTCAGGAAAGTTGATAAATAATAAATTATAAGATATGAATTCATTACTTGCTATTTCTCCAATTGATGGAAGATACAGAAAACAAGTTGAGCCTTTAGCTAATTATTTTTCAGAAAAGGCTTTAATTAATTATAGAACACGAGTTGAGGTAGAATACTTTATTGCTTTATGTAAGTTAGGTTTAGAAGGATTAAAAGACTTTGATAAGAATAACTTTGAAACTCTAAGAGATATTTACCGTAATTTTTCAGAACAAGATGCACAGGAAGTTAAGGAAATAGAGAAAGTAACGAACCATGATGTTAAGGCTGTTGAATATTTGATAAAAAGAAAATTTGATTCTCTTGGTCTTCAAAAGTGGAAAGAGTTTATTCATTTTGGTTTAACCTCACAAGATATTAACAATACTTCAGTCCCTTTAACATTAAAAGAATGTCATGAAGATGTTTATATGCCTTTGATTAATGATGTTATTGACCTATTAGATGCCAAAGCAAAAGAATGGGAAGGAATTCCTATGCTTGCTCACACTCATGGACAACCAGCATCACCGACTATGCTTTCTAAAGAAATTAGAGTATTTACTTATCGCTTGAAACAACAATTAGCTTATTTTGCTTTTATTCCTTTTGGTGCTAAATTTGGTGGTGCTACTGGTAATTTCAATGCTCATAAGGTTACTTTCCCTGAATATAATTGGGTATTATTTGCAAATAATTTCTGTGATAGTTTAGGATTGGAACGTCAAACTTATACTACTCAAATTGAAAATTATGATAATATGGCTGCATATTTTGATGCAATAAGAAGAGTAAATATTATTTTAATGGACTTCTGCAAAGATATGTGGGCTTACGTATCTATGGAATATTTCAAACAAAGAATAAAAGAAGGGGAAGTGGGCTCTTCTGCTATGCCTCATAAGGTTAATCCTATTGATTTTGAAAATGCCGAAGGGAATATGGGGATTGCTAATGCTTTATTTAATCACTTATCAATGAAACTTCCTATTTCTCGTTTGCAAAGAGATTTAACAGATTCGACTGTTACAAGAAATATTGGTGTGCCAATTGCCCATACCATCATATCTCTTAACTCAATAATAAAAGGAGTTAATAAATTAATTATAAATAAAGCTGCTATAGAAAGAGATTTGAATAACAATTGGGCTGTTGTTGCTGAGGCTCTTCAGTCTATTCTTCGTTCTATTGGTTATCCTAATGCTTACGAAGTATTGAAAGATTTAACAAGAACAAATGAAGGAATAAATTCAGACACAATTGCAAAATTTGTTGATGGTTTAGACGTTGATGAAGAAATAAAGAAAAGAATGAAAGCCATCACTCCAATGAATTATGTTGGAGTTTATGAATAAATAGGATAAAGTAGATGTTAAAAAGACTATGAGGAAACACTTTACATGGATATTTGCGAAACCTTATACTGTAAACATTATTATTTACTTTATTTTGGTATGTCTTGCTACTTTATTTTCTATTGCTTCTATTCTTTCCGCTTCAAGTTTTTTAGAAGTTTTATTTTCTGATGCTTCAACAAATAATGTTGTTTCTAATCCTTCAATGTTAGACAATATTTTGAATCAATTATATGGTTCAATTATTTCTTATGGAAGACTTAATGCTCTATATATATTTGCAGCTTTAATTTTTATTATATATTTCTTTAAGGATATTTTTACTTATCTTGCTGCATGGTTAATTTCTTCTGTGAGAAATAGAATGGTGAGAAATATACGTAATAAACTATTTGAAAAATATGTTTCTTTACCTCTTTCATATATTAACACCCATAGAAAAGGAGATTTACTTTCAAGACTTAGCAATGATGTTATTGAATATGATGAGAATGTATTAAAATCGATGCTTTCATTATTTAGTGGGATCATTACGGTTGTTCTTTATTTCATTGTCCTAATTTATATTGATTTTGAATTAACTCTTACTGTCTTAATAGTCTTTCCTATTGTTTCTGGACTGGTATCGTTAATAAGTAAGTCTTTGCGTAGGAGTTCAAAACATCTTCAACAAAAGAATGCTAATATAGTTTCAATAATTGAGCAGACTATTTCAGGACTAAGAATAATTAAGGCACACACGGCAATTGAATTAATGAATAATAAATTTGTTAATTTCAATTCATCTTATACTCGTTTAAGAAATGGAATTTATCGTAAGGTTGATTTAGCTTCTCCATTAAGTGAATTCTTTGGAAATTGTATGTTAATTGGATTATTATTATTTGGTTCAACAAGTGTGCTTTCTTCTTCTGCGACTCTTACTCCAGAGCTATTTATTGCTTACCTTGTTTTGTTTACTTTAATAATAAAGCCGGCAAAAGATATTCCAACCTCTTTCTTTAATATTAAAAAAGGCAAAGCATCAATTGATAGAATTGTTGAGATACTTGAAATAGAAAATGAAATAAAAGAACCATCGTCTCCTGTAGCTTTTCCTTATTTATCAAAAGGCATTACTTATAATAATGTTTGGTTCTCTTATAGTGATAATGCTGTTTTAAAAAACATTAATCTTGTATTTGAAAAGGGAAAAACTAATGCTATTGTTGGGGCTTCAGGAAGTGGTAAGAGTACTTTGATAGATTTAATTCCTAAGTTCTATGAGCCATCACAAGGAGACATTCTTTTTGATAATATAAATAGTAAAGACATTCTTTCTAAAGATATTAGAGATAAAATTGCTATAGTTACTCAAGATACTATTTTGTTCAATGATACTGTATTTAATAATATAACTTTTGGCTTTAATAGCTACTCTTTGGAACAAGTTAAAGCGGCTGCAATTATTGCTAATGCTGATGAGTTTATTCAGCTTTTACCAGAAGGGTATAATACAATTATTGGCGACAGGGGTGCTTCTCTTTCGGGGGGACAACGTCAAAGATTAAGTATAGCAAGGGCGGTTTTAAAAAATGCAGAAATTTTAATTCTTGATGAAGCAACTTCTGCTCTTGATACTTCTAACGAGAGATTAGTACAAGATGCTATTTCAAGAATAACAGTTGATAAGACTTCAATAATTATAGCTCACCGTCTTTCTACGATAGTAAATGCAGACAAGATAATAGTTTTAGATAAAGGAGAAATAAAAGAAGAGGGAAATCACCATGAGTTAATTGCAATGAATGGTATCTATACAAAACTATGTAAGATGCAAGAGGTTTAAGAAAGGAAAGATTATGAAAAGTATATTATTTGTTTGCATGGGTAATATTTGTCGTTCTGCTGCTGCTGAAGGAGTTATGAAAAAATTTATTGACGACAAAGGTTTATCTAACTCATTTTTTGTTGATTCTGCTGGTACTATTAATTATCACGAAGGAGAGAAGGCTGATTCAAGAATGATTTATCACTCTGCCAAAAGAGGATATAATTTAACCAGCATTTCAAGACCATTAAAAGAAGAAGACTACAATAAATTTGATTTAATAATTGTTATGGATAATGAAAACTACAAGACTGTAGTTAATAGTTGTCCTGATAAACATTTATATAAAAAGATAATGTATATGACTGATTTCTGCACACAACATTCTGATAAAGTTGTTCCAGACCCTTATTTTGGAGGAGAAAAAGGATTTGAAAATGTATTAGACTTACTTGAAGATGCTTGCAGCGGTCTAATAGTTAAATTAATTAATAACGAGATATAAAAATTATTATGAAAGTTTCAGATTATATAGTGCTTTTTATTCGTGAACAAGGCTTAAAACATATATTTGGATATATAGGAGGGATGATAACACATCTTGTTGATTCAATTGATAAAATTGAGGGGATAGAATATATTCAAACTTATCACGAACAAACAGCAGCAATAGCAGCAGAAGGATACTCTAGAGAAACTAATAATTTTGGAGTTGCTATTTCTACATCTGGTCCTGGAGTGACAAATATGATGACAGGAATTGCTGATGCTTACTTCGATTCAATTCCAACTCTTTTTATATCTGGACAAGTAAATACTAGTGAATACAAATATGATAAACCTATTCGCCAACAAGGTTTTCAAGAAATGGATGTTGTAAGTTTATGTAAGTCTATTACAAAATATGCAGTCTTAGTTGATGATGCAAAAAAAATACGTTATGAATTAGAAAAGGCAATATCAATTGCAAAAGAAGGTAGAGGTGGTCCTGTAATATTGGATATCCCAATGGATGTTCAAAAAACAGAAATAAATCCTGATAAATTAGAATCCTATTTCAAAGAAACAGAACCTTTTAACAACTATAATATTGATGAGGTAATAAAACAAATTGAAAGTTCACAGAAGCCAATTATTATTATTGGGAGTGGTTATAGAAAAGGGACAAAGAATAAGTTAGAAACATTACTTGAAAAATATAAAATTCCTATAGTTTGTTCTCTATTAGGTAAAGGAAAAGTGGATGAAGAGAATAAATTATTTTTAGGAATGATAGGTAGTTATGGTGTGAGAGCTGCCAACATAGCTTTAGCCAAAAGTGATTTAATAATATCCATAGGAAGTAGATTCGACACAAGACAAACAGGGACAAACCTTTCTGTTTTTGAAACAAAGACAATAATTCAAGTAGATATAGATAAAAACGAATTAGAAAATCATAGATTAAAAAATCGTATATGTATAAATTCTGATTCAGATATTTTTATAGATAAACTATTAAAAGGGAAAATAAACGTTATTGAGAATAAAAATTGGAACGACTATATAGTTTATTTAAAGAATAATTATTCTCAAGGAAAGGAAATAGAAAAATTTGTTGAAAACAAGATGCCTTATAAATCTATTCAAATCCTTAACAAATACTCTAAAGAAAATGATATATTTACAGTAGATATTGGGCAAAATCAAATGTGGTCAGCTCAAACATTATTACTTAAAAAAGGGCAATCATTTATTACAAGTGGAGGTTTAGCCCCTATGGGCTTTTCAATACCTTCTGCAATAGGAATAAGTTTTGCAAACCCAAGAAAAAGAGTTTTTGCAATTGTGGGAGATGGAGGATTTATGATGAGTGAACAAAGCTTATTTGTGATATCTCAATATAATTTACCTATCATTATTATACTATTGAATAATAAATCATTAGGGATGATAACGCAATTCCAGCAACTATATTTTAATTCAAATATGCCAGGGACAATTGAAAAAGGAGGATATAAATCAGGTAATTTCAATAAACTTTCAGATGCTCATGGTCTTAATTATTTTTTAGTTGAAGAAAAAGACTTAGATAATAAAGAATATATTGAAAATATATTCTCACAAAGAAATGCAGTTGTAGAATTCAAAATAAATGGACTAACTTCAGTTTGTCCGAAATTAGAATTTAACCAGCCTATATATAATCCAATCCCTTACTTACCTGAAGAAGAACTTAGAAATTTACTATCAAAAATATTATAAAGAAGGCTCTATAACGAATAGAGTGGGTCTTTTCCCAAGTAAATTAAGCTTAATTTCAATGAAACTTAGCTTAGATATTGAAAAGACCTACATCTTTTGTGCCAAATGATGTAGGTCTTTTATTTTAAGATTTTTTGGAATTCTTTTTTTATAGGAGTAACTATTATTTTAAATAAATAGCTTTTTAGAGTACAAATATACATATAATTTTCTATATGACAATGGGACTATAAATATTATTGTTATGGATTTTGGATAAATTATTATGATTAGGGCTTTGTTATATAACAAAGAAAAGACTACCAATTGCTTAGTAGTCTTTTCTATTTATAGAGTATTTTATATTTCTTAGTTGTTTACTATATTTTGGAATTCAAGGTTAGATATGTAACGGCGGAATTCTAAATCATTCTTTGCTTTGTATTTGTAGCTTGGTTCTTGATTACAAGCTTCACGTAAATTCTTTACTAAGCCGGGAACATCGTCTAAACTTGCATAGCAAACTGCTCTTAGATAATTTACTTCTGAAGTTTGATCCCATACAACAATCAAGTTTACATATTGCATTTCCTGTATTACCTGTCATCAATTGAATAAGAGCTAAGTTATAGATACATTTTTTCCCACCTAATTTTCTTGCTGCTTCTTCATAGTTTCCTTTCTTGATTTCAACTATTGCTTGATTTACTTGTACTTGCTCGTTGCCAAGTTGAACTGCTTTTTGCATATAAGTGTCTGCAGTCCTAACATCCTTAAGAGCTAAGTAAAGAAGAGCTAAATTATTAATTAACGTGAGTTCGATGTAATAAAAAAGAGTCAAAAACACGGCCCATTTTTCAAAAAAATACTTTTATTATCTTTTCTTACATTGAACTCACGTTAAATAGTGGGTAGAGAAATTTATGTATAATAAGAGTAAAAAAAGTGGTTGCCTCAATAAGAGACAACCACCAGAACATTTAATTATTTATTTAACCAAAACTTTTAGTAAATGACTATAAGTTTTTGAGTTCTACTTGTTGTTTGATTTTGGATTCTAACATAATAAACACCCTTAGCAAAATTGTTTACGTCTATAGTTTGTTCAACTTTTCCGTTTACTGCTTTTGCTGTTGTTTTATAAATTAGTTTTCCTTGTACATCATTTATAGCTATATCAGTTTCACCTTCAACACCACTTATAACTAATTTTGTTGTATTAGTTGCTGGGTTAGGATACATGCTAATAGAGAATTTATTTGCTTCAATATCGCTTAATCCAGAAAGAGAATCTGTTTTAAATGTTACTTCATCACCATAAGCATCACCAGCAGAATTATTGACAAATGCTTTTACATAATAAATTGTTGAATGTTGTAATTCTGTTATTGGAGAACTATATGTAGTCATTCCTTCAACATAAGGAACATCCACTCTAACAACATTTGTAACTCCTAATATTGGATTAGAAGTTGTAGAATAAACAAATCCAACTTCTATATTACTCAATGCATTTCCAACACTTACTAAAGTCCCATTCAATACAGCACTTGTTGTATCAATATTAGTTGCACTTTGAGTAGTAACTTCTCCTAATACTACTGTATTTCCTGAAGTTGTAAAGTTTTCTATGTTTCCATAAGTTCTTCCACTTGCAGTTTGAGCATAAGCCCTTACATCATATTGAGTATTTGGAGTTAATCCATTTACATTAGCAGTTATTGTTGTAGTTCCAGAAGCAGTAACATCAATAGCATCAGTCCAAGATGATGTTGAATTTAGTTTATATTCAAAACCTCTTGCTTGAATTGCTTCTGTTTCTTGAGTAGTGGTTCCATTTAATGTTGCACTATTATTACTAATATTTGTTGTTTGAATAGTTGTAACAGTTGGTGGAATAATAGCTAGGGTAGTAAATTGAATAGTGGAGCTATAAGCAGTGTCAGTTGCTGTCATTACATAAGCTCTTACATCATACATTGTATTTGGAGCTAATCCTGTTAAAGAATAACTAAATGTATTTGATGCATCTGTAACAATTTGTGTATTCCAATTAGATGCTGTGTTTAGTTTCCAATCAAATCCTTTTGCAATAATGGCATCAGAGCCTTGAGTATAAGATGCAATTAATGTTGTTGAATTATTAGTTAAGGAAGAAGTATTAATATTTGTAACAACTGCATTTGCAAATGTTATACCTACCCAAGGAGAATAAAAACTTCCGCAGTTTGCTCTTATATAAGCAGTATAACTTGTTCCAGCAGTTAAATTATTAAATGAATATGTTGGTGTATTTTGAATATCTATAGGTGTTCCATTAGAATTCAATTTTATTTGCCAGATAGTTTCACTTCCTCCAGCAGTCCAAGAAATGGTTGTTGAATTATGAGCTACATTTGCACTTATTCCTGCAGGAGCTAAACAAGGAGATAAATCATAAACTTTTACATCATCAAGACCAACTCCAAATCCGTCATTTGCTAAACCTTCAAATGCTATTTGATATGTTGATGAAGGATATGGTAAACTTACACTATCATTTCTCCAAGATGGTTGATCAGAAGAGTAGAATGTTCTTAATAAAGTCCAAGAACTATCTTCATTAGTTCTATAATAAACTTTTAAAGTATCTATATGTGAACTTTGTTTTTCCATAACAAACCAATAACTTAAATAAGGTAAACCTAATTGAGAAATATCAAGTTTTGGAGAGATTAATTTTGTTTTAGCAAAATTACTATATAAGTATGCAATTGTAGTGTCAGTATGAGGCATAGCATGATAGCCTCCTCCGAAATAATTTTCACTATAATAATAACCCTTTGCATCATCCCAAACAATATTTCCTAATATTCTTTGTTGAGCCCAGCAAGATATTCCATTTTCAAATCCTTCTATCCAAGGGAATGAAGTTACTGAATTATCACTACAAGGAGTTGTAAATGTCAATATTTCTGAATATAGTGAAGTATCAGAGCCACAAATACCTCTTAGTCTAACATTATATACTGTTGCTAAAGATAAATTATCTAAATGTATAGGATTAGATGACATTTCAATAGTTGTATAATTTGCATTTGTTTCTTCTTTATATTCTACAATATAACTATCAGAATTAGCATTAAATGCAATATCTGAAGATGTTGTTGTATTTGTTGCTCTTAAGTTTTGTGGTCTTGAACAATTTGAAATAGTTAAATTAATATTATCAATTGCAGAAGGATTAACAATTGAACGGTATAGATCAAAGGCAATAAAACATAATCTTTTAATTCCTGTAATTCCATTAAGTTCAATTTCTGCGGTTTGCCATATTGAACCACTACCTAAAAATGTTCCTATAGTATCTTCTGTATTTTGCAACAATACGTCTGTTGGTATATAATTTCCTACATCCATTAGATAAACTCTTAAACCAGCATATACATCTGCTCCTAAAATATTTCCATCACTTTTCCAATTAAATTTTAAAGTATAATTATCATTTGTTTCTCCGAAATCAATATCACGATAAAAAGAAGTATAGTATATAGGATTACTACCAACAGAATAAGAAGAATTATCATTAGAAATATAAGCTGAATTTACTCCAGTGTTTAATTGTCCATTTCCAGCAGATGTATTAATTATCCATTTTATAGGAAATAATGTAGAAGCAGTAGATGTTAAGCTTCTCCAATTATTATTTTCAGTTGTATTTTCAAAATCGCATACATAAGGAATTGTTGCAGGAATTGAAGCTGTTGAAAATATTAATCTATCAGACCAAGAAGAATAACTATTAGTATTGCAAATTGAACGCATTTGATAGTAATAAGTTGTTGAAGGTGCTAAACCTGATATATGAATTGGATTTGTTGAAGATGTAATTGGAGTTAGTGTTGAAGAATTTTGTGTTGAATCATCTGATATAATATATTCCCATTGTGTTGCTGAATTATTTTCTGTAAATGATATATAAGCATTATCAGA
>JBAZSY010000037.1:0-11416 GCA_041662185.1 Bacteroidales bacterium
AAAGAAATAACCTAACAAATGCTTCAACCCTATAACGCCTTTTGTCATGGTTTTTGCGAGAAGATCGCGCAAAAACCACGCCAATCCTTCGCTTCGCTCAGGAACAGGCGTTAAGGGTTAAGCCAATGTTGGGCGGACGCCTTCGGCGCAAAAAAATATACATGCGCAATAGATTATTATAAATGTTAACCTGGTGCGCTTTTAGCGCGTTTTATAGATAATGAATGATGGAGTTAAGCAATATGAGTGAGATCAATATCGTATTCAGCAAAGAAGAGTTAGGTTTATTACTAAAACTATTATATTCTGGTTCTTTTGTAGTTGAAGCCGATGATGAAGAAAAAGATAAGAATATTAATACTCTTATCCAAAAAGTATTACTTTCGGCAAAGATAAATAAAGCATATAGAGGAATTGAATTTAACCAAGAAGCAAATGAATACGAGTTATCCGAAAAAGCAGATGAAGCATTAAATGAAGAGTTAGATAAGTTTGTTGAAGAGACATTTTGGGAAGAACTCTTATTTAGATTAGGACAAAGAGATATTATTAGAGAGATTGGAGAAAAAGAGTATAGGAAGATGTCAGAAGAAGAGTTGGAAGAAAAGCATGAAGAAGCAGAAGAAAAGTATAGGAAAGAATTTGATATAAATGGGATAAAGAATTTAGGGATAGTATAGGAAAAGAACAGACGCCCAACAACTGCTTCAACCCTATAACGCCTTTTGTCATGGTTTTTGCAGAACAACAATGCAAAAACCACGCCAATCCTTCGCTTTGCTCAGGAGCAGGCGTTAAGGGTTAAGCGAAATGTTAGGTATATTTAGGAGAAAACATGTCAATACTTATTGATCAAAATATCCTTAATGAACAAACATATGAAAATGAAGATGAGCTTCAAAAATATCTATTTCAAAATCCTAATCTATTACGAAATGAAAATGATGCTAAATACTATTCTGTCAAAAGAGAGGTATTTTTGCCTTCTGGCGGAAGGTTAGATATTTTTCTAATAGATGAACATGGTACACCAATCGCTGTTGAAGTGAAGCTAGATAGAAATAGCCAATCTAAAAGAGAAGTTGTAGCTCAAGTTTTTGATTATATATCAGATATCTCATCACTAAACTATCATTCTCTTGATGATTTAGTAGATGGCAAACTAGAAGACACAGTAAATAGAATTGATAGCGAAGGGAAATTACCGAAAATAATTAATGGTTTTATTAATTCAGGTTTTGTAAAAGTAATTATTGCAATAGATCATGTTAATAACGATCTAAAGAGAATAATGACGTTTCTTAATGAAAGAACAAATCTTGACGTAAGGTTAATAGAAATTAATAAATATTCTAATGGTCAAATATTAATACCCAAAATAGTAGTTGACAGAACGGAAGATTTTTCTGAATCGAAGATTATAAAAAATGTAGAAAGAAACGAAATATTTGAAGAAGTAATTACATATTATAATAGTAATACTATTCCTGAACTTAGAGCAAGAAATGAAACGCCAGCGTATAGGCTATTTAGATTTAATAATTGGCCTTCAGGAATTCATTATGAATTTATTGATAGAAAGAGAAAGAAAAGTATTGGAGTCGAATTTCACATAGAAAAAGCTGGAAGTGAACCACTTAAGACTGAAATAGAAAAATTTAATGGAAGAAAGATTTTAGATAAAAACATTACATTTGACCCTACGTGGTCTGGAAATAAAGGCAGATTAAAAATTGATTGTTTATATGATATTGGCGAAGTTGAAATATGTAACTATATGTTTGAACTAATTAAAATTACTAAAGATACAATAGATGTTTATTACCCAAAAAATACCTAACAAATGCTTCAACCTGACTCGCGTTTGAAAAAGCATAAATAGCTGCGATGTTAACCTGATAATGCCTGGTGGCGCAGTAGCGCACGACGGCTCGCAGGTTAAGCCAATGTTGGAAGGACGCTAGCGCGCAGCATATCGAATAATATAGGGCTTAGCAGAGTAAGCATAGAAGAATCAAACATTTGAAAGGAGACAATGGCTTTGGTGAATCTTGTTATTACACACGATAAACCTAATGTTAAATGGAAAGAGCAAGAGCTATTACTTAAGCAAGAAGCAAAAGTGCTCTGGAACTTACAGAAGAATGGAATTATTAGGAACATTTGGTTCACTAAGAAATCAAGAGAAGCCATACTAATTATTGAATCAGAAGATTCAAAAAGAACAAAAGAAATTATTGATACATTTCCTTTGGTAAAAGAGAGTTTGATTACTTATGATATTGTTGAATTAGTACCATATGATGGCTATAATAGATTATTCATATAAAGAAAGAAGAATAAGATATTAAGTAAAGAGAATAATATTAAAGAAAAGAAAATCTATTTAGATAAGAAAAGACATTATGAAGAGAATAGTGAAGAGAAGACTTCCAACAAAAGCTTCAACCTTATAAAGCCTTTTGTCATGGTTTTTGCGAGAAGATCACGCAAAAACCACGCCAATCCTTCGCAGTAGCTCAGGCCAGGCTTTAAAGGTTAAGCCAATGTTAGATTCACAAAGGAAGATAAAATGAAACGACAAAAAATGTATGAAGCTCGACCATTTAAAACAAGAAATGCTGACGAATTAAACTATGCAGAAATATTAGACTATTTCGTTGATCCTGGTAAATCAATTAGCAATCCATTTGAATATGAAAATTCAATTATAAAAGGTAAAATGGGTACAGGAAAAACAATGTACCTAAAAGCAAACCAAGCATATTATATGTATACATTGATACCATCTTTATTAGATGCTGATAGTCCAATTATACCGATTTATATCAAACTTAGTGATTTTCAAAGTTTTAGTGATCCTAAGATTATTTATAAGAATATTATATTAAAAATAATTAAAGAAATGTGTACGTCATATGAATTTCTAGAAAGATCAAGTAATTTGGCAATGTTACATAAAGGATTTTTAGCTATACCAGACATTCTTATTAAAGGATCTGATGGATTAAAGGCAGTATTAAGTGAATATAAAAAGCTATCAAGTGAAGAATATATAGAAAAAGTCAGTAAAGAAACAAAGATGGGAATTAAAGGATCAAAAAATATATTTGAAGCATTTTATGAATATTTTTCTCATAATGAAATAGAATTGAAAAATACTCCAGAACCAAGTATCTCTGATATTGAAAATGCTTATAATAGTCTATTAAAGAAAAAAGATGGAAAATTGTTAATATTGCTAGATGAAGCAGGTTCGCTAAATAGAACATTTTTTAAATCGACTGATGAATCTGATTCTTTTTTTGAAATTCTTATGAATCAATTAAGGACCATCACTTATGTAAGAACAAAAATAGCAATATACCCACAGACTTATACAGATGTTTTAACTGAGACAAGATATGGTGATGTTATTAATTTGCAAGAAAATATTGAAGAAGAAGCCGGTTTTCTAGTATTTAAAAAACGGATAACTAATATTTTATTAAAATATTGTAAAGAATATTTAGAAAACAAAGAGGGAATTGAAGAGATATTTCTTATTAATATCAAAGAAGAGGATCCTATTGAACAATTAATTAATGCTTCATATGGGAATATGAGGCGTTTATTGAATCTAATTGATTTATCATTTAAATTTACATATGAAGAAAATCCTAAATTAAAAGTAACTTATAATAATGTATTAAGAGCTCTTGAAAATAATGCTACAAATCTTGAATCGCTTTTTTCTGAACCAGAGAAGCAATTTTTAAATAGCCTTGCAGTATCATGTAGAAATCGATCAACCTATAAGTTTACAATGCCGAAATTTGCTCCAGTATTATATAAATATTTAAATCGGTCATCTGAGTATAATGTAATAAATATTATTGAATCAGGAATTGGAAGAAGAAGCTCATTATATGGTTTTGATTATGCATTCTGTGTTAAATACCAAATACCTACGCATTATATAAAAAAATCTGAAAGGTTAGATAAAAATAGAAGTAGGATTACTGGGGAATGGATAAGTCGTGTTGCAACTATGTCTGAAGATATTCTTCGAAATGCGGAAATTCCAGGGAAAATTGAAGGTGTTATAGAATTTTTGAAAGACGGATCTGGATTTATTAAAGCAGATGATGAACTAAGCTACTTTTTTCAAAGAGATGATTTTATTGAATCAGATCGCGGGAAGTATATTTATAAAGGCATGAAAGTCAGAATTATTGCATTAAAGCTAGAAAAATATAATTACGCCTCAAATATTGAATGTTTATAAATTAACGCAATTGGAATCTAACAACTGCTTCAACCTTATAAATCCTTTGTCATGGTTTGTGCAGAACTCCTATGCACAAACCACGCCAAGCCTTCGCTTCGCTCTGGCGCGGATTTAAAGGTTAAGCCAATGTTAGGAGGACGCCTTCGGCGCCCGAAGAGAAGAATTTAAGAACTTAAAGTAGAGGCTTTCATTTACAGGTTTGAAGCTTCAGTTTGCTCGTTAGAAGGTTCAAACTTAAAGTCTGAAGCTTCAATCTATTGAGAAAAACTTATGAAGACAATCATTCATTCAAAAAACGAAAATACTATTGTTGAAATTATCGATGATGGAATTATTCTTAAAAATGTTCAAGATTTTCTTGATATAGCTGCCAATATTCAATCAAGAACTTTACTATTTCATAAAGAAAATATAGTACCTGAATTCTTTGATTTAAAGACGAAAATAGCAGGAGACATACTTCAAAAAGCCAGTAATTATAGAATTAGAATAGGAATAATAGGAGAATTTGAAAACATAAAGAGGAAAAGTCTTAGTGATTTCATTTATGAAAGCAACAAGACAGGAGAAGTACTATTTAAAGAGAGTATTGAAGAAGTAATAGAACAATTTTCAAAACAAGAAAAACTATCCTAACACCTGCTTCGACCCTATAACGCTATTGTCACGCTTCTTGCGAATCGCAGTAAAGTAAGAGCTACAATGTAAAGTGGTGCAAGAATCGCGCCAATTTAACGCGTTAAGGGTCAAGCCAATGTTAGGTAGATTAGGATATATATGAAAAGCAATAAAGTAACTGTAAATCCTAGTATTCACTTAGTTGCGTATTCCGAAGCATTTGCTTTAAATAAAGTAGCGATACAAATTAGCACAGAAATAAAAATTGCAAAGCCAGATAATATTGGTAGTATTATCGCATATAATTTAATTGTTGGATTAGCAATTGAATTATATTTCAAAGCTATTATGATATTTGGTAGAAATGGAATTATAACTAAAGGTCATGAATTAAAAGAATTGTATAAAGAATTTCCAAGCTATATAAAAAGCAGTCTTGAAAAATATTATAAAGAAAGTATTAAAGAAGATGAAAGTATTATAAATATTGTTGCTATTACATTATCTGAAAAAAGTCCTAATGGGCCACAACAACCAGCTATAGAAAAAAAGTACTCTACTTTTTATGAAGCAATTGATGCATATTCTGATGAATTTGTACGATCTAGATATATATTTGAAGATGTAAAGAATAATGAATGGATATATATTGACTATCCATTCATATATGGAAATGCAATGCTATTGGCATTAAGAAATACTTATAATGATTTAGTAGATAAAAAACAGAAAAAATAAACTACCTAACAAATGCTTCAACCCTATAACGCCTTTTGTCATGGTTTTTGCGAGAAGATCACGCAAAAACCACGCCAATCCTTCGCTTCGCTCAGGAGCAGGCGTTAAGGGTTAAGCCAATGTTATGCGGACTCGCGCATTCGCGCGAGCTAAATTATTATAATAGAAGTATATAAAAAAGCATAATGTTGTCCTTGACATTACACATACTAATGTGTAAACTATAGACATAAGGAGGACATTATGGCTACAAACCTCGCTATAGATGATAGATTGCTCACGAAAGCGCTTGAAATTGGTGGTTATAAATCAAAAAAGGACACTGTTAACGCTGCACTTGATGAATTTATCAAAAGAAGAAAAGCAAAAGAGCTAATAGACATTTTTGGCACAATAGAATATGACGCATCATATGATTATAAAAAGATGAGATCAAGATGAAACGAGTATTAGTAGATACTTCGGTATGGTCTCTTGCTTTAAGAAAAAAGGAGAGAACTGAGGAAGAACAAAAGATAGTAAGTCATCTATCAAAATTGATAAGTAATCTTACTGTCGTTCTTATAGGTCCAATACGGCAAGAGATTCTATCAGGAATCTCAACAAAAGAAAGATTTGAAGTACTTAAAGAAAAGATATCTATTTTCGAAGATCATACAATAAATACAAATGATTATGAACTTGCTGCAGAATACTTTAATGAGTGTAGAAAGCACGGTATACAAGGATCTCATATAGATTACCTAATATGCTCAGTTGCCACAAATAATGATATGTCAATATTTACGTTGGATAATGATTTTCAGCTCTATAAAAAGCATATAAGAATAAAGTTAGAAAAATACGCATAACAACTGCTTCAACCTTATAAATCCTTTGACATGGTTTGTGCAGAAATCTCATGCACAAACCACGCCAAGCCTTCGCAGTAGCTCAGGCGCGGATTTAAAGGTTAAGCCAATGTTAGGTGGACGCCTTCGGCGCTGAGGAAAAGATGCCAGTAAATACAAATACATTGATTCACTTCACAGATAGCATTAATACAATGCGATTAATTCTTATGAATGATTTTTATCCACGTATGTCTTTAGAGGATTATGGCTATATATTAAACGAAAATGAAATTGGGAAAATAGCTCTACCTATGATATGTTTTTGTGACATACCGTTACACCTAATTAGCTCTCATATGGAAGAATATGGTCATTTTGGTATTGGGCTAAAAAAAAAGTTGGGGTATAGAAAATGGATTAAATCCAGTTTTGTATCTAAAAAAAGAAACGTACCTAAATGAAGTTATCATAAGAATAAATGATTATTTAGCTAACTTAAAAAGACAAAATAAATCTAAATTTGAGATGAATTTGATGTGGAATTTACTTGCTTTTATTAAGCCTTACGAAGGAATTAGTCATAAAAACGGTAAGAACAAAGTATTTTATGATGAAAGAGAATGGCGCTATTTTCCGAATTTCTTTGAAAGTAATAATATCGATGCAAATATTCCATTATTGTTTGAGAAAGATTTTAACACAATAAAGAAAGATAATTTAAATAATTACCTAAAAATGTTTCCATTAAAATATGGGCCTTCAGATATTAAATATATCATTGTAAAAGATGAAGAAGATATTTATTTAATGTCACAAATAATTGACGAAATTAAGAGTGATAAATACACACAGAAAGATATTCAGATATTGAAAACAAAGATCATTTCTTCAAATTATATGCTTGAAGATTTTTAATAATAATCACCTAACACATGCTTCAACCTTATAACGCTCTTTGTCACGCTTCTTGCGAGTCGCTTCGCTCCTTTACGCAAGAAGCGCGCCAATCCCTCGCTACGCTCGGGAACGAGCGTTAAAGGTTAAGCCAATGTTAGAATGACCAAATTAGAGAAGTTCCATGCAAAAAGAAACAAGATAAAGCTATGGGAAAGAATTTTTAGAAAATTGCTATACTTGACGGAAAGAAAGTCTTTGGATGCCGCTCTCAAGAGCGCGATTAGGCCACTTTAAGAGTGGCGGCTAAAGAGCTTCACTTTTTGCAGCATTTATAAAACCATCGCGGAAGGTTCATTTCATTACCACAATAACAATGTTTGCAAAGAGCTGCAAAAAGCTTGCAAAGAAGCCGCAATAGGCAATTCGAGAAAGGCGCGCAAAGAAGAGCGGCAAAAGAGCGACTTTCTTTCGAGGCAAAGAATCATTAGAAGATTCAATCCATTATTAAGAGTAATCAATAGCGATGAGGCTTGCAGAAGTGTATGGAAAGGCAATTCTAACAACTGCTTCAACCTTATAAACCCTATTGTCACGATTCTTGCGAATCAACGTAAAGCAAGTGCTACAACGTAAAGTGATGCAAGAATCGCGCCAATGCCTCGCAGTAGCTCGGCCGGATTTAAAGGTTAAGCGAAATGTTAGGCAGACCCTTCGGGCGGAGGATTAAATGTTAAAACCTATCGAGACGATTTATAACGGTTATAAGTTTCGTTCGAGGCTAGAAGCTCGGTGGGCAGTTTTTTTTGATGAGCTTCATATTTCATATTCATATGAAAAAGAAGGTTATGATTTAGATGGTATTTGGTATTTACCAGATTTCTGGTTACCAGACTGGAATTGTTGGGTTGAGATCAAACCAGAAAGAGTGAATATTAAAAAAGATTCAAGTGATGAAAAAAAGAACGAAGAGTTTAAGAAATGTCAGTTATTATCGCATTTTAGTAATGGTGTTGTATTACTCATAGGAGGTGATCCATGGGCAAACAACGAACAAAGTGCAGAAGATGGATATTATCATCATAGTTATAATATTACTATTTTTGCAAATTGCTTTTTAAAACAAAAAAACGATAGAACTCAATTTGGCATAAATGTCGGCTTTAATTTTTCGTTTGATTCTTTCTTTAGTAGACTAGTTGAAGATTTTTATACTTCAGAAAGTAGATTATATGGACATCTAAAGAGAAATTATAAAGATCACCCAGAATACTTCGAAAATAATTTTTGTGAGAAAGATAATCCTATAGACTACATAGATATTGATAAGGAATATTACAGACGAAAATTTCATAAAGAAAATCCAATATGGAAGTATGGAATAAAAGATAGTAATCTAGGATTTTCATTCAAAAATGGACTTGCTTATATTGGTAATTTTCCAGAATGTGAAACTCCAGATCCTATACTAATAAGTGCATTCGCAAGTGCAAGGCAAAAACGATTTGAAAGAAATGCCTAACAAATGCTTCAACCCTATAACGCCTTTTGTCATGGTTTTTGCTATAAGATGACGCAAAAACCACGCCAATCCTTCGCTTCGCTCAGGAGCAGGCGTTAAGGGTTAAGCCAATGTTAGGCAGACGCGCTAACGCGCGCAAAGAAAACGATTGATCAAGCTTTACAATACGTACAATATTGGTTATAATGGTACGTATAGGAGTATGATATGGAAACTAAGCTGACCTTAAAACTGGATAAAGCAGTTATTCAATCTGTAAAGAAATATGCTCAAAATAACAATAAGAGTCTGTCAAAACTTGTTGAGTCGTACTTCAGAAACCTTGTATCTGAGGGCGAGAAGATAAAATCAACGTATTCTCCCTTAGTAGAAGAACTTAGTGGAGTTATTTCTGAGAAAGATATGAAAGGGATAGATTACTTGGGCTACTTGGAAGCAAAATATGAGTAAGGAAATATTTATAGATACTGACATCATATTGGATCTTCTTTGTAAGCGTGAGCCATTCTATCCGTATGCAGCAGAAGTATTCACTATGGGTGATAAGGGAATACTTAAGCTTGTAACAACGCCACTTGTCTTTGCAAATGTATTCTATATTCTTAGAAAATTATTAGGGATAGAAAAGGCTAAAGAACTATTACGAAAGTTAAGGATTATGATTGGTATAGTTGAGATGAATGATAAGGTTGTGGATTTGGCACTGAATTCACAATTTTCAGATTTTGAAGATGGTATACAATACTTTACAGCGAGAGAACATGGGATTCAACATTTATTAACAAGGAATATAAAAGACTATAAAGGAGCTGATCTACTTGTTCAGACTCCAGAAGAATATTTGAAAACAAAAAATGCATCATAAAAAGATTTGCCTAACAACTGCTTCAACCTTATAAATCCTTTGTCATGGTTTTTGCCAGAAGATCACGCAAAAACCACGCCAAGCCTTCGCAGTAGCTCAGGCGCGGATTTAAAGGTTAAGCCAATGTTAGAAGGACGCCTTCGGCGCAATAATATTTAAGATTTAAATAAAATGTATGTAAACCATAAAAATATAAAGGATATTATATGAAAGAAAAAATTGAAAAGTGGGCAGAATTATTAGCAATGTTAAAAAAAATAGTATCTAGTGCAGAAAGTATTAACATAAATAGCAATCTTTATCTGTTGCTTTTATATTTTAGGATTATTGATTTATCAAGTGACCTTAGAATAGCAATACAAGAAGGTCTGTTCAGTTCAGCTCCTATAATTACTAGAAGTATTCTAGAGTCTCTGGTTGACTTTCAAAACCTAGTAAATAATAAGAGTTATTGTAATCAACTTGATCTTGATGGGTTTTATAGTACCTTAAAAATGCTCAAGGAGTATAAAGCTAATCCTGATAATCCATATTTATCTATGCTTAAAGAAGTTGATATAGATACTAATATTGTTGAACTCGAAAGGAAAATTAAAACTATTAAAGATGGTGGTACAATTTCTAAAAAGATCTCTGGAAAATTTAATGATGCAAAAGGTAAAGACGTTTATGATAGTGTATATAATTATCTATGCCAAAATACGCATGGTAATATAGATAATCTTAAGTCAAAATATTTACTCATAAATGATGGGGAAGTATTCATTAAATACCCTAATATTGAAAATGTGGAAAATATGTATCCATATCTTGATGTTAATGTAAGATTATTAATAAGTACTTCAAAAGATATTGAAAATATATTTACAATATTTGGTCAAGAAAATATTAAATGTATCGAGAAGTATTTAAAAATGCTAAAAGACTTCTAACAACTGCTTCAACCTTATAAAGCCTTTTGTCATGGTTTTTGCGAGAAGATCACGCAAAAACCACGCCAATCCCTCGCATCGTTGCTACGCAACGCCGCGAGGGCCAGGCTTTAAAGGTTAAGCCAATGTTAGGCGGACGCGCTAAAGCGCGCAAGATTATATAATAAAAAGAAATACAATGCTTTATTGCTAAAATAATTTATCTGTTGACAAAAGGCATACATGATCGTATATTCATACTATGAGTTTCCATTGGAATGAAGAAAAGAATATCCTCTTAAAACAAGAAAGAGGAGTGTCCTTTGAAAGAATAGTTGTCGCAATAGAAGAAGGGCATTTGATTGATGTGTTAAAACATCCTAACATTGAGAAATATGGAAACCAAATAATATTAGTTGTAGAGATTGATGATTATGCTTTCTGTATTCCCTGTGTGCCGGATGAAAATGGTGATTTCTATTTAAAGACATTATATCCAAGCAGGAAATATACAAAGCAGTATAAACTTGGGGGAACTTTATGAATAGCAAAGAAGATAAAGAAATAATTGAATCCATCGAGAATGGAGAATGGAATAGTATAGATAATCTTGAAGAGATGAAAAAGAGATTAATCATAGCAGCATCTGAAACCGCAATTAAAGACTATAGGATAAATGTAAGAATATCAAAAAGAGATGTGGAAGCTTTAAAAACGAGAGCATTAGAAGAAGGGATTCCATATCAGACATTAGTCACAAGCATT
>JBAZSY010000038.1:0-11398 GCA_041662185.1 Bacteroidales bacterium
GTAGCTTTTCGCAGCTTATCACGTCCTTCTTCGCCTCTGAGAGCCACAGGCATCCCCCGTACGCTCTAATTCTCTTTCTCTCGTTTCTCTCTTGTATGTCCTTTATGTCAAAGATCTTTTCGCTTGCCACCATTGGGCTCGCTGTAGCTGACTTATTAGTTTGACCCAATAAGTCATATCATTTAAAAATTATTGTTATACAATTGGTTTTACTGATACGTAAGATTTATCGTTTCTTTTTTTCTTGAATTCTACAACTCCATCAATTAATGCAAATAAAGTATGATCTTTTCCTATTCCTACGTTATTGCCTGGGTTGTGAAGTGTACCTCTTTGACGTATTATAATATTACCAGCGATACAAGCTTGACCACCAAATATTTTAACGCCTAAACGTTTACTTTGCGATTCACGTCCGTTATTTGAACTACCGACACCTTTCTTATGAGCCATAATATTTATTTATTTTCTTGTTATTCTACTAATACAAATCTTAATTACAATATTTCAGTAACTTGAATTTGTGATAAATATTGTCGGTGACCATTCATCTTTTGGTAACCTTTTCTTCTCTTTTTCTTAAAAACAAGAACTTTATCTCCTTTTAAGTGTTTCAATATTGTTGCCTTTACCGAAGCTCCTTCTATTGTTGGGGCGCCAATGGTAACTGTACCATCAGTGTCTTTTAGCATCACGGTGTCAAAAGACATTTCTGTTCCTTCTTCTGCTTGAAGACGATGAACAAAAAGTTTTTGATCTTTTTGAACCTTGAATTGCTGTCCTGCGATTTCTACTATTACGTACATTTCTTGATTTTTTTGTCTTATTTCCCTCTCAATTGGGGGTGCAAAGATACTAACATTTTCCTCATTACCAAAAATAGTTGATAAAAAAAATTCTTCACCGTAGTTAATGAGTGATTAATTTGTCGCGTTATTCATATTTAATTTACTAATATAAAATAGATTGTAAGAGATATTATTTTATTGGTTTTTATTACTATTAATTTGGAATAGTGTTTGATAATTGTAGTTTGTTATTGCTTTTGAAAAACGTTTTTATTCTATATTAGAATTAATGTTTACTCAAATATATTTAATTCTAACGTTATTGCATCAAGGATTCGTTAAGTTACTTTCTCTGTAATTAGAATTTATTTACTACTTTTGCTGATATTATATTATTTTTTAGTGAAAAGATATTTCAAATTTATATCAATTAGAAACATATTATGTTTTTGGATAGCTGTTTTGGTTTTCTCATTTTCTATTCTTGTTCTTTTTGATTCAAAGAGTAATTCTAAGGATGTTTTGACTAAGAATTTACAATCAAGTATTAATAAAGAGTTTAATGATATTAAACTAAATGGAGATACATTTAAGTATTGTAAAAACAATCTCGTTTCTTGGACTAATAATGATGTCCCTTTGCCTCAGATATATTCTTCTAATTTAAATAATAACTTTATCAAACTACCTAATGGTTATTATCTTCTGCTTCAAGATAAAAAAAATGATACTATTACATTATACGTTTTACTTCTTAAAAAGGAGTATTCGATAAATAATAGCTACTTAAAAAATGTATTTAATACTAAGTTTGATTTAAAAGACAAAGATAATATTAATATCACACCTCAAAAAACTAATTACCCTATTGCATTAAGGGGTAAAGTTATTTGTTATTTAGATTTTTCTTCTTACTCTTCACAATCAAACTCTTTACTTAGTTATATTCTTTCTATATTATATTTCCTTATTATATATTTAGTTACTAAGCTATTATCAAAAATAATAATTAGGAAGATAAAACTTGCTTATTGGATAAGATGTATATTCCTTTTCATCATCTACATTATACTATACTTACTTCTTCATTTTATTGAAGTTTCTTCATTAATATTTAACGTCTATTTCTTTACTCCTTTTTCTGGGACCAATGATATTATATCTTCTTATGGTGAATTAATTGTTTTTCAATTATTAATTCTTGCTTTTATTTCAAGCATTAAGTTTTATCTCAAGAAAGATAATTCCAAATTATTATTAGGATTAATACTAATTCCTGCCACTTGGTTGTATTTATATTTTATCCAATTCATTTTGAATAACTCTTCTACAACTATATTATTAGCTGATATTATTAATTTTGACAATTCTGTTTTTGTTCTCCTTTTGCAATTAATGCTTGGCAGTTTTACATTATATGTATTTGCCACAAAAGTATTATTAAAGCCCAATGATAAAACAAAAAGATTAGCATTAACTTATATTCTTTTGTTTTTTACATCTGTTTTGTCTGTTGTATTATTAATAAATCAAGTATCAATTTTGGCAATTGTCTTTATTGTTTTTACTCTTTACATAATATATATAAGTATATATAACCAAAAAATTCTAAAGAAAAAACTCTCTCCAATACTTTATTTTATAATTATTCTAATATCATTCTCAATTATAAATGGAGTTTTAATATATACGTACAATTTTCAAACACAAAAACTATTTGTAGAAGAAGCTATAAATCAACTTTCAAATAATAAAGATAAAAGGGCAGAGAATATACTTCTTGAAACAGAAAAGAAAATAATAAATGATAAGTTATTTATTTCTAATCTTAAGAATAAGACAAATGAAGAGATAAACAAATATATAATAAACAACTATTTATTAGGGCTTTACAAAACATATAGCGTTGAAATAATAAATTGTTTTAGTGATGAATCTTTATATATTCCACCTTTGAATAAGAGTTTAAATAGTCAAGATTACTTTAAAACTAGAATTTTAAATGCAAAGAAACTAGTAAATAGTCAATCAATATATCATGATAATAAACAATTAACTGAGAAAAGTTATTTTGGCTATTTTGAAATACAGCAAGGCGGAAGAACAAAAATACTATTTATTGATTGCATAGAAAAGAAGGCTTCTAATGAAATGGGGTATCCTGATTTACTTATTAATGAACAGGCAAGACTTAAATCTCAAAAAACAGAGTTGGATTATTATGGAGTATATCAAGATAATAATTTAGTATTACAAGAAGGAAACTATGAATATTCACATACCTGTAGTTTCCAACCAAACTTATGGTATAAATCTAATGGTTTTATACATTATGTAATAAAAAACAAAACCAACAATACTGTTTGGATTACAAGTATAAAAGAACAAACCTTATCAGATAAACTTTCAATACCATCATATCTATTTCTTTTTTCTTCAATTGCATTAATAATAATTTTAGTTATTCTTAGACCAAAGAAACTTCTATCAATTAAAGGAGTTACAATAAGTAATAGTTTACAAATAACAATGGTATTAATATTTCTAATATCGTTTATTGTTTTTGGAAGCATGTCTATTAAATACTTTAACAGGCTAAATGAAAATACAAATAAAGATATACAATTTGAAAAGACTCAATCAATATATTATGAGTTAAAAGACTATTTTGAAGAGCCTAAACATGGGTATGAGGAAACCTATTATCAACTTGTTAAACTATCTAATACATTTCTAACTGATATTAATATTTATGATACAAATGGCATCTTACTAAACACTTCTCGACCTACAATTTTTTCACAAGGAATAATTAGCAAATGCATAAACAGTTATGCCTTAAAACAACTTAAAACAAGTACGACTCCTCTAATATGCGAAGATGAAAGAATAGGGAATAGAGATTATAGTGCAACCTATATGGTAATTACAAACAACAATGGAAATGATATCGGTTATCTTCATATACCATACATAATAAAACAAAAGAACTTAGAAGATAAGATACTTGAATTTGTTTCTGCATTTATCAATATTTATATTCTTTGGATAACCTTAGCCTTGATTCTTTCTATCTTACTTTCCAACTTTATTACTCGACCTCTAAGACAATTGCAGGACAGATTAAAAAGAGTAAAACTTGATGAGAGAAATGAAAAAATCTTATGGACAAGAAAAGATGAATTAGGAGATTTAATCTCTACTTATAATTCAATGGTTGATAAATTGGATGAAAGTGCAAAACTATTGTTGAAAAAAGAAAGAGAAGGGGCTTGGAAAGAAATGGCAAAACAAGTGGCTCACGATATTAAAAACCCATTAACTCCTATGAAACTATCAATTCAACAACTCCAAAGACTTCAAAGTACAGATATTGTTAAGTTTCATGAAAGATTCCAAGAATTAACTCCAGCATTAATAGAACAAATAAATGCTCTTGCTGAAATAGCCTCAGAGTTTTCAGATTATGCTAAAGACAAACCAGCAATAAATGAAACAACAAATATAGGAGAGTGTTTAAAATCAGCTGTTGAAGTTTTTGAAAATCAAGATAATATTAAAATCATTTACAATAACCCTTATGATAATAATCTAATTGTTTTTGGAGACAAACAACAATATATAAGGATATTTAATAACCTGATAAAGAATTCTATTCAATCACTCTATCATAAAGAGGATGGATTAATTGAAATAAAATTAGAACAAGAAGAAAATGAATACCATATATCAATAATAGATAATGGTTGTGGAATGAGTGAAGAAAATAAAGAGAAAGTTTTTTCATCACAATTCACAACAAAAGTAGAAGGGAGTGGATTAGGATTATCAATAGTAAAAAGTATTATTGAAATAATTGGTGGAAGAATTAACTTTATTTCAGAGGAAAATAAAGGGACTATTTTCAATGTTTACCTACCCATTTGGAAACAATAATTCCCTCAAAACGTAGTTAATAATTAGGAATATATAAAAAATATCGTATCTTTGTACGTTAATAATTGCACCTAACAAGAAAACACATTGGTATATGAAACTAAAAAATGTTTTTATCTTCTTAATAATTAGTTTTTTCAGCTTTGGAGCTTTTGCTCAGAGACAAAGCTTAACTGAAAAAGCAGACGAAGCTTATTATGCAAAGCAATACACAATAGCAATAGATTTGTATAAAGAAGCTTATGCCGACGTAAAACTTAATCGTCAAGAAAAAGACAGAATATTATTCCAACAAGCAGAATGCTACCGCTATATTGACAATAAAACAGAAGCGATAAAAGCATATCAACGACTTGTTAAAGCAAAATACTATTCTGCTCAACCAAAGATATTTCTTCATATGGCAGACTTTCAACGTTTCAAAGGTGATTGGGATGATGCAGAATATAACTATAAAGAATATTTGAAATTAGTTCCAAACGATGAATTAGCACAAAGAAGACTTTCTTCAATTGCCTTAGCTAAGAACTGGATTCAACATCCAACAAAACATCAGATCAAGGATGAAAAGAACGTAAATACGGAATGGAACGATTGGGCTCCACGTTTTTTAAAGCCTAATGACGATAAAGAAATAATGTTTACTTCATCACGTCCTACAGATGCAAAGGCAGAAAAGGATGTTTGGACAGGTGAATATCTTTCAAATATATTTACTGCACAAAAACTTAAAGGTGGAGAATTAGGAGAAGGAACTATATTTTCAGGAGCAGATGTTAATACGGAATATTCCAATGAAGGTGAATTAGTTGTTATTACTAATGGAAAATTAACTAATTATTATTTCTCACGATGTAATATAATGAAAAACATGGACCTTAATTGTGCCATATATAGTCGTCCTATTCAACCTGCAAAAGGAAAAGAAAAAAAAGAAAAAAAAACCACAAGCGCTCAAAAGAAAATGCCTCAAAAAGGTACAACATCAAACTCAGGGAAGAATGATTCTAAAGATGGGACTGCTGATTTAGCTGCATATGAAGATGAAGAATCTTCATTCAAAAAACTTGATTTAGGAGATACAACATATAATTATCTTCATCCTGCAGTTACATCAGATGAATTAACTATTTACTTTTCTTCAAATCGTCCTGGTGGACAAGGAGATTATGACCTTTGGAAAGCAACAAGAGCAAACGTAAATGAACCTTTCTCAAATATCACAAACTTAGGCAAACAAATAAATACAGAAGGTAAAGAACAATTCCCAACCCTAAGATCAGATACAAGAATGTACTATTCTTCTGATGGATTAGCTGGACTTGGGGGTTACGATCTTGTCTATACTGAGTTAGTAAATGGCGAATGGACAGACCCTGTAAACTTACAATATCCAATCAATAGCCCTTTTGATGAAGTTGGAATTATATTTAATAAGAATGAAGATGAATCAGTTGCTGCTGAAGAATCAGGATATTTCTCGTCAAATCGTGATGGAGGAGTAGGTGGAGATGATATATATTCTTTCTATCGTGCTCCAATGTTATTCTCATTAAAAGGAAAAGTTAGAGACGACAAGTCAATGCAATTGATAGATGGTGCCAAGATTAAACTTCTTGGTTCTGATAAAACTTCATTAGAAACTCGTACCGACAGAAAGGGAGAATATGAATTCGACCAAAAACAATTAAAGTATAATGTAAACTATACGATTCAAGTTTCTCAAGTTGATTATATGAATGAAGAAGCAAAAGAATCAACAGTTGGTTTAACAACAAGCAAAGAATTAGTACGTGACTTTAATTTAAAACCAATAACAAAAGACCCAGTTATATTACCTGAAATAAGATATGACTTAGGGAAATGGGACTTAAAAGACCAATATCAAGACTCTCTTTCTGATCTATTAGTTGTTTTGGTAAATAATCCTTCTTATGTTGTTGAATTACGTTCTCATACCGATATAAGACCTTTCCCAAAAGTAACAAATGATACCCTTTCTCAACATAGAGCAGAAGCTGTTGTTGATTTCCTATTTGCTCGTGGAATTGATCGTGGACGTTTAATTGCAAAAGGTTGTGGAGACAGAATCCCAAGAACATTAACAAGAGATACTGAATCAGAATTTGACGGAAAAAAGTATATATTTCCTAAAGGTATAACTCTAACAGAAGAATATATCAACAATTTAAAAACCTATGGAGAGCAAGAAGCTGCACACCAATTAAACCGTAGAAGTGAGTTTAAGATTGTAAGAACAGATTATGTTCCTGCTGAATTCTTAGATTCTTTAGAAGATGCAGCCTTAAAGAAACCAATAGTTGATATGGTTAGAGACTCAAAACCACTTCCTATTACAAATGTTCCAATCATATATACTGACAATAACATTAAGTTAAGTATGATAAATGGACAAAAGGCATTACTATACATTATATTAAATGGAGCAAATGTTCCAGCAGTATATGATGAACGTTACCGTGATGCAGCAGTAATAGATTGGGAAGTAGCAATGAATTTCCTTCTAACAGGAAGAATAAATAAGGATGATTTCAAGGATAAAGATAAAGCATTTGACCAAGAAGGCAATATTTTAGATGAATCAGTCCTTGTATTTAAAACCGCATATATAGGGAAACACTATGCAGATAAATACGAAGTCTTGGTGAAAAAAGGAATGACACAAAAGATGATTGTAAATAAAAATGGTATTGCAAACTTCGGAACATTCCATTTAGATAAGGCTAATGGTGAATTGATATTTGAAAAATAAAAGGAATTTATCTCCTTATATAATTGAAGGCAACAAAGAAATTAAATTCTATGTTGCCTTTTCTTTTGTCTTTCAACAGCCTTTTAGTGACCTGATAATGGCTATTATATGACTTAAAACGAAGTAATCATAAAGGTGAAATGCCATCTCTTCTTTGCTAAATAGCATTTCGCATTCAAGAAAGCCCCATTATTGGGTCATAGAAATGGCGTTATTAAGTCATGAAAAAGCTATTATAGATTCATATTTACTCCATTTCCATTTCTAAAAACCATGCTTTAATGATAAATAATTGTTCTATAAATAATAAGATTTATTTATTAAGCAATTAAGATTTGAGCTACTTTGGTAATAAATATACAAAAAAACGATGTATATTTGCAGCCCTTAAAAAGATGAAAAATACAAAATTAGAACAAAAAATAGGCTTTGAGCAGATACGCCAATCAATAAAAGGAAACTGCTTAAGCTCAGGAGGAATTGACTTTGTTGAAAATATGGAGTTTTCTTCAAGCTATGAAAGAATAATATTGTGGCTTAATTTGACTGAAGAATTCCGTCAAATCTTTGTTACAAACTCCATATTTCCTTCTTCTAACTACTTTGATATGCGTTTGGAGTTGGAAAGATTGCGTTTATTAGGTACATTTATATCTCAAAATGCCCTTTTTGATCTCAAGACTTCGCTTCAAACCATAAATGAATGCTTGATTTTCTTCTCTAAATCAGAAGAGAATAAGTACCCAACTCTAAAATCTCTATGTCAAAACATTTATGTTGATAAGGATTTATTGAAATTATGCCATAAATTAATAGATGAAAAGGGTGATTTTTTTGATAATGCTTCAGATTATCTTGCAATAATTCGATCAAATAGAAGAAAGAAAATTTCAGAAGTAGATAAAAGAATTCAAAAGATTCTTGTTGTTTCAAAGAAAGAAGGTTGGACAGGAGATGATGCGGAAATTACCATAAGGAACGGTCGTTTAGTTATCCCTATATCGTCTTCTAACAAGAAAAGAATTAAAGGGTTTGTTCATGATGAGTCTTCAACTGGTCAAACTTCTTATATTGAACCAGCAGAAATTGTTGAATTAAATAACGAAGTAAGAGAGTTAGAGCTTGAAGAGCAAAGAGAGATAGTTAAAATATTAACTGAATTTACAGACGAACTCAGACCTCAAATAGATATACTTATTCAAGCATATTATTTCCTTTCACAATTAGATTTTATTCGTGCAAAGGCAAAATATGCCATGCAAATAAGTGCAGGACGACCAATTCTTGAGAACAAAACAAGATTAACTTGGTATGAAGCACGCCATCCTTTGCTTGAAAAAACATTAGCAAAGAATGGGAAACAAATAGTTCCATTAAAAATAGAGCTTAATAATAAGGAAAGAATACTTATTATATCTGGTCCAAATGCAGGAGGAAAGTCAGTTTGTTTAAAGACAGTTGGACTTTTACAATATATGCTTCAATGTGGGTTATTAGTTCCAATGCGTGAAACATCGGAAGTAGGAATATTTGATTCAATATTTATTGATATAGGAGATGAACAATCTTTGGAAAATGATCTTAGTACATATTCATCTCACTTATTAAATATGAAGAATCTTTGTGAGAGTGCAAATGATAAGACTTTGTTTTTGATTGATGAATGTGGAACAGGTACAGACCCAATGATAGGGGGCTTTATTGCAGAATCAGTTTTAGAGTTTTTGAATAAAAAGAATTCTTTTGGAGTTGTTACAACTCACTATTCAAACTTAAAACTATTGGCAGATAGAGAAGAAAATATTATAAATGGAGCAATGCTATTTGACCAAAACAACATGAGACCATTATATAAACTATCAATAGGAAGACCAGGTTCATCATTTGCTTTTGAGATAGCTCAGACAATAGGTTTGCCTAAATCAATTATTGATAGTGCAATAAATAAGATAGGCTCCTCACATCTTGACTTCGAACAACAACTTCAACAATTAGAAGTAGAAAAGCTTGAATTAAAAAAGAAATCTCAAGAAGTAAAAATAGCAGATGAACTCTTGGCAGAAGTGTTAGCAAAATACAATAAACTATCCTCTTCTTTGGAACAAGAAAAGAAATCAATCTTAAAGCAGGCAAAACTTGAAGCAAAAGAAATACTTCAAAATGCCAATCGGAATATAGAAAATACAATTGCAAAGATTAAAGAAGTAAATGCAGAGAAAGAGAAAACGCAAGAAATTAGAGAGGAATTTAATAAAGAACAGGAAAGTTTAGAACAAGAAATAGAACTTATATATAAAGAAGAAAAGAAAACCAATAATAAGAAATCGCTAAATACTCAAAAGCAAAATAAAGATATTGGAGTTAAATTAGACTTTTCTCCTTTAGCAATTGGGGATATTGTTAAGATAGGTGATGAAAATACATTTGCAGAAGTTTTTTCAATTAAAAGAAACAAGATAGAGATTATCAGTAACAGTATTAAGATGACAATTGATAAAAATAAGGTAGTAAAGGTTGATAAGAAGACTTATTTGAAACAAGAATCAAAGAAAACAAAAGTATCATCAAATACATTTATATCAATAATTGATGAATTAAATGAAAAGAGAGAACAGTTTAATCCACAAATAGACCTTAGAGGAGAGAGAGCAGAGATAGCAATTGAAAAGGTTGAAAAGTTTATTGATGAAGCAAGACTTCTTGGAGAAAGAGAATTATCAATTCTTCACGGCAAGGGCAATGGTATATTAAAAACAATTATAAGGAACTATCTTCGCACAAATTCGGAAGTAAAATCCTTAAGATCGGCTCCCGTAGAGTTTGGAGGAGAGGGCATAACAATAGTTAGTCTTCACTAAAAAATCAGAAAAATTTGAAAGAGAAGTAAACAATTACTACTTTTGTAGTGTCTTTATTACAAAACAATACGAATATAATAATATAGTTATATGAAAAAGAACAATTTTATTCAGAGTAGAACAATCATTATCACAGTTTTAATGATTGTATTTTCATTTAATATTGCCTATTCCCAAACGGGACTAAATTTTGATTTCGCTTATGGTCCAGTAGGTAATTATACTTATTGGAAAGGTGGTCAAGCAACAAATTTGTCTAGTTCTTCAACAATAACATTTTCACCATGGGTGCTATTTAATGATCCAGCAACTTGCACATGGACATACTATGGCAGTACAGACAATTGTTTTGTAATTAATAGTGATCTAAACGCTTATGATCTAATTGCAGGAGGTACAAATATAAAAAAAATCCCAACAGGATATACAAGATCAACACGAATAAATTGTCCAGTAGCTGGTGGAAATTCGAATATGCTTACTTATGATTTATTTGTAAATGACACTAACTGTTTGTTAACATTTAATTATGCTATGGTTTTAGAATCTCCTGGACATCAAGGATATGAAAATCCTTTCTTTAAAATAGAAGTACAAAGATTAAATACAGCAGGTCAAGAATTAGGATTGATTGATCCTTGTGCTACTTTTGAAGTTATTGGACAGACTCCAGCTCCAGCTGGTTGGGGTACTTTTTCTGGAGGAATTTGGCAGAATTGGCGACAAATTTCTATGAATTTAACAAGTTATCAATCAGAAAATGTAAGAATTAAAGTTACTATTGCTGGATGTGAACCAACTGGTCACTTTTCTTATGGTTATTTTGTAGGAAGAGTTGGTCCTTCAACATTAACAGTAAATGCTTGTGGTAATGGAGATACAGTTGCAACAATAGTAGCTCCATCTGGATTCCAACAATATGACTGGTATGCAAATCCAGCTGATTTACCGGAATATCAATTAAACACTATTGCTACAGGAACTCCATTATTCACAAGTACAGCGACTGCAACAATTCCTGCAAATAATCAGTTTAATATTCG
>JBAZSY010000039.1:0-10547 GCA_041662185.1 Bacteroidales bacterium
TGTATCTACATCTAACATACTGTTAATATTATTATAAGCATATGTATTTGTTGAG
Organism: Bacteroidales bacterium; assembly: GCA_041662185.1. Taxonomy (GTDB): domain Bacteria; phylum Bacteroidota; class Bacteroidia; order Bacteroidales; family P3; genus UBA10566. The sequence continues at coordinate 56 of JBAZSY010000039.1, forward strand.
ACAAATAACATAAAGACAATAACTATATTAACATATTTTTTCATATCTGTATTTTTATTTAATAACCTCTATAACACCTACACAATCTATATTTTTTAGTCTATTTTTAGTAATAAATCTATAAAAATATGTTCCTGTCGTAGAATTAGTTTTTTCCGGATTCCAAAAATCTAATTTAGTTTTCATATTTTTTTTATAATAAACTTGTTTTCCTTGTCTATTAAAAATAAATAATTCATTGTCTAGAAATATTCCACTTTCAAATAAATCATGGATTTCAAACACATCATTTATCCCATCTCCATTTGCTGTTACAACATTAGTAAACATAAGCTTAATTACATTCAAGGATAAATAAATAATACTATCACAATTATTTATTGACAGCAAAGTATTAACATAAAGCCCATCTTCAGTTTCATCAAAACCATTAAGAGTATATCTTTCTCCTCTATAAATATACCCATATATTGTGTCGCTATATGTAGGATATATGCCCAAATACAATGATATTATACTATCGCAACCATTTATTGTTGTTAATGTATTTGTATAGAATCCTGCATCTGATATATTAAATCCATTTTCACTATAAGTTTCTCCTGAACAAATATAAGCAAATATTGTATCATTATATGATGGCAATAATGTTATATTAACTACATGAAGACTATCAACTACATTGTTAGTTGTAAAAGAATAACCATAACTACCTGCTTGTGTAAAAATACTATCATAATATGTATATGGAAAATCTTTTTCACATAATGAAATATCTATCGTTGTAACAATAGGAGCATTTGGTAAAATAGTAATGTTTATTGTATCATAAGCCTTACAAATCTTTCTTAATGAAATATTATCTATCGCAAAATCATTACCCATTTGTAAGGAATTTTGATCTTTTATTCTTATTGTAGCTGTAGTATTAGTCCCACTATTCCAAATTCCTGAAAAATGATTCCAAGTACAATTTGCATTCGATACTGTTAATACATTACCTATTTGCTGTGAATTAATTGAAATCTGCAATCTGGCTAAATCTGTTGGACTTTGTGAATAAATTGTTGTCGATTCATATGATAATAAATAATCTGTGTTAGGCTCAACATTTGCTGTATTTTTATATAATGTCAAGCTTACATCTGTTGAGGCATCTGTCACAAAGAAGAATCCTCCATTCTCACATGATATAGATCCTAATCCTTGATTTGTATTTGTAACTACATTATAATCTCCTGGACTAAATACTGGATTGGGGTTTGTTTCATAATTATAATCAGTTACAAATCCTGTATTTCCTAATTCAAAATCTCCATTATATACTAAATTAGAATCTGAGATAAACATGGCTTCAAGTATATATTGACTTGTTGAAATTATATTTGCTACTGGATTTGATATGGTTGTATCGGAAAGGCCTGTTGATGGATGCCAATGATAATAGTCTGCCTCTTGATTTGTAGAAAGCTGATATTCTATTGGATTAATTGAATATATCGTTGTATCATTAGGAATTATAATTGAACATGTATCTACATTTGATATAGTTGGTAATATTGTAATATTTATTGTATCATATGCCTTACATATCTTTCTTAATGAAATATTATCTATTGCAAAATCATTACCCATTAATGTTGTATTTTGATCAATTATTTTTATTATTGCTGTGGTGTCATTTCCACTATTCCATATTCCAGAAAAACGATTCCAATCACAATTTGTATTAATAATCGTAAAAACATTCCCTATTTGTTGGGAATTAATCTGAAATTGTAATCTTGGATATTGTTCTGGGGTAGATCCTGGCCAAATATTTAGGCATTCTGTAGAAAACATATAATATGTATTTGGTTCTACACTAATTGTCGTTTGATAAATAATTACATTGGATGTTAATGCCGCATCAGCAACCATGAAATGTCCACCATTTGTACAAGAAACAAACATTGGATGAATATCGGTAGGGTTTAAAAGTATATTATAATCTCCACATGTATAAGATGGCCAATAATTATTATTCAATCTATAACCCGTGGTAAAGCCTACATTACCCAACTCAAAATCGCCATTATATACTAAATTTGAATCTGAAATAAACATAGCTTCAAGTATATATTGATTTGTTGAACTTATGGTTGCTATGGGATTAGAAATTGTTGTATCCGAAAGGCCTGAAGAGGGATACCAATGATAAGAATCAGCTTCTTGGTTGGTGGAAAGTTGTAATTGAATTGGAGTATCTGAATAGATTGTTGTATCGTTTGGATGTATTGTAATTGTGCATGTATCTACATCTAACATACTGTTAATATTATTATAAGCATATGTATTTGTTGAGACAAATAACATAAAGACAATAACTATATTAACATATTTTTTCATTACAATTCTTTATAATAACTAAGTGCAAATGTAGTAAAAATAATTAAGTGCTATATTTTTAAACCTATTTTTATTACTTTTGCAAGTGAACAAATCTATTTATTATTATGAAAAATAAGTTTATACCTATTACTATTATTGGATTATTTTTTTCAATCATTTCTTTTGGACAACATGCTATTGACATTATTCCTCAACCTGTAAGTGTTAAATTGGATAAGTCTTCAATATTTACTTATGATAGAAACACAAAGATTATTTGTAACGTAAATGGTAAAGAATATTCTGTTGCTGAATATCTTCACTCTAAACTACAAGTTTTTAATAATTCAATTAAGCCAATTCTTGCTAAAAGAGATAATCCAAAATATAATATGGCTAACTCAATTATATTTGTTCTTTCAAGTGATAAAAAACTTGGGAAAGAAGGTTATCATATATATATATTGAAAGATAGAATTGTCCTTTCTGCTAATGAAAATGCAGGATTTTTCTATGGTTGTCAAACTCTTATTCAAATGATAATGCCTTCAATCCCTTACAAAGAAGGATGTTCTAAACATATGCTTACATGTGAACTTTCTACGGGAACTATTATTGATTATCCTCGTTTTTCCTATCGTGGAAAACATTTAGATTGTGCACGTCATTTCTTTACTCCACAAGAAATAAAGGATTATATTGATATCCTTGCTTTTCATAAACTAAACACTTTCCATTGGCATTTAACTGACGACCAAGGCTGGAGAATAGAAATAAAGAAATATCCAAAACTTCAAACAATTGCTTCTCAAAGAAAAGAAACATTAATTGGTCATTATTCTGATAATTTCCCACAAAAGTTTGATTCTACTCCTTATGGAGGATATTATACACAAGAAGAAATAAAAGATATTGTGAAATATGCACAAGATAGATATATAACAATTATTCCAGAAATTGAAATGCCAGGTCATGCACTTGCAGCTCTTTCTGCCTATCCTGAACTTAGTTGTAAGGGAGAAAAATTAGAAACAGCTTGCACTTGGGGTGTATTTGATGATGTATTTTGCACAAAAGAGGAAACTTTTACTTTTTTGCAAGATGTACTTGATGAAGTTATCCAATTATTCCCTTCAACATATATTCATATAGGAGGAGATGAATGTCCAAAAACTCGTTGGAAAGAATGCCCTGTTTGTCAAAAAGTAATTAAGGAAAATAATCTTAAAGATGAATATGAATTACAATCATATTTTATGAATAGGATTGAAAAATACTTAGAAAGCAAGGGAAGAAAAGTTATTGGTTGGGATGAAATATTAGAAGGAGGTTTAAAAGGAAATGCAACAATAATGTCTTGGCAAGGAGAAGCTGGAGGAATAGCAGCGGCAAAAACAGGACATGATGCAATTATGACTCCTTCAGCTTATCTTTATTTTAATAATCATCAAGGGGCAGCCAATCAGGAACCATTAGCAATTGGTGGATATATGCCTTTAAAGAAAGTTTATTTGTATGAACCAGTGCCAAAAGAATTAAGTGCTGAACAAGCAAAACATATAATAGGTGTTCAAGCTTGTACTTGGACTGAATATATCGATTCTTATAAAAAGCTTCAATATATGGATTTGCCACGTCTTTCTGCTTTAAGTGAAATTGCCTGGTCTCAAAAAGAAAATAGAAACTTCGATGATTTCTTAAACAGATTAGAAAGACAAATAGAAAGATATAACTGTTTAGAATATAACTATGCAATATCACACTATGCTGTTCAAGCCTCAACTAATTGGAATAAAATAAAACAACAAGTTCAAGTATTATTATCTTCTCCAATGAAAGATGCCGATATTTATTACACACTTAATGGAGAAGATCCAACAAGAAAAGATATTAAGTACACAAACTCTATAATCCTAAGAAATACAACAACAATTAAGGCAAGAGCAATAAGTAAAAGCAATAAATCATTTGATGATAGTCCAAAATTAATATCTCCTCTTTTCCAACAAACTTATACTCTTAATAAAGCCACTGGTAAAGAATATAAAATGGAAAATATCAATCCTCAATATTCAGGCTCTTCCAAATATTCTTTAACTGATGGTTTATTTGGAAATAAACAAAGCTATGAACGCTGGGTTGGAACATTAGGACAAGATTATATTGTTAGTTTAGATTTAGGAGAAGAAACTAAAATAAATAATATCTCCATAAACTTCTTGGACGATAATGGCTCTTGGATATTTGCTCCTGTGGAGGTGAGCTTCTTTGTTTCTTTAAACGGAAAAGATTGGCAAAAAATAAATTCTATTGAAACTAAAGCATTATTATCAAAGGAAAGTATCTATACATATAAAACAGAATGCAAGCAAACAGACAATAAGGAAACATCAGCACGTTATATAAAAATAGAAGCTAAATCAATAAAGACATGCCCGGAAGGACATCCTGGCTATGGTTATCCTGCACACTGCTTTGCTGATGAAATAATAGTAGAATAAAATATCTCGTAAAATAAAAACAACAATGAAAATAATCATTAAACCAATTAAATTAGAAAAAGGCTATAAGCCAACAATACTAATGAAGATTTTATTAACAATCTGTATAATATGCTATGGACTTTCTGCTCTATTTAACTCATTTATTGGAATCTTCAATCAACAAATACAAGATATAATCACTAATCCAAACATGCCTTCCTACCTACATTTCTATCGTTTAAATCTATTAGATATAATAACCAGAAACCCTTATTATTTTCTAATAATAGGAAGTGTTGGAATTGCAATAACAATAAGCTTTGTAATATTATATAGAGGGTTTACAACAGGATTCTATGTTTACCTTGTTTCTCAAATTCTTGCAATAATAATTCCAATAATATTCTTTGGTAAAAAAGCAATAGCTATTGGTGATATAATGATAGCTATACTACTAATAATCTTCTTCCTTATTCAAATAATATCTAATCAAACAAAAGCTCAAAAACGAGAAGTACTTCCTATTGAAATTATCTCAACCCAAGAAGAAAAAGATATAGAGAAAGAATAAAAGAAAAAACATCAATCAAAACTGCAATTAAATTCCATATAAATTTATTTATACGTAATATAAATAGAAAAAGAGTTCATATAAATTGAAATATATGAACTCTTTTTTTGCTTATATAGTAAATGTTGAGAAAATAGTCTTTTTACCGTTCCAACTTCATAGCATAATGTGGAATTTCCGCTTCATAAAACAACTCGCCATATTGTTTAAAGCCTAAGCGTTCATATAAAGGAATCGCTAATAGTTGAGAATGAAGAGTTATTGGCTTATCTGTTTTAGATTTTATTTCTTCCATTACTTCTTTAAGCAAAAAAGTTGCTATTCCTTTTCCTCTACATTCTGGAAGTACAGCTACTCTTTCTAACTTTATTTTCTCACCTAAGTCTCTCCAACGCATTGTTCCTACTGGCTTATCTTCCTCGTAGATTAAATAGTTTTCTGATTCTTCTTCATCCCAATCTTCTTCAAATGGAACATTTTGTTCTTTAACAAAAACTTCGCACCTTATGTACTTTGCTATTTCCATAAGTGCATTATCTTTATTTTCTATACGTATTACCTTCATATTATTTTCCAAATATTGATTTCCATGAAAAAACTGTCATAAACACTCCTCTTGCAAGTAAATAAGTTATAAATCCTATCCAAAGAGCTGTATTACCTAATAATCCTTCTAAAGAAAAATAGATTATAAAGAAAAGAGCTGTTGCAATAAAAATTGCATTACGCATAATTGATGACTTTGTCATTCCTATTAATATTCCATCATAAAGAAAAGCAACAAATCCTGTTAATGGAATAAGTAATACCCAAAACATATAATCATGACAAGCCTTAATTATATTTTCTTTGTCGGTTAAAAGTCTTAAAAGGTTTTCTCCCCAGAAGAAATATAAAATCATAAATATTATGCTTAGGATTAAACCCCAAAGCAATATATATTTAACGCTCTTTCTTAGATTTACTTTATCTTTTGCTCCATAATAACGTCCACATAATGACTCAGAAGCAAAAGCAAAGCCATCCATAAAATATGAAAAGAGAGTAAATAATTGCATTAATAAAGCATTAACTGCCAAAAGTGGATACTCCATTTTAGAGGAAGCAATAGTGAAATATGTTGTAACAAGTATTAAGCAAATAGTACGTAAAAATATATCTGAATTAACTTTAAAGAAGGTCTTCATCTTCTTCAAGTCCATACTTTCTTTTATGTTAATATAGCGTTTTAGTTTTCCATATTTTGCAAACCAAAATATCAATGTTATTATAAGTCCTGCATATTGTGCAATTACTGTTGCCCAAGCCACTCCTTCTATCTTCATTCCAAATCGGAATACAAAAAGAAAACAAAAAGCAATATTAATCACATTAATAAATATAGAAATAAACATAGGAGTCTTTGAATCTTGCATACCAATAAACCATCCTTGCAAAGAATAATTTGAAAGCGTTGCAGGAGCTGCCCATATACGAATAAAGAAATAAGTAAGAGCTAAATCTAACACTCCATTTTTACCGTCAACTAATGATCCTGCAAGAAGAGATAATGGATATTGCAAAGTAATTAAAAATAAAGCTGAAATCAAAGCAATTATGCAAGCTCTTGTTAAGATATGTGTTGCTTCCCTTAAATCTCTTGCACCATAAGCTTGAGCAGTGAAACCACTCGTTCCCATTCTTAGAAATCCAAAGTTCCAATAGATGAAATTAAACATCATGACACCAATTGCAATTGCTCCAATATAATCTAAAGTAGAACCCGTAGTGTTGATATGTCCAACAATAGCAGTATCAACCATGCCTAATAATGGTACAGTAATATTTGTTATAATATTAGGAAGAGCTAACCTAAGAATTCGCCTATTCATCTCCTATTCCTTAGCAATAGACTTTGAGACCCTAAATAGTTTTTTGAAATATGGTAAATGCCATAATATATGTATAATTGCAATTATAGTCATTGCAATACCAAACTCAACATGAAGTTTAAGATTACTTACATATAAAGACTTTAATACACCATAGTTTATTTGAATTACTAACAAGAATCCTAAGAGACATGACATTACAAATGTTAATAAAAGAAGAATATTCCATATTTTACGATGAACAAACTTCCTTATCTTACCAGTCTTAACTAATAACATGGTAAAGAAATAACAAGCCAAAGTAATAATTGTTATTCCAATTAAACGATAAGGTTTTTCTTTATCCTTTACTTCTTCTGGTACAACTACTTCTTCTACTTTTGCTTCAACAACTTTTTCATTTCCTAATTGAACTATACCATCTTCTTCTGTCGTTTGAGTTTCTTGACCATCTTCTACAACATCAGAACTTTCATCTACATTATCTGTCTTTGGTATTACTATTTCTTTTGATTCCTTTTCTTTCGATTCTTTTTTATCCTTATTAAGCTCTTGTTGTGTTTTTTCAGCAAGATCACAATTACCATTGCCGTTTTCATCAATAAAACGTCCGCACTCTCCTTCACAATTTGTTTTGCCTTTCGGACATTGAGCTTGTGTATTATATGCTATGCTTAATAATATTATCAATAATGATAAAACTAATTTTGTTTTCATCTTAATAGATAGTTTTCTGAATTTGTAAACCGATTTGCAAAAGTAATAATAAGTTTTCGTCTTTTTGTTAGTAATATAAAAAAAAAGACTAACCTTTATAAGTTAGTCTTCTTTACCATTATGTTTGACTTATTTCGTATCTTTCGTACTCTTGTTTTATCCTTTCAAAAGTTTCATGCACCGATATTATTTCTTCAGCCTTATAGGCATTAGCTCCTGCAAAACAAAAGCCTCTATCAAGTTTGCCTTTGTAGGCATTTAGCAGAGCAAGTATAATACAATAAGGACTATGTTCTACATCACAAGTTTTAATACAATGATGAATACAATTCTTCGGTTGTCGAGTCCCCTGCGTAACAGATTCCAAAAAAGCATTATTAATTGCCCTTCCTGGCATTCCAACAGGACTTTTAATAATTACTATATCTTTTTGCTGGGCATTAATATAAGCTTGTTTAAATTCCATTGAAGCATCACATTCATGAGTAGTAACAAATCTTGTCCCCATTTGAACTGCTGATGCACCAAGTTCCATAACTTTATACATATCTTCTCCTGTATAGATTCCACCAGCAGCAATAACAGGAATTGCTTTCCCATATTTTTGTTCAAAGCGGTCTACTTCTTCAAGAATTTGAGGTAATGTATGTTCTAAAGAAAAGTTTTGGTCTTCTAATTGATCTATTTTATAACCTAAATGTCCTCCTGCCTTTGGACCTTCAACCACAATAGCATCAGGGATATAATCATGATTTGATTTCCATTTTTCACAGATTATCTTTGTTGCTCTTGCTGAAGAAACGATAGGGACTAACTTTGTCTTACCTGTTTCTCCTAAATATGAAGGTAAATCTAATGGTAATCCAGCTCCAGAGAATATAATATCAGCTTGTTCTTCTATTGAAGTCTTTACCATATCTCCAAAATTAGTCATAGCGACCATTATATTTACTCCGATTATTCCTTTGGTTTTTTGACGAGCTTCTTGTATTTCTTTTTTTAATCCATAAATGCAAGCATCTATGTAATTATTTGCTTCTTGCATGTAGTACAGACCTAAGCCTGCTGATGATATCACTCCTACTCCACCTTCATTAGCAACTGCTGAGGCTAAGCCTGAAAGCGAAATACCGACTCCCATTCCTCCTTGTATAATTGGAATATTCGCAATTAAGTCACCTATTGTTAGTTTTTTCATTCAAAATGTATATATATTTGCAAAGGTAAGCTTAAAAACTCAACAATGACTATGATTAACATTTTTTCTTCTTTAATTGAAGCATTGCTACCACGCTATTGTTATGGTTGTGATAACGTTTTGGTGTCTGGAGAAAAGATTTTATGTACCGATTGTTTATTAGAAATAAGTCATACTTTTAATTTTTTGGACAAAAATAACGATTTAGCCAATAAAGTTTCCATTTATTATCCTGTAAAAAATGCTTCCGCGTTTATATTCTACGACACACACTCTGTGGCAAGACGTCTTATTCATAGATTTAAATATGCAGATGATTTAATTGTTGGAAAACTTTTAACTAAACTCTTTTGCCAACAGCTAAAAGAAAAAGATTGGATTAAAGAAATAGATTTTATTCTTCCCCTACCTCTTCATTGGCGAAGAAAACTTCATCGCGGGTATAATCAATCAGAAATAATATCAAGAGAAATAGGTAAGAACTTTGATATAAATGTGAAAACAAATTGTTTAAAGAGAATACGCTACAATCAAAGTCAAACAAAAATGACAAAAGAAAAACGTTGGGAAAACGTAAAAGATATATTCGAAGTTAGAAACTCAAAACAATTAGAAGGAAAGCATATCTTATTGGTTGATGATATTGCAACCACAGGAGCTTCATTAAATTTTTGCATTAAAGCATTATCAAAGATTAAAGACATTAATATATCTGTTTTAGTACTTGCCTCCACTGAAAAGTAGAGCTTGATTTAATCTCAACATTAATCATAAATTATGATAGATATATTCTATATTAAATACACAATTCTAACATTTTGAAACATCCATAAATAAAAGAATCCTTAGTTTTCTATTATAAAACTAAGGATTCTCCAAAAATCAATCTTTAAATTACAATGAACTGGATTTACCTTTATCATTCTTTTTTGCAATTTTTTCAGCACGTTTTTCTTTTAAAGTTTTTTGTGGTGCTTTTTTTTGAGATTTTTCTTTAATATCCTTTTCTTTTGCCATAATGTTTTTATTTATTGGTTTTCGGCAAAATTATAACCTTTAAATAAAAAAAGCAAGTCAAATCGATGAAAAAATTAATTTTTTAACATATTTACCACAGAACCAAATAAAATTATATTTAATAAGTCAATATAATCCTATAGTGTCAGTCCTGAAAAAATAATTAGTTATTTAAGAATTTGAATTCCTAAATAAAGTTTTGGAGTAGTTAATTTCCTTATAATTTTACAGAATCAAGATATAAATTTCACTAAACAAGATATAA
>JBAZSY010000040.1:0-9866 GCA_041662185.1 Bacteroidales bacterium
AGATAGAAAACACAAACAAAAGGACAATCGTCCTTATTTACCGAACACTTTTAATTAAGAGATTAATTATTTCGCTACTTTCAATGGTTTTCAAAAAATATAAAAGACAGTTAGTATAGTCTCGTAGCTCAGTTGGTTAGAGCACTACACTGATAATGTAGGGGTCGGCGGTCCAAATCCGCCCGAGACTACAAAAGCCGTGAGGCTTTTTTGTTTTCATAATTGTGGATTAGCGTGCAAACCAAAAGTTTGCACGCTTTCTTTTTGCCCATAAGTTCCCTGTTTTATAATAATATCTCAAATAGGGAATTCTCTTTTTGTTGTTTCTAAGTTCCAAATTAACCAAGTTTTTATAAACAAAAGGTCATTTTGCTTGTAGTAAATCCTTATTTCAACGATAGTAAATCGGCGTTTTGCCATAGGTAAATCAGTTAATCTACCTATAGCAAATTAACTAATTTACCATACCTAAGTTAATTGATTTACCATACCTAAAACAGTTGATTTACTTTTAATGCTTGATGAGATAAAAGCAAGATGAACTTATAATAAAACAGGGTAGTGTATAAAATTAGGAGTTCTAAAAATAACAAATTGAATAACTGTCCTTCTTTTCATAAAGAAGATGGATGACTTGATAATTAAGTTCTAAGCTTTGGAAGATATTAAGGGTTTGCAGATTTAAACAGAATAGTCTAATTTTAATTGAGTTTATTCTTGTTCGTATTCTAAAAACTTTGTTTTAAATTCTTCTGGAATTTTTATTGAAGTGTTGGTTAGACGATCGAAGCCAGAAAGGATTGTTTTGCAGTTGGACTTCACTATTCCTGTTTTCTTATCAATCAAACGTTGTTCCATTTTCATGCTTTTATTACCAAAATTAGTTAGTTTTGATTCAACATAAATATCATCTCCTTGCAAAATAGGGGATATAAAGTTTATTTCAATATTTACAATAACTACAACTATTTCTGTCCAATCTATTTTTTCTTTCATGACGTCTTCGAAGTAATATATTCTTCCAACGTCATAATATTGAGCAAAAAAACTATTGTTTACATGACTTAAAGCGTCGATATCACTAAACCTAATTTGAATAGGTATGCTATGTTTATAATTTTCTATTGTTGTCAATTTCCCTTTGTATTTTCTGCAAAAATACAATATTTCGATTTGTTTTTGTAATTTTGTCAGAATAAAATTAGTGATATGAGTTCGGTGTTAAATAAAGATGATGCTTATTATATGCAAGAGGCTTTAAAGGAAGCAATGCTTGCAAATGATATAGATGAAGTGCCAGTAGGTGCTGTGATTGTTTGCAGAGATAAGATAGTTGCGAGAGCTCATAATCTTTCGAAACGCTTAAATGATTTTACTGCTCATGCAGAAATGCAAGCTTTTACAGCTGCAACAAATGCCTTGGGGGGAAAATATTTAAACGATTGCACCTTATATGTAACTCTTGAACCTTGTGTGATGTGTGCAGGAGCTTGCTATTGGACTCAGATTGGAAAGGTTGTTATTGGAGCAAAAGATGAAAAGCGAGGTTGCTCTTCGACTGGAGTAAATCTTTATCATCCCAAAACAATAGTAGAATCTGGAGTAATGGAGGATGAGTGTTCAGAGTTAATAAAAGGGTTTTTTAGAAAGAAAAGAGCGAATAATTTATAGGAGATAGAATATGTATATTGTAGATGAAGAATTAGAAAGAAAAGAGATTCTTAAAAAATATAAACTTCTTGTTAGATTAATTTCTGCCACAGCTTCCCGAGAAGAAAAAAGAATGGTAAGAAAGGCTTTTACTATTTCAGTGAAAGCTCATAGCGGAGTAAGAAGAAAAACGGGAGAGCCTTATATTTATCATCCAATGGAAGTGGCTCGTATTGCCGCGGAAGATTTGGGATTGGGACCGATAGCAATAGTTTGTGCATTATTACATGATGTTGTGGAAGACACAGAATATACACTTGAAGATATAAGGACAATATTTGATGATAGAGTGGCACAAATTATTGATGGTCTGACGAAGATAGATGGAATCTTTGATTATGCAACTAATTCTATTCAAGCAGAAAATTTTAAGAAACTTCTAACAGCAATGGGAGATGATGTACGTGTAATACTTTTGAAGCTATGTGATAGACTTCATAATATGCGTACTCTTGAATCAATGCGTGAAGACAAACAATTGAAGATAGCTTCTGAAACCCAAATGCTATATGTCCCTTTGGCTCATCGTTTAGGTTTATATCAAATAAAGAGTGAATTGGAAGACCTTGCAACACGTTATATAAATCCAAAAGGCTATCAGGAAATAGAAGAGAAACTAAAAGACTCCGAAGAAGAAAGAAATATCTTTATTAAAGAGTTTGCATCACCAATAAAAGAAGAACTAACAACTCGAGGTTATAAATATACTTGTTCGGCAAGAGTTAAATCCATAACATCAATACTTGGCAAGATAGAAAAAAAAGGAGTTGAATTCAATGAAATATATGATATATTTGCCATAAGAGTTGTCTTGGATGTTCCAATAAATATTGAAAAAGAAGCTTGTTTTACTGTCTATTCATTAATCAATACAATCTATAAAGAACAAAAACATGATAGATTAAGAGACTGGCTTTCTAAACCAAAAAGTAATGGATACGAAGCTCTGCATTTCACGGTTCAGGCAAATAATGGTAAATGGGTGGAAGTGCAGATAAGAAGCCAAAGAATGGATGATATTGCAGAAAAAGGTTTGGCTGCACACTATAAATATAAAGAAGTAAAAGAAGGAGAATTAGATGATAGCTTAGATGCTTGGTTGGAAAAAGTACGCGAATTATTGGATAACCAATCAAATAATGCAATAGACTTTGTAAACGACTTTAAACTTAATTTAGTAACAGACGAAATAACAACCTTTACTCCAAAAGGAAAAGCAATAATCTTACCAAAAGGTTCAACTGTTTTGGACTTTGCTTTCAATGTTCATACCCAATTAGGTATAAATTGTATGGGAGCAAAAGTAAACTATAAAGTAGTAACACTGAACCATCGTCTAAAACCTTCTGATCAAGTAGAAATAATAACTTCAACAATATCTTATCCAAAAGAAGAATACTTATCATTTGTAAAAACATCTAAAGCCATTCAAGGAATCAAGAGTTATATAAGAGATTATAGAAAAGGTTTTATGGATGAAGGAGTCCAGAAGTTGAAAGATATCTATTCTGATTTAGGGATAGAATATAACGATGAAAATGTTGAGAAATTAGCAAACTATATGGGCGTCCCTCAACAAATAGACTTCTATTATAAGATAACCAAAAATGAAATTAACGAGGAAGATATAAGACATTGTTTTGATAAAAAGAAATCAAAAAATTCAACATGGATGTTTTTGCGTAATCCTTTTTCAATAAAGAAAGACAAAGACGAAGGAAGACTAACTTTAGATGAAGAGATAAAAAAACAAATAGAAAAAAATCCGGAACAAGTTTTGATGCAACAAAACATGGAGAACTTAAAATATATTACAGCTCCTTGTTGCCGTCCAGTTCCAGGAGATGATATTGTAGGTTTAATAAGAGAAAACGCCATAGAAGTACATCGTACAACTTGCACAAAAGCAATTGATGAAATGTCTAATTTTGGACATAGGATAATTAAAGCAAAATGGCGTGAAAACGAAAAGATAACATTCTTAGCTGGTATAAAAATTAAAGGAATAGACCGTAAAGGTTTACTTCAAGAACTAACAGGAGTAATATCTGAAGGATGGAATATCAATATAAGAGGCTTAGTTATGGAAAGTAGTGAAGGTTTATTTGAAGGAACAATGATGGTATATATCTACGATGCAGAACAACTAAGCAAGCTAATCAAAAATATAGAAGGAATAGACGGAATAGAAAGTGTAAGAAGAATATAATTAGGTAGATAATATTAAAAACTTCTTAGTCTAAGAAAAAGATAAGGCAACACGAAAACGTATTGCCTTATTCCTTTTTTGAGCGTTAATGATTTATTGTGATAAATTTCAACAATGCAAAGGTAGTCATTTTATTTATGTTTTTGAATAATAAATAAAGTTTTTTATCTTTGCACACAAAACTTTTGAATTTATGATAAGGAAACTTCTATTATTACTGCTATTGTTCGTAATAAGCTATGCCTCTGTTATGGCTCAAATACCTAATAAAAAACGAATTAGGGTTAGTGGGTATATTTACGATTTAAAATCTAAAGAAACTTTAATAGGGGCTACATTCTATGATGTGAAGAGTAAGACAGGAACGACAACTAATAATTATGGTTTTTATTCCACATCTATTTCGGAGGGTAAGACAGATATTCTTATTTCTTATATGGGTTACGAAAAACAAATAATCCAATATACCTTTACAAAAGATACAAGTATTAATATTTACTTAAAACCATTTTCAACAACTCTTCAAGAAGTTGTTATTGAAGATAAAAGTATAGCAAGACGTTTTGTTGATGACCCAACTCCAGGTAAAATTGTTATTAATCCATTAACTATTACTTCACTTCCTTCTTTAACAGGAGAGAGCGATTTATTGAAGTCTTTGCAATTGCTTCCGGGTGTTAAGAGCGGAACGGAAGGAACAACAGGATTATATGTTAGAGGTGGTAATTCAGATCAAAATCTTTATTTAGTTGATGGTATTCCTATATATAATCCTAATCACTTAATGGGATTTATATCCACTTTCAATACAGATGCAATTAAGAATATAGAGTTTTATAAAGGAGCATTTCCTGCTCGTTATGGAGGAAGGTTATCATCTGTTGTTGATGTTAGAATGAAAGATGGTAATAATGAAAAAATACAGGGAGAAGCAAGTATTGGATTAATTTCTGCTAAGTTAAATGTTGAAGGCCCAATAATAAAAGATAAAACAACTTTTAGTATTTCTGGACGTAGGACTTATCTTGATATTCTTACAAAACCTATTATTGCTTATGAAAATAGCATTAATGATGAAAATCTTGACTTCGGTTATTATTTTGGTGATTTGAATATAAAACTTAATCATAAGTTTTCTCCAAGCAATCGTCTAACAGCAAGTCTTTATTGGGGAGAGGACAAGTACACTTTTGGGATGGAAACTAATAACAATAATTTAAAGGAAAAGAACACAGCTTATGTGAAATGGGGAAGTTTAATAGGAACAGTTGATTGGGCTTATGAAATAAATAATCGTTTATTCTCTAACCTGTCTTTTTCTTATAATAGGTATCGTTCAACCATTAATTCGACTTATGAATCTACATATACAGAAAATGGGTCAACAAATAATTCTAATTTAAAGTTTGATTATATTTCAGGTGTAGAGGATTGGTCGGTTAAGAACGATTATAATTTTTATTTGAATGGTTGGAATTCCATAAACTATGGTATTAATTATATTTACCACACTTATTCTCCCGAATTAATTTCTGCTTCTGCAAGCCAGCAAGAAGATATTTCTGGGTTATTAAATAATAATAGTAATGTGTATGGTAATGAAGTTATTGTTTATGTTGAAGATGAAATGAACTTTACCGATAAGTTTTGTGTTAGTCCTGGGATACATTATAATATGTTTAATGTTGGTTCAAAGACTTATCATTCCTTTCAGCCACGTTTAGGTATTCGTTATTCATTACTGAAAAACCTTTCTTTCAAAGCAGGTTATGCAATGATGAATCAAAATATACATCTTCTTGCAAATGGTATTATTTCTCTTCCAACAGATCTTTGGGTACCTGTAACTGAAAATATTTCTCCTATTACTTCTCATCAAATATCTGGAGGGTTATTTTATCAATTAAAAGATTGGGCAAATATTAGTTGCGAAGGTTATTATAAGAAACTAAATAATATAATAGATTATAAAGATGGTATTTCATCATTCAATACTTCAGAGAACTGGGAAGAAAAGGTTGCTCAAGGGATAGGAGAAGCTTATGGAATGGAATTTTTAGTACAAAGAGATAAGGGAAGTACAACAGGTTGGATTTCTTATACTCTTTCTTGGGCATTTCGTGAATTTCCTAATGGAGAAATTAATGGAGGGAAAAGATATTATGATAGGTATGATTCTCGCCATCAAATAAATATTGTAGTAACACATAAGTTTAGTGAGAAAATAGATGTAACTGCTGCATGGGTTTATAATTCAGGAAATAGAATGTCTGTTCCTGTTGCAAGTTATTATAATAATGTTGGAAACTCAGACGCTTATTCAAGTTCTGAATTAATAGAAGTTTATGGAGAAAGGAATAACTATAAAATGCCAGATTATCACCGTTTAGATTTAAGTATTAACTTTAATAAAAAGAAAAAGCACGGAACAAGGATTTGGAGTATTAACATTTACAATGTCTACAATAGAAAGAACGCATTCTTTGTTGTTAGTGGTAATGCACCAAATAAATTAACAGCATATAGTATAATGCCAATAATTCCAACAATTTCTTACACATATAAATTTAGATAGTATGAAAGCAATAAAATATATATTACTAGTATTAGTTGTTTCTTTATCATTAAGCTCTTGTGAGTTTGAAATAGATTATAAAGATGAATTACCAAAAGATAAACTTGTAGTTACTTCTTTTATTCAAGCCGATAGTACAATTTCTTTTTCTTTATATAAGAGTGCAATACCAGGGACTTATTCAGATGATTTTTTGTTAAACATGAAAGGGAAGGGGAATATTATTGATGCTATGGTATCTGATGCTAAAGCAGACCTTTATATTAATGGACTTAAGAAAGAAACTCTTACTCAAGCCAATAATAATTCTATATATTCTTTTAATATAATTCCAAAGGAGAATGATAAGGTTGAAATAAGATTGAACTATAAAGATTATGATCAAGCAATAGGGAAAGCAGATCTTGCATTAAGTAAACCTACTGTAGATTCTTCAAATTTTTCTATTGAAACAGTTACTGATGAGTATGGAGGTACTACAAATGAATTAATCGTTTATCTTGAAATAAATGATAATGGTTTAGGTGATAATTATTATAAGATAGAACCAAACTTTTTTATGAATACTACCAATAAATATTCATATCCAATATCATTAAGTAGTGCAGATTTATTATGGGAAAATATTCAAGGAGTTTATGAAGAGAACACATCGTCAATGACAGATGAATCATCTAATAGATATGGCATTTTTTCTAATAAGAAATTTAAAGGTAGAACATATAAAGTTAAGCTTTCATTTAATATGGGAGGCGAAGGATATATCAAGAAAAGGAAATACACAGAAAATGTAGTTGGTAGTTTTACTGTTTCTTCTATTGAAAAGCAAGCTTATAATTATTTATATACATTAAATAAGTACTTAGATAATTCTTCTATGAATTTGGAACCAGTTATTATTGTTGATGGTATTGAAAATGCTTATGGTTTTATTGGAGCAAAGAACTCTTTAGTAATTAAAAACATAGATATAACATTATAGAAGATATTGAAATGATTAGAAGAATTGCTTTTGTTTTTATTTTATGTCTTTCTTTTTCTCTTTTTTCACAGGAGAAACCAAATATAGAATGGATAACAGTTAAAGGTGGTAGCTTTATGATGGGTTGTGAACAGAGTGATAAAGACTGCTATCCAGATGAACAAATTCATAAGGTTAATGTTAGTAGTTTTGAAATAAGCAAGTATGAAGTAACAGTTGCTGATTATAAATTATTTTGTAAGGCAACAAACCGTAATATGCCATCTCCTCCTTCATGTGGTTTGATAGATTCGCATCCTATTGTTTATATAACATGGCAAGATGCTGTTGATTATTGTTCTTGGGTAGGTGGCCGTTTACCAACTGAGGCAGAATGGGAATTTGCAGCTAAGGGAGGAACTCTAAGCAAAGGTTATGAATATTCTGGAAGTAATAATTATGATGAAGTAGGTTGGAGTTACGAAAATTCTTCAGGTCAAACACATCCTGTTGGAGAAAAGAAACCTAATGAATTAGGAATATATGATATGAGTGGTAATGCTTGGGAATGGGTTTGGGATAACTACGAAATATTCTATTATGAAAAAAGCCCTTCTCTTAATCCAAAAGGACCAAAGGAAGGACTTGGTAAATGTAATAGGGGTGGTTGTTTTAACTTCGACTTTAAACTTATGCGAACCTCTCATCGTCGTGGTTCTGGCTCTGAAACTGTTGGTTATGGAACAGGTTTTAGAGTTGCAAGAAGTATTAAAGCTAAAAAATAAATCTTTCCTTATTGCATATTATGGAAGACATTAACGACATCATCGTCATCTTCTAATTTTTCAATTAATTTTTCAACTTGAGCTTGTTGTTCTTCATTCAAAGTCTTTAATTCATTAGGAATACGTTCAAATTTAAATGATTTGATTTCAAAATTGTTTTCTTCAAGATATTTTTGAATAGGACCAAAATTAGCAAAATCAGCATAAATATTTATTTCACCGTCTTCTAAGAAGCAATCATCAACTCCAAAATCAATTAGTTCTAATTCTAATTCTTCTATATCGATTCCTTCTTTAGCCAATACAACAAAATTGCATTTTCTTTCAAACAAGAAATCACACATACCAGTTGTTCCTAAAGATCCACCATATTTAGTGAAGTAACTTCTAACATTTGCAACAGAACGATTAGGATTATCTGTTGCAGTTTCAACAACAACAGCAACTCCATTAGGAGCATATCCTTCATATATCATTTCTTTATAGGCTGATGTATCTTTAGAGATAGCTCTTTTAATTGCACGCTCAACATTTTCTTTGGGCATGTTTTCACTCTTAGAAGTCTGGATAAGTAGTCTTAATCTTGAGTTAGCTGTTGGGTCTGAACCACCTTCTTTAACTGCCATTTCTATTTCACGACCTAAACGAGTGAAAACTCTTGCCATATTCCCCCAGCGTTTAAACTTTCTTGCTTTACGGAATTCAAATGCTCTTCCCATAGTATAAGTATTTTATATAGATTAATATGTTATTGGATAAAATTAAGGTGCAAATTTAATACTTTTCATAGAAAAAAAAGGTTTTTTAATCATTTTTAGACATAATAGCCTTTAAGCCTCATTATTTTAATAAAATATAAAAGAGGAAAACCAAGATATGAAATCACAAAAACATTCTTATAAACACTTGCATGTTCTAAGAAAAAGAAAGATAATTATCATTCTTTTATCTTTTTTTTCTGTTTTTATGAGTAATTGTCTTATAAAATTTCAGTTCATCAAGTTCTTTTCTCAAAACATTATCAGCCTTAAAAGAAATCTTTCCAGCCCTAACCTTATTGGGCTTACATTCCTTTTCAGTATCACATGCTTCACTTGTTAAGGAAATACTAAAAGTGCCAATCCCATTCAACTTAACATTATAACCCATTATTAATTTCGTCTTAATAATATCAGAAAACGACCTCAAAGCACCAATAACATCACCTTCAGTTAAACTTGCAGCCTGAGAAATATCACTTGCCAATTCCTCAGTTCCATAATTACCTGCCGAAACAGAATTAGCAAAAAACTTTTCCTGTTCAATGCCATCCTTATCAATAAATTTCTTAGCACTAACGCTATAATACCGTCTCATAAATAATTGTTTTAGTTTATAAATCTAATTACATTGAATATTGATAATTATACAATCAAACTTAGTAAAAAGAAAACCAAACAAGATCTTTGAACAACTAAACTTGATATAAATTTAAATATTCATACTTATAATTTACAAAGATAGCATATTAATTTCACAAAACAAAATAAAAATCTTGCACCCTGCCAGGATGCACCTAACATCCCCGCAGGATGCAACTCGCATGGTGGCAGGATGCAACCAACATCCTGGCAGGGTGCAAAAATT
>JBAZSY010000041.1:0-8736 GCA_041662185.1 Bacteroidales bacterium
TACTGGAGTTAAATCAATATTAGCCCCTGTATAATCTTCTATTTTATCTTCAACGAATTCTTCAACTGCATTGTCTGGATATTCAGTTTGCCATTTAACCGTACTTGAGCACGAGTATAATAATAACAATGAGAATGATGCTAAAATTAATTTCTTCATACATACCTACTTTTTCTTTTTTTTCTTTGATTTTCCAGCTTTTGTCATAGATATAGCAATACTTTGCTTTTCTGAATAACCTTCATGTCTTAATTTTCTTATGTTAGAACTAATAGTTTTTTTTGATGATCCTTTTTTTAATGGCATATTTCCTCCTACCATTCACAACTTGAAGTTACTATAACATCTTGAATATCTTCAATATGAGATTGATCACAAACTTTTTGTACTAATGCAACTAAATCAGGATTAGACTTACAGATAGCATATTCATCTGATACATATTCAGTATGTGAGTAAGTTGTTGCATCTGATTTAACTTTGATTTTTATTCTATTCATATTAGCCCCATTTTATTCCTCGCATACAACGAGTTGCCCATTTTTCATCCATTACTCTTTTATATTCTTTTCTTCTAATTAATTCCTCTAAAGGTAAACCAGATTTCTTTTTACTGATTTTTGAATTGTCATATACTTTTGTTTCCTTTTTATTTTCTTTTGAACAACGTTCACATGTTCTTGATCTATTGAAATGAGCAGCTTTCCTAAATTGTTGTCCACATTGAGAACAAGTTATATTATATAGTTTTTCATCTATTTGTCTTTGAGTTTGCAAATCTTTAGACTCGCATTCATCGGAGCAAAATAATTGATATCTTTTATGAGGAATGTAACGCTTTCCACACATCATGCAATGTCTTTTATCGCACACGGTTTGAAATTGATCATTTGTTTCGAAATCATGAAAACATTTTACGCATTTTCTTTTATACATGGATACCTACAATTTATTAACTCTTCAACAATAACAGTAGTCTGATCTTTATCAGACCATATTTTATCTTCTTTTGATGATGCAATCTGTTTGTCATCAACAAATATGAAATTACTAAATGTGTCCTCGATAAATTTGATGAGGTTAGAAGTATCAGGAGCAATCGTATGAGGCTGATTAATTGAAGCTAGTTTCTTTTTCTTTGACCAAGACTTAGGCATTTTAAACTCAAAGAGATAAGTCATTCTTATAGCCCCTGACAATAATTCTTTCGGCAACTTATAGTTTTGTTTTATATAGCTTTTAATATTTAGTTTTACAGCATGTTGCGTGTCATAAAAAAAGTTATGCGAATGTCCAGCTCTTTTCCAAGGTATCGGGCGATTTGGCAATTCAATTTTTAGCATGTCTCCCGCCGCCTTTGCTATGAGGAGTGTAAATTTCTAAATCAATATTATCATTAGTTCTTTTATTTATTTTATCAGCTACTCTTTGTGTAACTGGCGATCCTTTTATTATTTTATAAATAACTGTATGTGAAACTTTACACATCTTTGCTAAGTCATAGGCGTTCAAGCTGTAAAGATCTAAATATTCTTGCATTTTCATATGTTTACCAATGTAAAATACAAATCTATCTATTTATTTTTAAATTGTATATTAAAAAATATTTAAGTTCAATTGATATTTACAAAATAGATTAATTGATATTTACAAATTTCTATTGATGAATATCTTTAAAATAGTATAATTGATATTTACAAAAAAGCCTCTCTGTAAAAGAGGCTAAAATGAGGATATACAATGAAAATTGTAATCTAATTATAACTCAACATAAAATGATTCAAAAGGGGAATCTATGAAAAAAAAAGAGCCATATATTGGCGAGCCAATGAAGTCTTTACTTCAATCAGATGTAAAGTTAAAACCGAAGAATCTTTATCAAAAACTACTAGAGGTTAGAAAGACCGTACCTTATATCAAAAAAGGTGCTCAAGGTTATGGTTACAATTACACAAAAGAATCTCAACTATTGGGGGCGATCAGAGGCGAAATGGATGTCCAAGGAATTTGGTTTGATATGGACATGATCAAATTGGAAACAATTGATCTTACAATTAAATTAAAAGACAATTCATTGCACAAAACTACTGGCATAAGAGCTACATTTAAGTTTACTTTTACTGATTGCGACAGTCCAAAAGATTCAATAGTTAGACATCAAATACTGCAAGATGCAGTATCAGATGTAAAAGCTATTGGAGGACTTGAAACTTATGCTAATAAGTACTTTATAATGAAGTTTTTCAATATTCCAAATGATGATTTAGATCCTGATGCTTTTCAAACAGTGATAGAAAAATCTAATGTTATTAAATATATTGATGACAAACAAAAACAAAGTATTATTGAACTTATTAATGGTGATATGAGTTTAGCAAAAGATCTAGCTACTAAATTTGAAGTTAAAAGTCCAAATGAAATAACTTGCGATGAATATGAAAATGTTCATACATTTCTAATGCTTAAAAAGTTACAAAAAGAAAACAAGGAAAAAGAAAATGGAAAACAATAATCTACCATCTGCTGAGGCTTTAGAAATCACTTATGAACTTATTGAACACATTTTAAAACATATTTCAGAAATTATGATTATATCAAGAGATAAAATATTAGAAAGAAATATTGAGAATAATCTTGATGCTCATAAAATTATGATTAGTATCGCGACTTATTATCCAGCAATTTTTACCAATGAATTAATAACAATGTTTAAATCACAAATAAAAAAAGGATATGAAACAGATGATAAGTTCTCTTATTTTAAAGACACTTTTGTTCCTGATGTTTTAAAAAATCTTACAGTAATGTTCGACTCAATGCTCATAATGGCTGAAAAAGACTCAAATGAAAATAAAGAAATAATTAATGAAATGTCTGCTATTATGAAAGAAAAATATCCTAAATTAGCTGATTTGATTGATGAAACTCAAAGCGGAATCAACAAATATTTGGATAAAGGGAATATATTATGAATGAAGCTCAGGAATTAATGTATAAAGAAATTGACTTGATTCAAGGTTCAGATGAATGGAAGCTTTATAGACGCACTCATTTAATGGCTTCAGATACCCCTAAAATCTGCAACGTATCAGAATGGGGTAATTCTCTTGATTGTTACCTTGATAAAGTAGAAGGCAGGCAAACACCTATTAATGAGGCAATGATGCGAGGAACTGCATTAGAGCCAGTTGCACGAGATTTTCTAAATAAGAAAACTGGTTTTAATCTAAAGCCAAAAGTATTTGAAAGCTTAATTTATCCTTTTATGGGAGCTTCTTTAGATGCTATTGATGAATCAAATAACTACGCATCTGAAATTAAATGTCCAAGTTTCAAAGTAGTAACTGAAGCAATGAATGGCAATGTTTCTAAAGGATACATATTTCAATGCAATAAACAAATGATTGTAAGAGATTTGCAATCAGTTTGGTTATTTTATTATTTTGATAATGCTTATAATCATCTAATTGAAATCAAGAGAGATAAAGATATAGTTAAAAGAATCATCGAAGAAGAAAAGAATTTTTGGGTAAATCATATTTTACCACAAACACCTCCTAGCAAGACATTTAAAGGTTGTAAGAATGTTAATACTGAAGAAAGCATTATCTTAGCTAAAGAATGGAGTAAATTTGATAAGATCGAACGAGATGCAAAGAAAATAAAAGATGAAATAGAAACTAAGTTAATAGATATACATGGTAACGATAATATTTATTTTCAAGATGCTAATGTTAAGTATATTACAATAGAAAGAAATGGAAATGTTGATTGGTTTAAGCTATGTGATAAATTTAACATACCTAAAGAAGAATCTGAAAACTTTAGAAAACCTAAAACAATATATAATAAAATAACTTACGTAGAATAACTGTACTTTTGAGTTAGTACAGCCCTTGCTTATCTAGATGCATATTGCCCTTTTCAAACTTATGTGTTTAGATAAGCTTTTTTTTTCGACTCATCAAAAAAATATGTTTAAGTCATAAATACAATCAAAATATTAATCGTTAATTACTTAAGAATGTCTGATAATATTTTTTATAAACATCAAAATAATTATTTGTTCTAAGAATATATTTAAAAGACTATATTAAAGAATTTAACCAGTTAACTGTGTAGGCTAACTGGTTATAGATATATTTGAGTATTAACCAATGTCTTTAATATATCGCATTATTGAATTAATTAAAATACAGCAATTATTTTAATTACAAATCCTTAACAAAGAGGACAATATGTCAGAAGATAATGTCAGATCAGAAAATTATTATCCATTTGAAGGTTATTATTATACTATTCCAGCTAAGTTAATAGAAATAGCACCGAATCGTGTAATTCCATTACTTTACGGATTAATCGTAAATCTAACACATAAAGATGGTTATTGTTGGGCTTCTAATGAATTTTTAGCTAAAAGATTAAAAATCTCAATTAGTACATTGAAAAGGAATATAAATTGGCTAGAAGAACATAATTTAATAAAAAGATCAGTAAATCAAGAAATGGGAAATTTAAGAAAAATATATTTAAGCAACATTCCTATCAACGAAACTCTTAAAAAAACAGTAGTAAAAAAACGAGTAAAAGTTACAGTTTATGGTTCAAAAAATAATTATACCCCTCGGTTCACGGATGAACCTACCCCTCGGTTCACGGATGAACCCCTAATAATAAAAGAAGAGAATATAAAAGAAATATATAAAGAAAAAAACAAACTTGGGGGCAAAGACCCCAAACCCCAACAGAAAGAATTCCTAAAGGAATTATCAGAAGAAGAACGAACTATATTAAATAAGCTTTATGGCATAAAGAATGTATGTGAATTAGAAAGAGAAATACTTAACTTTCCTAAGACATTTAATAAAAAGCAAAAATTTAAAAGTGTTGATGTTGGCATACGGCATCTTGCAACAAAGCGTGGAATTTCAACGTTAAACCCCCCGAATTTCAACGATCTTGATTTAGATGAGTCAAAACTCAAACATTTTAAAATAATCGAATCTAGGCTAAAAGAAAGCGGTTTTCCAAAAACATGGCAAATTGGCTCAAGAAGTATGAGTTATTTTGATAAAGGCGGAATGGTGATAAAGCAATATGATAAAATTGAAGATATTGAAAAGTTTATAGAATTTCTTAAGAATAAAAAAACCCGAGAAGAAAACTTCTCGAGTCCTGAATGATTTAATGTTTGGGTTTTATGCAAACATTTGTTAGCATACCAATTGAATGATTTAAATAAAAAGGGTTTGTTATGTCTGCTTCTTTCTTTGACATTAATTCAGAATACTGTCTTTTAGGACAAACATTTGATAGCGTTGACACAGCTAATCAGGTAATCACTAATTTAACTACTGAAGATTTTCATCTAAAAGAACATAAGTTATTGTTTCTTAAGATAAAAGAATTGTATGAGAAAGATTTACCCATCACATTTCAAAACATTGTAGCAATATGTAAAGATGATGAATTTACATATGACTTTTTATTTAACGTTAGTAGGTCAAATACTTCATTTGTTGATTCAGAACTTATCGAAATCTTGCGAAAGAAAAGACATGCTCGTGAAATTTTAGACTATAGCGTTAAATTAGCAAATGATCTGAAAGTTGAATTTAACTTAGACCAGTTAATTAAACACCATTTAAACGAATCTAACAAAGTATTTACAGATCAGGACAAAAAAGAATTTGCTGTTTTTGGTGATTTCCTTGAAAGCAAAACAGTTTACAATCAAGCTCTTAAAAATAAAGAAAATTTAGAAAAAGGAATTGATGTTCAAAGCGGATTAAAAACTAATTTCAGCGATCTAGATAAGAAAATATGCGGACTAAACAAAGGTCATCTCATAGTTATTGGAGCAAGACCAGGCATGGGTAAAACATCACTAATGCTTAATATGATATCTAAAATGAAAGAAAAAAAAGCTGGTATATTTTCATTAGAAATGACTGCTGATGAATTAATGACTAAATATTTGTTAATCAACTCAAAAGTTAATTATTCTTTGTTTAGAGAGGGTAAATTAGATCAAAAAGATCTTCAAACAATTTATCAGGCAACAGAAGTTTTAAAGCAAAGAGTTTTGATAATTGACGATACTCCTGGAATTAAGCCGAATCAAGTATATGGAAGAGCTTTGAGAATGAAAAAGGCTTATGGCGTAGAAGTTATTTACATAGATTATCTACAGTTAATGAAAGGTGATGATTACAATTACGAAAGCAATCAGGTTAAGATTGCTTCTATATCTCATGAACTTAAAGGTATTTCAAAGAAACTAGATATGCCAGTTGTTGCATTAGCTCAATTAAATAGACAAGTTGAGCAAAGAGAAAGTATGAAACCAAGAATGTCTGATTTGCGAGAGTCTGGAGCTATTGAGGCTGATGCAGATTTGATTTTGTTGCTTAATAAGAAAATGATTGATGAACGAGCAACATATAGTGATCTTGAAATATTTATTGAGAAAAACCGATTTGGTGAAACTGGACAAGTTTCATTGTATTGGGATTTAACTATTGGTAACATGGAGAATAAACAATATGAAACTGAGCAATCACCTTTTGAAGGAAATAATGATTGGACAAATAAGTATTAACTTTGATGTTGATGCTTATTTGAAACTAGATCTTATAAATTTAAGTGAAAACGAAAAAAAATATTTAGATTTGATATATGATATGCATAAGAATAAAGTAGAAATTAATGCGAGAAACATTTGGAAAAAATCAAATTTGGAAATGTTAGTAATTTATATGCAATGTGTTAATACTTATGATAAATCAATCTTATAAAGGAGGTATATATGAAAGTAACGTTCAATTTAGATTTAGATAACTATGAGTTAAATGATAAACATGATCTAGAGTTGATTATGCAGAAAGATTCTATGTATCATGCTTTAACAGAAATTAGCGAGTACTTAAGACAAATTGATAAAGGCAATATTCAAGCTACTCAAGATGAAATGATAAAGAACATTAGAGAATTAATCTATGATTCTAAAGTTAATGATATATATTAATGCCCACTGAGGGAATCAAACCCCCATGAAAAGATTACAAATCTTCCATATTATCATTATATTAAGTGGGCGTATTTATGGTTCTTTATAAAACTCTTTGTATTCAAAAAGAATTCCAGCCAATAGCTTTTCTAATACATCAGGCTTTGCTTTACTAGTTTTAAGAATATCAAACATTTCTCCAGACATAAGAGTCATTATTTCTGGAGTAGAAAGCTTATATAAATCTGAAATTCTAGACAATGAACATTTGAAATCATCTATAGCCAAATTAAATTTTATTTCATCTCGAATCATCTTTTACTCCTCTTCATCTTCACAATCTATTGAAATAAAGTGAGTCTCATTCCATTTTTCTATTTCCCCATCATGTGGATTATGCGTTTTGTTATATTCATCTCTTTTTTCTTCATCATTTTGTTTATATTCTTTTTTTTCTTCTTTAGGTTGTTCATATTGAGGAAGTTCAGCGTGAATATCAATTGGATGACTAAATTCTATCAATCCTGAATATCCTTTGATTATTAATAGGACTAACAAAATAATAAACCCTATTAGGTGAACAGCTTTCCAATATCCATTAAAGTTTAGTAAGTATTTATTGATTATTTTTTTCATTTATTATTCCTTATCTTCATAAAGTTTATTAATATATTTGCTTCTCAATTGATTTCCTTTGTTCATAACTTCAATATCATTTTCAAACTCTTTAATTTTATATTTAAAGAAACACTTCTCACAATACATGTTATCTATTTTTTTTAATTTTCCTTTATTATTTCTTTCAAACCTTCTATAAATGTAAATATCTTTAGTTATTTGGCATATTTCGCATTTTAAAACTTCTTTTTTCATTTCTCACTCCTTTTAATTCCTTCCATGAAATGATTGTCTCTAATTGGAGATGATTCAATTTTAATAGGGTCATCTACATGAGTGGAACATGACGGCATATCAAGTCTATTTAAAAAATATGCGTGTTCATTACATTTGTAACATTTTTGATTATCTCGTTCCCATAATACTTTAAGAGTATTTTTAACATCGTCTTTTGACAAAAATGTAAGTTTACTTTTATCTTTCATTTCCAATCCTTTAGCACATAAGGTGCATTAATATATTTCTTACACATCCTTTCATGTCCTTCAATTGCTTCTTCTAAAGTTGCATATCTTTCTATGTCTATTTCTTTAATTTCACGAAAAACCATAGTTTCGAAAATCAATGGTAATCCTTCATAAAAACGATGATTTAAACCAAGCCAGACTGTAGAAATAAAATAATCATTTACATGTTCTTGTTTAATTATTGCATAAGTTTTATTTTCGAATAAATTTACCCATGTAAATGGATCTATTTTTTCGCCATTTTTATCATAAAAAAAATTCATGATTTCTTATTCCTTCTTTAGTCTATTAGCTTCCAAGATAGGAAGATTTGCTTCAGTAGGTACATAAATTATTTCCTTTTGTTTATTTTCAAGTGATGTTATCCAAAGGTATCTTAGATAAGCTTCATTTCCATGCAATGATTCCCCTATTATTCTATTAGCTTCAGCAACACCTTTGGCACGCTCTATTTCAGCTTGTGCATAATGCTTAGCAGATTCTTCCATGGCTTGTGCTTCATATACTTTAATATGTCTGTTAAACTCAGCATGTGCAAGTTCGGCTTGTCCATCTTTTTTACTTGCCCATACATTATAGTTT
>JBAZSY010000042.1:0-549 GCA_041662185.1 Bacteroidales bacterium
TCCTAGTTCTATTCCTACGATTGGAACTGCAAGTAAAACACTATAGATGTTTAGGCTCTTTATTGATTCAGAGAATGTGTTCTTCAATGGAAATACGATAAAAAGTATACCAACTAAACAGAGTGAAGTAATATATGAACAAAGGATACTAAGTGCTGGATTCGCATTCGGAGCAATAGACTTTTGAAAGAACTGATAGGCAACGCCAGAACACACTAATAAGGCAATAGAAGCAATATACATTCCTTTTCCCTTTTCATTATGATGTAAAGACAATGCTAAAATTCAAAGAGCCTTTAAAGTATTACATACTATCAAAATTGAAAACAAAAAAACATCAAAATGCTATTGTTGTAGTACATTTTGATCATATTCTTTTTCCTTATCCGCGCGCGCAGCGTCTTTCTAACATTGGCTTGACCCTTAACGCGTTAAATTGGCGCGATTCTTGCACCACTTTACGTTGCAGCTCCTACTTTACAGAGATTCGCAAGAATCGTGACAATAGCGTTATAGGGTCGAAGCAGGTGTTAGAAATCTTCCCTTCTC
>JBAZSY010000042.1:559-8416 GCA_041662185.1 Bacteroidales bacterium
AATAATGTATCATTCTTATTATCTTTCCTATTTCTTTAATAACTTTTTTATTCTTTCTTTAAAAGTATAATCTCTTCTCTTTATTCAATAATATCTTCTTCATTCTTGTATTTTACATAGTCTTCTCTTCTTGGACTAAAAACCTCTATAGCTACTGAATCTTCAAGTATCTCAGCATTATGTTTAACATTTGATAAAATGCTCCAACTATCTCCAGGATGCAAAACTTTAGATTTGCCGTCAATGAATAATTTCATGCTTCCTTTTACAAGATATCCTGTTTGTTCATTTATATGTGAATGTACTGGAAGTGCAGCTCCTTTTTTGAGTAAAAATTCTACCATTAGTGAGTGTTCTCCATAATTAATTGTTTTAATACTTATTCCATTGATGATTTCTTTATACCCATTTTCTGATGCAATACCAAACATATGTTTCTCCATAAAATTAATGCAATAAATACAAAAAATAGTCTTTGATTCTTCCCGCGCGGGAGCGTCTTTCTAACATTGGCTTAACCCTTAACGCCTGTTCCTGAGCGAAGCGAAGGATTGGCGTGGTTTTTGCGTCATCTTCTAGCAAAAACCATGACAAAAGGCGTTATAGGGTTGAAGCATTTGTTAGATTTTATTATTTGCTGTGCATCTTTTGAACTATCTTTTCTTTATAGTAATCTATAAGTACTTCGGGAACTAACCTATATTTTCCTTCAATACATTCTTCTATACTTATCCAAAATGCTTTAAGCCTCTCATTATCTGATTCTATGAGCTCATACTCTTTATGTTCATAAAATGATGTGTCGCAGAAGTCTGCTTGATAGAAAAAATCAATTTCATGTCCAAGGAAGCCATCACATACAAAGATATTTTCTACAACCTTCTTAAGCTCTATATTTTTTATTTCTGTATTTAGTTCCTCTTTAATCTCTCGTTTCAAGGTATCTATTGTATATTCTTGAAACTCAGTCGTTCCTCCAATTGGCCTATAGAAATAGTCTTTTTTTACACTATCATAAGCTTCAAAAACAAATATATAACCGTCATTTTCAAAAAGACATAAAGCTTTTACTTTTATTAAATCAGTCCCTTTAAACATTTTATCTGTATCCTCTATATTAAAATGAGTCATTCTAGAAACAATATGTACCAAATAGATTTATTTTATTTTTATGTATTACTTTATCAAGAATCTTCATTTTTTAAACCAACGCAATCAAATCTTCTCAGAGTTTATTATTCAATAAATCTAACATTGGCTTAACCGGTAATTCCGTGCCCGAAGGGCTTGGCGCGGTTTGTGCATAAAGAGCGAAGCGATTGCACAAACCGTGACAAAGGAATTATCCGGTTGAAGCATTTGTTAGGAATTTTCTTTTTCTTTCCAAATATTTCTATTATGTCTTCAATATTCTCTTTAAATAATATCTCTTTTGTCTTATTGCTTTCATATATAAAATCTCGTAGGCTTTTACTCTTAATGTTTTTATAATCCCCTACTATTCCTATTCTGATTCTATAGTTACTTGCCTTCTGTAATATATCTCCAGCAATCTTTGTCTTTAGATCAAATAATTCTGGTATTATATTTTCTTTATGTAGAATTATATTTCTTGATGGACTATTAGCAATAATATCAAGAAAATCCTGTACATTTTTGAGAATAAGCCCATCATCAAGTATTTCCGTTATTTGAGTTTCATTTCTTGAATGGATTATTGTATTCATATGATTTCTCTTTTCATTTGCCTTACACTATTTTTAGGTAGTAATGATCCCCCTAATATATTTTCTTTTTTCCTCTGGGCGCCGAAGGCGTCCTCCTAACATTGGCTTAACCTTTAAATCCGTGCCCGAAGGGCTTGGCGTGGTTCTTGCGCAATCTTCTCGCAAGAACCATGACAAAGGATTTATAAGGTTGAAGCAGGTGTTAGCTATTTATTCTTTCTCAAAATATTTAACTGATTTCAGATCTTTAAAATGCTTATCTTGTGTCCATAAAGTTGCATTATATTTCTTATTTATTGCATAGATGATGCTATCAGCCATTGCTAGTTTATTCTCTTTACCGATCTTTGCTGCAAAGATTGCCAAGTCGGTATCAAGATTTACCACATTACCCTGTTTCATATGAGCAATTGCGAATATTGCCCTATCTTCATCTAATTCAATTATTAATTTCTTGAATACTTCATAGATAGTAATTGAAGGAACAAAGAGATGTTCTATATCCTCAATTATTGATGATACTTCTTCTCCTACATGACTTCCTTTGAAGTATTCAAGCCAACATGATGAATCTACAATATTCATAGTCTATCTTCTTCTCTTTGAATATCTGTATTGATTCCTTTAAAAGCTCCCTTCAATTTCTTCATTGGCAGAATTGGCACAAGTTCAATTCTTGATCCATAGGTTATAACCTCAAGTTTTGCCCCAACATGCAATCCAATGGTTTCTCTTATTTCTTTTGGTATAACTACTTGGAACTTGCTTGATATGGTTACAGTTTTCATCGATAGCCTCCTTGTCTTACTATACCACTATCGATAAGAATTGTCAAATCTTCTTCTTTTGGGGGCGCCGAAGGCGTCCAGCTAACATTTCGCTTAACCTTTAAACCCGGCCGAGCTACTGCGAGGCATTGGCGCGATTCTTGCATCACTTTACGTTGTAGCTCTTGCTTTACGTTGATTCGCAAGAATCGTGACAATAGGGTTGATAAGGTTGAAGCAGTTGTTAGAATTGCCTTTCCATACACTTCTGCAAGCCTCATCGCTATGGATTGCTCTTAATAATGGATTGAATCTTTTAATGATTCTTTGCCTCGAAAGAAAGTCGCTCTTTTGCCGCTCTTCTTTGCGCGCCTTTCTCGAATTGCCTATTGCGGCTTCTTTGCGAGCTTTTTGCAGCTCTTTGCAAACATCGTTATTGTGGTAGCGAGATGAACCTTCTGCGATGGTTTTATAAATGCTGCAAAAGGTGAAGCTCTTCAGCCGCCACTTTTAAAGTGGCCTAATCGCGCTCTTGAGAGCGGCATCTTAAGACTTTCTTTCCGTCAAGTATAGCAATTTTCTTAGTATCCTTCCCATTGCTTTATATTATTTCTTTTTGCATGGAACTTCTCTAATTTGGTCATTCTAACGTTGGCTTAACCTTTAAACCCGGCCGAGCTACTGCGAGGCATTGGCGCGATTCTTGCATCACTTTACGTTGTAGCTCCTACTTTACGTCGATTCGCAAGAATCGTGACAATAGGGTTTATAAGGTTGAAGCAGTTGTTAGAATTGCCTTTCCATACACTTCTGCAAGCCTCATCGCTATTGATTACTCTTACTAATGGATTGAATCTTCTAATGATTCTTTGCCTCGAAAGAAAGTCGCTCTTTTGCCGCTCTTCTTAGCGCGCCTTTCTCGAATTGCCTATTGCGGCTTCTTTGCGAGCTTTTTGCAGCTCTTTGCAAACATCGTTATTGTGGCAATGAAATGAACTTTCTGCGATGGTTTTATAAATGCTGCAAAAAGTGAAGCTCTTCAGCCGCCACTTTTAAAGTAGCCTAATCGCGCTCTTGAGAACGGCATCTTAAGACTTTCTTTCCTTCAAGTATAGCAATTTTCTTAATATCTTTCCCATTGCTTTATCTTATTTCTTTTTGCATGGAACTTCTCTAATTTGGTCATTCTAACATTGGCTTAACCTTTAAATCCGTGCCCGAAGGGCTTGGCGCGGTTTGTGCATAAAGGAGCGAAGCGACTGCACAAACCGTGACAAAGGATTTATAAGGTTGAAGCAGTTGTTAGATTTTTTCTCTTCTTCCAACACTGAATAAATTATTAATCCTTACTGGGTATAAGCCAGTACTATACATATTTTCTATTTTCAAGCTTATATATTCTTCAAAGTATTTTACTTTTTCATATATAAATATGGAGTATTTTAGTACATCATTTTTATAATCAAAATCAAATCTTGTAATATCTCTTTCATTAGGATTAATTGGTAATTTCCCGTAAATGAACCATTCGTCATCTTCCTTAATTGCTTTTATCGACAACAAGGTATCGACTGGAATACAATGTGTAAAACAATCTCTATAGTCCTTTAAGCTGGAAACCCAATCATCTTTTTCTGATTTCATGAAAGCTATTATTCCATTACTATCTTCTTCTTTTTTACATGCTTTATTAAAGTTCGGTGGCAATTGTTCTTTAAATGCTGTACTTAATATTCTTGTCATTATATCTAAAGAAATATTTGCAGCTGACAATAAAGACTCAAATTCCCAATACATTACTTTTGTTTTTATATCCGAAAATGACATTTCCCATAGTTCGGCATTCGGTAGTATCTTCATTTCATCATTTGATAAGATGCAACTTTTTAGATCATTCAATTCATCATTTAAATTATCTAATTTATTGTTAAGTTTATTATATGCATCTATATAAATAGCGTGTATATTTTCAAGTCTATATTCTAAGCATTCTAAATGATGGCGAAATATTCTTGGATATTCACGTAAAAACCAACAAATTTCATTGAATTGATCATTTTTACAATTTTCTAATTCAAATCTTATTTTGTCCATTAATAAAACGATATTTGGCGATTTTAGTTTCTCGACTTTTAACGGTTGGATACTACGTATTTTTTTCATTTCTTTCTCTTATGCCCTAGGGGTCAATCTAACATTTGGTAATAATGGTTTATCATGTATCTTTTCCGCCCGCGCAGCGTGAATCTAACATTGGCTTGACCCTTAACGCCCACTCCTGAGCGAAGCGAAGGATTGGCGTGGTTTGTGCATTGTTGTTCTGCACAAACCATGACAAAGGGCGTTATAGGGTCGAAGCAGGTGTTAGGTTTCTTTTCTTTGTTCTATTTTATTTTCATATATATCTTTATTCTATACATTTAATTCTTACATTCGCAATTATTATCTTCAATCTCTATATCAAATCCTTTTAGTCGTTTTACAATTATATTAAATACCCCAACTGCCAATCTAGTTAATATATATCCCATTACAAAATAAACTATTGGCACGAGTATTATTAATACTTTAAACCACGAGGGCATCTGTACATGATTAATAGAATTCATAAGCAAAAACACTGGAATAAATATTAATGAAAGTAATCCTGTACATATTGCACTAATTAGTGCAAGCTTTTTTCCATCAATCTTCTTTACTACTACTTTCATAAAATCCTCCTATATACTTTCTTTTTACTTGCCATTTTAATTAACCAAAGCCAAATTCCTTATAAAGTAATAATTATCCTTATGAATATGTTTTTTCATAGAACATTACTATTTTTTCTTATTGAAAAGTGCATTTTTATATGTATTTACAATTCAAATCAAGTATTGTGAATTTCTTTTTCTGCCCGGAGGGTCAACCTAACATTGGCTTAACCTTTAAATCCGTGCCCGAAGGGCTTGGCATGGTTTGTGCATGAGATTTTTGCACAAACCATGCCAAAGGATTTATAAGGTTGAAGCAGTTGTTAGATTACTTTTTTTTATCTTCATTACTATTGCTATTATCATTTCTAATAATATCTTTAGGTACATAGCTCTCTTTAATAAGCTGAATTGTTGGTGGCTTCGGCGGCTCAATCTTAATCTCTGGTTTTGTTTCTTTTGAATCATCACTCATACCTTGTTTCTCCTTGTAATTATAATTTTCTATATATACCCTAGTTGGAACAGAATTTTTATCCAACTTAAGGCTAATAGATAAAGTAAATACCATTAATAAAGTTGATATTATACTTGTTATAAGCAATAAGCGATAAAAATATACTTTCTTATTATTACTTTTGATATTTATCTCTGAAGCATCTATATATTGATTTAGCTTCAACATATCAATTTCAGATGATATTTTTTCATCATCTATATCAGCATTAAGTTTTTTGTAGTATTCCTTATAATCATCAAGATATTTTTTTGTTTCAACTGGTTTTGATATGTAAGCGTATGTATAACCTATTTGATGTAATACAAATATAACTAATGAGGCAATAATAGATAGTAATGAAAGAGAGAAAGCACTTATATATATGTAATATATAGTTTTATCAACATATTCGGGGAAATTTGCAATAAAATACGATATACTACCTATCTGAACTGCAATGATTCCTAACGGAATCGTAACAGAATTATTTATTTGATTTTTTCTTTCATGTTCCCATAAGTATCTTTCTTGGGCATATTCAAGTAATTTATTTTCACATTTAAGCATATTGCCTCTTAATCAATCAGCGCGAAGCGTCAATCTAACATTGGCTTAACCTTTAAATCCGCGCCTGAGCTACTGCGAAGGATTGGCGTGGTTTTTGCGTGATCTTGTCGCAAAAACCATGACAAAGGATTTATAAGGTTGAAGCGTTTGTTAGATTTTTCTAATCAATTTTAGTAAAAGATTTTTTATCAATTTTATATATATCACATTCAGCTGCATTATTCGAATTTACTGCTTCTCGTTTATATTTACAAAATATCAACAATTTAGATTCTAAATAATCTCGGTTAATCCCATGATAACGACACAGATGGCAATTATTTACTTTTACACCCTTTTCATAAGCTTCAATTATATCAAGAATAAAATTTGCTTTTTCAAATGAATTATTATCATAATCCTTTTCATAAACTATACTTTTTCTTACTTTTTGATACTTTCCTATCGTTTCAGTAAAGTATACTACTTTCCCCGATTTATAAATTATGAACTTATTTATTGGACTAATACACATTCCATATTTTGAATAATCAATATATAAAGGTTCAATTTCAATATTACTATTTATAGATTTATCATTTATAAATATTGTATCAGATACTAACATTTTAATATCATCTTCATTTTCAATAAGTATTTCGATTATTTTATTTTCTGATTTTCTTTTTTTTTCTTCTGTTTCATGGGTAACATATATTTCAAAAAACAGATGATCATTTTTACTCTTTAGCAATACATCTGGCTTAAACATATTAAACTCTTTTTCTAAATAGACTTCATTATATCTTAAGAGAATGTTTTTCTTCTCTTTATATTCACTCAATTTACATCCATTTATATCAATACGTTCACATTTATTACAAATCTTGTTTCGCATATACTCGATATATAATGGAAGTTTATTTTCTAACCTTCTTTTGATATTATTGAATAAAACTGTCTTCGCTGTTTTATGTAAATACGACTCATAAGAACATTGACTATTAGCATTGAAATGTGCGAAATGCTTCTGTTTTTTAGTACCAATTCGTGGTATCAATCTTTCTCCACATCCTAAACAACTAAAAGTTGTATCAATTTTGCTTTCTTTTGTTAATGAACTTATCTCAACTACTTCCATATTTTGTGTTATAGCATATCGGTATTTTATTTTATGCATAACCTTATCCTTAATAAATCTAACATTGGCTTGACCCTTAACGCGTTAAATTGGCGCGATTCTTGCACCACTTTACGTTGCAGCTCCTACTTTACATTGATAAGCAAGAATCGTGACAATAGCGTTATAGGGTCGAAGCAGGTGTTAGAAATCTTCCCTTGTCTTTAAAAATAATGTATCATTCTTATTATCTTTCCTATTTCTTTAATAGCTTTTTTATTCTTTCTTTAAAATATAATCTCTTCTCTTTATTCAATAATATCTTCTTCATTCTTGTATTTTACATAGTCTTCTCTTCTTGGACTAAAAACCTCTATAGCTACTGAATCTTCAAGTATCTCAGCATTATGTTTTACATTTGATAAAATACTCCAACTATCTCCAGGATGCAAAACTTTAGATTTGCCGTCAATGAATAATTTCATGCTTCCTTTTACAAGATATC
>JBAZSY010000043.1:0-8261 GCA_041662185.1 Bacteroidales bacterium
CTTCTAAATTCCCAATATTTGATTCTATTAAATTATCGAATTTCTTGTTTTCTTCATGGATTAGTTGAATTTTTAGTTCTTCTTTCTTCAATTCTAGCTCTAATATGTCTTTTCTATATTTTAGCTTCTCAACATCTGCTTTAATTTTCTTATTTATGATTATAAATCCAAATGTTAACCCTGGAAGAACCAATAAACTCATAATCATTCCAAAATATGGAATAGGTATAAATTCCATCTTGAATCCTTGTTTTATCAAATAGAATCTACATTCTTATTCTTGCAGTAATATTTTTGCCTTCTCATAATCATCTTCGCTCACAAATATTGCAGCATCTATACTAAATGACGCTGGCCTTTGCTCTCCAGCATCTGCCGATTGAATAATGTATGGAATATTTTCTTGCTTTAATAGTATTGCGAAAGAATCAGCTTCAAATCTATTTTTGAACTTTTTTAGTTGAATCATATTTCTTCCTCTTCTTTTGGCACGAAGCGTCAATCTAACATTAAAAAAAAAATAGTTTAGCATGTATATTTTTTGGCGCCGAAGGCGTCAACCTAACATTGGCTTAACCTTTAAATCCGTGCCCGAAGGGCTTGGCGTGGTTCTTGCGCAATCTTCTCGCAAGAACCATGACAAAGGATTTATAAGGTTGAAGCATTTGTTAGGCGTATAATCTTTTTCAATAATATATTATGTAAATTTATTAATACATTATTTTAGTATTAAATGTTATTATATTTTTTATGTATAGCTTCATATTGTATATATTTGATATACAACTAATAACTTATTTTATTTCAATCAATATACATCTTTTTAATCCATGTATTCAATTTAGTATTAATTAATGCTATTAGGTATCCTGTTAAAGGTGAGGCAATTAATATGAATAGGAAATCTGGAATATATTTTAATATCATTACCAAGCCGGTCCATTTATGAATTGAATATTTTATTGAATGGAATAATTTGATGCTATCTATTGCATCCATTATAGATTTTGAATTCCAAATACCAGATTTTAGAAATATATAAAACCTAAAAAGTAATATTATTATTGAGAAAATAATTCCACCAAAAAAGAATAGTAAAAATAATGCGATCAATATCTTATCAATTATTTTAAATAATGCATATTCAACTTTTTCTAGATTATTCATAAGCTTCTCCAGTAAAAAATATTCGATAAAATATAAAAACATTTAATATGGTATTATATTAAAATTATTCTGTTCATATGATCATTTTTTTTGTGATTTAAGATAATATGATTTTATCAATGGATACTATACACAATTTAAAGAATGTTGCCTATTAAAATCTTATTTATATTAGCGTGCGAAGCACGTCCGCCTAACATTGGCTTAACCTTTAAATCCGTGCCTGAGCTACTGCGAAGGCTTGGCGTGGTTTTTGCGTGATCTTCTAGCAAAAACCATGACAAAGGATTTATAAGGTTGAAGCTTTTGTTAGAAGAATCTTTAATTCACAAATATCTTATGAATACTTTCAAGACTATTGCAGGTTAATCTTTGTGAATATCTTATTTGAAATCCTCGATCATCACACCAAAGTCTTTTACAATAATCATTTATATTCATATTTTTAAACTTTAAATCTCTAAAACTAAATACATTCTTATATCTATTTTGAATTTCATCTTGTTTATCTAAACATATAGCATCAATATTTTTAAGAAATGGGTTATTTTTAATTGCGGCTTTTAAAAAGTATAAGAAATATGTATCTGTTGGAGGTAATGAATATCCAAAAAACCTGATTTGTGTACTATTTCTAATTACTTCATATGCATTTTGCCATGTACTACGCATATTATCATTGATATTTTTTGCCCATGTTGGAGGAATAATACTGTTTTTTAGAACATCACCATGAAGCTTAAATAACATCGGATTCATCCATTCATCAATGTATTTTTCTTTTTCGAATCCCCATAATGAATTATAATCATCATTAATAGAGCTTAATGTTGTTTCTAGAAGAGAATCATAATTTAATGAGACTATTGAATAATGAATATTGCTTTCAATTTTTCTAGTTTTAAAAGAGCTTTCTTTGTTTACAGCAGAAGTGTCATAATATTCAAGCTGGAATATATTTGATACGAAAGATGATATATTTCTTTGAACATCGTTTTTCCCAAATACAAAATCTAACCAATTACCTGGGAATTCGTGCTTTAGATCAGAAAGATTAAAGGAATAGCTAGTTATTACATCAATAATAAAATTGATAAATGCACTACTATTACGCTTTTTAGATAATGCATATTCCATATCATATATCGATAAGAATTCTTCAATATTAAACAGATCAGAATTAAAATAGTTTTTAATCTTAGCTAACTCATCAATTTTTTCAAATATTGCTTTAAAACTTTTATACTTTTCTTTATCTCCATAGTATAAATCTTTTGCTTTTACAAGAAAATTTCCCATTGTTGGTAAACCAGCTATAGCTGAAAAACCTGCACCTGTTATATAAGTTATATTTTCCATATTTCCCTCGCGCCGAAGGCGTCCTTCTAACATTGGCTTGACCCTTAACGCGTTAATTGGCGCGGTTTGTGCTCTTCGAGCGAAGCGAGCTGCACAAACCGTGACAATAGCGTTATAGGGTCGAAGCAGTTGTTGGACGATTTCTCTTATTTCCAATCTTCAATTTTTAAATTCTTGATTCTAGAAAACTCACCGGTATTATTTGTTACTAATACTAAATTCTTAGAAATTGCTTGCGCAGCTATAAGCATATCATACGGTCCAATTATTATTCCATTTTGCTTCAAATATGATCGTATCTTACCAAATTCCTCAGCATCATTATCATCAAAATTCAATAGCGAAAAGGGAGCTATGAACTCTGTCAACGAAATTCTATTCTTTTCGATATTTTGACTATTGTATACACCATATTGAAGCTCTGCTAATGTTATGCTTGATACATATACTTTCTTCTTAATTACTTCTTGCAACCTTTGTAACACATGAGGAGGTTTCCCATTCTTGATGAATATGCAAGTATTTGTATCCAAAAGATACATTACAGTCCTTCTCTTTCTTGCATGGAAGGTTGTTCTCTTCCTTCGAGCATAAAATCATCAGTAAACCCATTCAAGCCATGTAAAAAGGTTTCCCATTCTTTTCCTTTAGGAAATAGAATTACTGAAGAACCCACCTTTTGAATGAGTACATCAGTACCTTGAAAATTGTATTCTTTCGGTAAACGTACCGCTTGGCTACGTCCATTTTTAAACAATTTGGCTGTTTGCATATCATGCCTCCACAGATTGAAGTATATATCATGATATATATTATGTCAAGCTTATGCTATTTTACTTTATAATAACACTTTACAATCTCATATATAATGCGCGCCGAAGGCGTCCGTCCAACATTGGCTTAACCTTTAAATCCGCGCCTGAGCGCAGCGAAGGCTTGGCGTGGTTTGTGCATGGGATTTCTGCACAAACCATGACAAAGGATTTATAAGGTTGAAGCATGTGTTAGATTTCTTTTTATTTCTTACGTGATCCAACCTAAATTGTCAGCAAAATACTTTCCTATCTTTTCTACTTCACTCATTACTTTTACTATTTTATTTTGATCAAGATACCAATTATCTCTACTTATTCCTCTATCATCTACAATTGGACAAATAATGTATTCAATATCATTTTTTAACCATGTCTGATATGTTAATAAGGCTCTTCTTGCATGAAATGCCTTACATACTAACAATGCTTTCTTAATTACTAATCCATTATCTTCAATTACTTTTTTCGAATAAAGCGCATTCTCATATGTATTTGTTGCTTTATCTTCTTTAAGTACAACTTCTTCAGGAATACCCATTTTCTTTGCTATTTCTAAAAAATAGTCCCATTCTTTTGTATAGTTAACTAAAGCTTTATTCTCTCCGCCAGATGGTAGTAATAACGATGCATATCCATCAAGAAACAAAGAACACGCTCTTTCCATTAGCTGTGGTTTGCTGCCACCAGGAATAAGTATTATGTCTGCTTTCTGAGGTTTATCTTCAATAAATATGAAATCAGTAATTGCTTTATACGATTTGTCCATCATAGAACCTGTTTACTCAAATACCAGCCTATATTGTTTACTCTTCTTACAAGAAACCGTCAATCTAACATTATTAATTAAAGGTTTATCATATATATTTTCCGCCCGCGCAGCGTGAATCTAACATTGGCTTAACCTTTAAATCCGTGCCCGAAGGGCTTGGCGAGGTTTGTGCATGGGATTTCTGCACAAACCATGACAAAGGATTTATAAGGTTGAAGCAGGTGTTGGGCGCATATTTCTACCATATATAAGGTATTAATCTATATTTTACTCTCTTCGTATATTCTAAATATCCTTCCAAACCTTCTACTAATACTTTTTCTTCATTTTTGATTCTTAGTATCAAAGTAAACGGAAACAGGATCCCAGGTATTAAAGCTATGAATGATCCAAGGAGTAATGGTGAAAATATATATATGGGAATGATGGCTAAGTACATGGGATGTCTAACAAATGCATATAGTCCAGTATCGATAAGCTTTTGTTTTTCTTGTACTTCTACTACTCTTGATGCATAACTATTCTGTAACATGACACAAATGTTCATACTATACCCAAGACTAACCATTATCCATGATACTGCTACAAGCCAATTAGGTACTTTTGACCATTTGAATCGATAATCAAGCCCAGGTAATATATATATTAATAGTATGAGAATTCCTGATACTATAACAAATACAATCTGCTTCTTTTGCTTTTCAGATGTTTTCATTCTTTTTTCTAGTAAAGACTTATCTTTCTTGTAGAGTACTATGAATCCTATGCCCATCAATAAAAGCATGGTACCGATGTAAAGCCACCCATTTAAATATGAGAAGGAACCGGCTGTCAAGAAAAATAATAAACCAAGCATTATGCCAACAGTTATATATCTTAAAAGAACTGCAATAATGAGTTTTCTATTTTCTTGGGTAGTTGCCATAAAGGAACCTCCTAAGATTTTTGTTATTTAGGTATTCTTGCGCGCGTCAGCGCGTCCGCCCAACATTGGCTTAACCTTTAAATCCGCGCCTGAGCTGCGTTGCGTAGCAACGATGCGAAGGCTTGGCTTGGTTTGTGCGTGAAGGAGCGAAGCGACTGCACAAACCATGACAAAGGATTTATAAGGTTGAAGCATGTGTTAGGTTTCTTTTTTATTTAAAAATGCCTTTAAATCAAAACCAACACCTATAAAATTAGGCTGCAATATAACCCCATCTAACAATTTTTTTCCAATTCCTTTTTTCATAATATTTTTTACTTTAAAATCAGTTAGTTCTTTTTTTTCTTCAATGTCTTCAAATATTTTTTGAATTAAATTAATAACATCAGTTGTATTTTTACAATAATTCTTTAGAGGAATTAATATTATTTTATCTTTATTCTCTATAATTCCTTTATCATCCAAAACTTTAAATTTATGTGGATTCATATTTGTAATCATTATTGCTGGTAATATTTTTTCTCCATCTTCACCATTTACATGATGCCAAGATAAAATTTCATTATCAACATGTGATGAATCAATTCCTTTAATAAATACTGCTTTATTTTTAGAAGCTTTTTCAGATATTTTCATAAAGTTTTGCATTATTACATCACCCAATGGTTCGTGCCACCCATAATCAAGTAAATAAATATAATAAGACCTCTCTGCATCTTGAGGTAGTTCGTTTAGTGAGTGCAACATTAAACCCATATTTCTATTTCTCCTTTTAATAGTTGATATATTTTTTGCGCGTAGCGTCAACCTAACATTGGCTTAACCTTTAAAGCCTGGCCTGAGCGGCGTTGCGCAGCAACGATGCGAGGGATTGGCGTGGTTTTTGCATTGTTGTTCTGCAAAAACCATGACAAAAGGCTTTATAAGGTTGAAGCAGTTGTTAGATTTTTATTTCTTTAGATAACTATTATTATTGTACTGATACTTTTTTATATACTGTTCAAGTACCGAATTACTATTATCATATTTAAAAGAGTTAATTTCTTTATTATTTTTTCTATTGCTGTTTTCTATAGGGTTTGTTATTGTCAAGCTAAGTACAAATATAATCATAGATAGCAAAATTATTGTATTAGAAGTTTTTAAACAATCTGCATAAAAATCTGCCCTACATCCAAGGTCTATAATGGCTTCATTAAATTCATTTTTTGTTGTCTTATTAAACTTTATATACTTTTCTAAATTAACAACTTTTGAGGTCGAAATTGTTAATGGCGCTATTGAAAATATAATTCCAATAAATGACATAATGATGCATACCAAAACTAAAACTTTTGAATATTTATCAGCAACAACATTTATTATACTGAATAACCCAATAAGTATTGATTGTATTGTTAATAATCCACCTAATTTTGTTTGAAGCAATTCAATTCTTTTGTTTGCTTGCTCATATAAAAATAATGCAGCTTGCCAATTAGAAATATTATATTTATAGAATCTATCATTATTATAGCGTCTACTTTTTATTTCTTTGAATTTAACGTTATCAAATATAAATATTGGAAAAAATATATACATAATTATATTCAT
Source organism: Bacteroidales bacterium (assembly GCA_041662185.1). Classification (GTDB taxonomy): domain Bacteria; phylum Bacteroidota; class Bacteroidia; order Bacteroidales; family P3; genus UBA10566. The sequence goes on from JBAZSY010000043.1 coordinate 6,629, forward strand.
TATATAAACTATTAAATTATTCATTACACATCCCATATATTTTCAAAAAAATATTCTACAACTTTTCCATTTAAATCTTTATCCATCCATACCCATTGTCCATTAGGATTATTTTCTAAAAAATACCATTTATTATTTTCATCAACAACAAAATCTGATGTACAAAATTTCAATCCTTCATATTTCATCATTTTTATATATGATTCTTTTATATTTTCAGGCGCGTCAATTATTTTATATTTAATATTCTTCATCTCATTTCTACGCACATCAAGAGATCCATTATATAGACCAATAAATAAGACATTTGCATTTAGATATATTGTTCTAACATCATAAGCTTTACTAATTCTTTTTTGAAAAAATGTGGGGCAATTTTCAATAATTGAAAATTCTTTTATATTGCCTTTTACTTCATTTGTATAAATATGATATACATCATCTTTATCAATAAAATATCCACAATTTATTGGTTTTATTACACAATCCCATTCAAATTTTTTAAGAAATTTTTCTGCCTGCTCACTTTCATTAGTTAAAATCCACTCTGGAATATTTAACCCGCACTTTTCAGCTAATCGTAGTTGCCTTATTTTTTTATCAGCATACCAGTTATCTGTTGGGAAATTAATCCATTTTTCTTTAGGAATTTGAAAAAGATAATTCCATAAAGCTTCTTCTGTCTCAGAAAAAGCTATCTTTTCTGATAAAGAATCTGGGGTATTGCTATTTTCAAATGGTCTTCTATACCATAACACATCGATGTACTCTAATACATTATTACTGTCATATTCAAGAGAAAAGAAATTTTTTCTATCAGAATCAAATCTATAAATATTTACATTGAAAGGCCTTTTTGAACATAAATAATTAGCAGTCGAATCTTCTGAATTTGTCCATATTCCTAGATTCATATAATCCTTTTTACTATATATGTTTTATCAGGACTTTCTTTACCATCATCAGTCTTTGTCTTTTGAAAATTTAAATTGCTAAATATTTTATCAGGATTTTCTTTTGCGTTAGTAATAGTACCATTTGATTGTATACCATCATTTTCAATAACCTTCTTTTCTGTGAATGCTTCAATAATACTTTTCATAAAACTTCCTTTATATTCTTTTACTAAAAATATATACATCTGGGGCTTCTCTATTTTCAGTAAGTGTACCATTTTGACTATTTGCATTAATAAACTTCTTATCAGGAGTTTCTTTTGCTTTAGTTATAGTTGAATCATTTCCAAAGTTATGTTCAACTTTGTTACACTTTTCCAGATACTCCTCAATCATGCTTTTCATATTATTCCCCTCCTTAATAAATCTAACATTGGCTTGACCCTTAACGCGTCAATTGGCGCGATTCTTGCACCACTTTACGTTGTAGCTCCAACTTTACAGCGATTCGCAAGAAGCGTGACAATAGCGTTATAGGGTCGAAGCAGGTGTTGGATGCTTCTAATTATTTTCTTGCTTTTTATTCTTCTTTTCTAATAGCTCGTTCTCTTTTTCTTCAACTCTCGCCTTTACTATCTTCTTTATCAACTCTATTGGCAGCTCTTCATTATTCTGAAACTGTATTGATCCTTTCCCTTGTCTAAAAGCCTTTAACTCTTCTTTTAAGGTTTCTATCA
>JBAZSY010000044.1:0-6988 GCA_041662185.1 Bacteroidales bacterium
TATTTCTTTGTTTTTTGTTTAGTTTTGATTGTTTTGTTATTTAACTGATCATATAAGAAGTTTAATTTAATATTCTGAAAATCAATTTGCTCTTGCAATTTTCCAATTCTGTTTATGAATATTTCATCCTTATTCCTGATTTCCTTCAAAATTAATGAATTTTTTCTAATGAAATATCGACTTATTCCTAATATTAAACCTATTATTGTTCCCAAACACAAGTAGATCATTGGTTCATTCATTTTCGTTTATTATATTGATATTTTTAAATGATTTACTAATTTTGTTATTAACCATTCCTTAAATTTTTTAGCTTGAGGTTTATCTTCAGCACCAATTGAAAATTCGTAAATACTATCACTTTCCCAAAATTCTTTTGGACTTAATAAAGTGTCATCATATAAAGATGTGCTTTTCCAGTCATATAGTGTTATTTCATTACCATCTTCATCATAGAAATAATATTCTCCAGATACTTTATAGTCATCAGCTTCAAATGGTTCACCGAGTACATAAATTAAAATCTTTGGTTGAACAACAAATGTTTCTTGTTTACTTGTCCATCTAGCTTTCTTTTTTTGTATAAATGTATTCATCTTATTGCACTTTCTTTGTTATATTGCACTAATTATGCACTATTTTTGCCCCAAAAGCAACTCTTTTCTTTTATTAAAAATTAATTTAATGTAAATATGGTATTTATAACGAGATACGAATATGGTAAAGAAAAAACTAGGTGAAGAAAAGCTACCTTTAGGTAGAAAACAAATAGCAATTGACTGGAATGAAGTTGATAGATTGATGATAGCTGGATGCACTGGAATTCAAATAGCTGCATCATTAGGAATTTGTGAAGATACATTATATAACAGATGCAAAGCAGATAAAAAAAAAGATTTTTCCGCATATTTGGCAGAGAAGCGACAAAAAGGGGATTCTAACTTATTAAGCAAGCAATATGATGTGGCTATTGATGGTAATACAACAATGCTAGTATGGCTTGGAAAGCAACGACTTAAGCAACGAGAAAAGTTTGATGATGAGAACGGAAACGTAGTGCAAACTTTTACTGAACTTAAGAAAATGATAGCCGATGGTAGTTTGCTTAAAATGCTAATGCAGAATCAAGATAAAGAAGAAACAGGCAAAGATGAATGAAAACATACAACTATTATGTTCGCAAAAATGGAGACTTAACAATCTTTATCGCATAGTTAATAAACAGGGTGAATCGATCACTTTTAAGCTCAATAGAGTTCAGGAAAACGTATTAGACAATCTTCATAACCGTAATTTAATTCTCAAAGCTCGGCAATTAGGCATGTCTACATTCTCAGTGCTTTATATGCTAGATGAAGCAATATTTAACGCTAACACATCATGTGGTATTGTCTCATATTCTCTAGAACACGCTCAGCATATCTTTAAACGTATTATTGGACACGCTTTAGATAATCTTAAGCCTTTAGCTAAATCTCTTGTTGGTATAGTGCAAAGAAATGCTACTGAGATAACATTTGCTAATGGTTCATTCTTAAAAGTAGGTACAACTTTGCGAGGTGGTACTTGTCAGAAAGTACTAGTTTCAGAATTCGGTAAAACATGTGCTAGAAATCCATTAAAAGCTGAAGAAGTTGTTACTGGAACTTTACAAACAGTTGCTATTGATGGACAAATTATAATTGAATCAACTGGAGAGGGAAATGAAGGTTACTTTGTAGATATGATTAATTCTGCTCATCAAAGACAAAATCAAGACATTTCACCTCTTGAATACAAATTATTTTTCTTTGCTTGGTTTGAAGAGCCTACATATATAATGACACAGCCAGTTTCATATGATATTAAATTATCAGACTATTTTGACAAACTTGAAAAAGACTTAGATATTAAAATTACTCAGCCACAAAGATATTGGTATGCACATATGCAAAGTATCTTAGGCGATAAAATGAAACAGGAATTCCCTTCAACTGTTTCTGAAGCTTTCTTATCATCATCTGATGCTTATTACTTTCAATCTAGTATAGAAAAAGCATATCAAGATTATAGATGTTTAAATACCAGTACGTATGACCCAATTCATCAAACTTATGTTGCTATGGATATAGGTTTGAATGACTTAACAGTAATTACTTTCTTCCAACTAATTCATGGCGAGATCAGAATAATAGATTTTTATGCAGATAACAATAAATCATCTAGTTTCTATGCTAACTTTCTGCTTAAAGATAAACCATATATATACAATACAATCTTTCTTCCGCATGATTCAAGAAAACGAGATGGAGTAATTATCGAAAACAATTGGGAAAGAGATTTTAAAACTTTATTTGCTCATACTGAAGCAAAAGTTCATGTTTTAACTAAAACAGATAAAAGCATAAACATTTCTAATGCAAAAATTAAATTCGATAGATGCGTGTTTAATCTAAACAAAGTAAAACCTTTAATTGATATGCTTAGAAAGTATCGAAAGAAATGGTCAGAACAATACGGAAAATATTTAGATGAGCCTTATGAAGGCATTGAAGAGCATTACGCAGATTCTTTCATTTATACCATGCAAGCAGTTTCACATATTGAAGCCGTAGGGGATATCAAAGGAGCTTACTTAAAGCATAAAGAAGCTGTTGAAATGCGAAAATATAGAGTTTAAGTTAATAAAAGTTCATTTCTATAAGCTAGTTGCAATGGTGTTTTCCCAATAACTAAAGCAAATTGTTCAACTCTATTTTTGCACATAACATAAATATCTTTATAGTTCATTGAGTTATTCATTCCTTCTTTTATAGCTTTAGCAACAATTCTATCAGCCATTATCAAAGTATCAAGTTGGAAACCCTCTGCAATATCTCTAATGTTAGGATATTTAATTGTTAGATATTCTAAATTAAACAAAGTTTGGTTTTGCATCTTAGAGATTATCATGTAATATTTCTCTGCATTTTTACTTCCTTGTAAACTAGCATATTCAACAAAATTTTTAATGACATCGGTTTCGGCTCTTCTTTCAATCTTACCTTCAGATCTTTTTTGCAACCATTCAGCATTCTGTTTTTGAATAAGAAGTTTTCCAATAATCTTTCTTTGTTTAAAAAATCCATCCGTTATGTGTTTTTTAAATTTTATTATGAGATCTACTTTATCATGTTTATATTGCCCCCTTAGAAGTAAGACAATAAAAGAGGCTTGAGGTTCATTTAGTAAATATTCAACAACTGGTCTTCCTTTTTTATCGTTAATCTTGTTGTTAATTACGCGAATTGAATTCGCGTAAATAGTTCGTGTTTTTAATTCAGAATCTCCAACTTCAACAACATCTTTCATATTATTTTTTATTGTTCGTTTTAAAGATCGATGTTCAACTTCAAAAAGATTACTTAATTTCCAACTTCCTACATAAAAATCATTTTCAATATATTCAATTATATCATTACCCATCTTAACTCCTTTATTTTTAGTATTATAATACGTTAAATATTTATTTAAAAACAAGTAAAATTAGTTTTGAAAATAATTACAAAGAGTTTATTGTAAGTTTAATCACATTTATACAAGGTGCTTATGCTTAATGACCAAGAAGTAAAAAGCGAGTTTCAGGAAAATTACAGATATGCACATGACTTTTGGGGACCGTATGTTGAAAGTGCTAGAGTAAATACATTAGCCGCTGCAGGATACACTTGGACTAATAGAGAACGTAAAGCTTTAGAAATGGAGCAACGAGAAGCTATTGAGTTTAACATCATTAGAAGACCTATACAATTCTTTTCAGGATACTTAAGAGATAATCTAAATTCAATTGTTATATCACCAGTTGAAGGTTCAGACGAAAAGACAGCAGATCAGTTAACTAAAATATCATATGATGTTTGGGATAAAGGACTTGGATATCAAACATTCTTAGATTCATGCGATGAGATGTTTAAATCAGGAATGAGTCTTTGCGGAATATACATGGACTATTCAAAGGATTTCTTGAATGGTGATATCAAATTCTACAAAAGAACATACAATTCATTTTATCTTGATCCTACATTTGAAAACATCGATCTAAGCGATTGTTCTTTTGCAATAATGAGAGATGTCCTAGATCGAAAGATAATCAAACAGTTAATTCCATTTATTGATCCACAAGTTATAGACGATCTACCAAATTCACAGCAAGACGACAAGTTTCTTGCATATCATCCTCAGTTTACATTGTTTAGTAGAAAGAAAGGTTTGATTGCATACGATCAATATTATAAGAAAATAACCAAGAATAGAAAATTCCTAGTAGATAAAGAAGGTGGACATTTTAAAGACATCACAGATTTAGATAATGAACAGATAGCCAAAATGAAAAACGGAATTTACAGAATGCGAAAAATGAGAGATGAAGCAAGTACTTATGGAATATCAAAGCAAGACCTTCCTCCAGTTTTAGACATTGTTAATGCTCAAAGAGAGTTTGTTGAACTTAATATCATGTTAAATGGTCAGAATGTATTTACTGGAGTTGATAAAACAGAAATAGAAGATACTTATCCATTTATCATAAATCTTTGTTACTTTGAGCCTTCAATCTGGATGCCAAGCTTAAGAGTTCAGGGAATGGCTTCAACGATGTATTCAATTCAAAGACAATTCAATAAAAGACACATGAAGATCATCGATAAGATGGATTCAACTATCTCAACTGGATACAAATATATTATAGGGTCAATTGCTGATCCTACAGAGTTACAACAAGCTGGTCAAAATAAACTTATTGGAATAGATCCAAATGCAAAAGAAGGTATGAACTCAGTTCAAGAGTTAAATTCTGGCACTGCTGACCCTACAATTATTCAATATGGCGATACTCTAAGTCAACTTGCTATGGTTGTATCAAATGTTAATGAATCGGTGCTTGGAGTTGATGAAGGCGGTAATACTCAATTATCTGGAAGATTAGCAGAAACCAGAATAGCTCAAGGACTTAGATCAAATAGAAAAGTGTTTGATAACATTGATGAAACTCAAAAGATTCTAGGAAAGTTAACTCTTAAAGCAATTCAAAATAAATATCCTCCAGAAAAAATTAAAAGAATCTTAGGAGAAGATCCTACAGAACAGTTCTATAACAAAGACTTTGAGCAATATGACGCAACTGTTAAAGAAGGTATCAGATCACAATCACAAAGAGATGCTTACTATTACGAGCTTGTTAACTTGAAGCGTGAACAGATAGTAGATGTACCTCAAGCTGAGATTGTTAATGCACTTCAAATGGCAGGAATAAGCGATCTTAAAGAAGCTATAGAAAAAGAAACACAAATGAAACAGCAATCACAACAGCAGCAAGTTCAATTAGAACAAGCTGTTCTACAAAAACAGATCGGATTACTAGAAGCTACAACAGCAGAAAAGTACGAAAGTGCAGGCGAAAAAGCAAGTAGAAAATTCTCTAATTTTGGATTAGAAGCGGAAAGACAAGCTAGATCACAAAGAGACGAAGCAACAGCAGCTTTAGATAAAGCAAAAGCAATTGTTGAATTATCTAAGATGAACGATGACAGAATCTTGCAAGTATTGCAGATAGTAAATGAAATGGAACAAGCAGAAAAAGAAAATAACAGAATAGATGAAAGCAAAGACATGATGAAAGCTGAAATGATTAATAGAGATGTAACTAATAACTCAACACAACAAACACAACAAAGCCAAGAAGGAGGCTAACATATGGAAAAAAGCGGAAAAATGGATTCACCAGTAGGAATTTATTCTACAAAATCAAATCCATTATCTCAGCCATCAAGAACATCTAGCGAATTTGGTCCTGGAATGAATCCAGATCAAAAGAAAGCTAACATGTTGCTTAAAAAAGCATTTGCTGAGAAAGATTCACTACGTGGAAAAAGCGGAATGTAATTTATGGTTTCAAATTACTTGAAATGTCCAGATTCTGGATTAATCTTACCAAGAAAGTTTATCGATGAGAAGACATCGTTAAAAAATCTAATAAACGAAATTTTGGAAAAGGTTTTATCTCAGTATTCACATCTTAAGCAGACATATTATTTAACTTTGCATGCTAAGTTTGATGAATTTGATCCTGGTAATTTCAAGATTGATGCCCCAAAAATTACATTTAAATTACCTCCATTCATGAGTAATTCTTTTGTTTGGTGGATAAACAATTCTAAAGGTGTATGTGAACTTTTATGGATGGTAGCTCCCAAGAAAAAAGGGGAAAAACTAAAAGTAGAGTTTAATACTAAAGGTGTCGCCTACCTTCAAGCAAAGGGTGCAATGCCTCGTGAGCATAAAAGCACGAATTAACGGGTAAAAAAGGATATATTATGACAGATACCGTATCTGAAGAAATAAAAGAAAATGTTGAACAAGTTGTTTCTCCAGTAGAACAAAATACTGAAGTTAAACCAGTTCAGCAAGAAGTTGCAGAATCTACTGAAAAAGAACAGCAAGTACCATTGAGTGCTTTGCAAAAGGAAAGAAAGAAAAGACAAGAGTATGAGCAAGAGTTGAAGGCTTATAGAGATTTTCAACTTAAGCAAATGCAGATGTCTCAGCAACCACAGGAAGAAGATCCAAAACAATATGAGCCTATAACCAAAGCAGATTATGAAAAGGCAAAGAATGCCGATAAACTTTCAATCATGCGTGAGGTAGAGGAAAAACTTTGGATTAAGAATAATCCAGAGAAAATAGAAGAAATAAATGAACGATTAACTGAATTTTTAAAACAACGACCTAATCTCGCCGCTGCGATTGAAGCTTCAAGCAATAGATACGAGGAAGCTTGGGAATTAATGGATAAATTAAGCCCAAAGCAAAAGATAGTTTTGAAACAGCAAGTGCAGGAAAAGAAGATTGCCCCTGGTTCGCCAGCAGCAGTTTCTAAGTCTGCATCAATGAATCAAGCTATAGATGTAATGAATATGTCTGACGATGAATTTAATGCTTGGAGAAGATCAAAGAGGGGTGCTAGATAGGTCAT
>JBAZSY010000045.1:0-6421 GCA_041662185.1 Bacteroidales bacterium
TCCTTTGTTCATATATTACGTCACTCTGTTTAGTTGGTATACTTTTTATCGTATTTCCATTGAAGAACACATTCTCTGAATCAATAAAGAGCCTAAACATCTATAGTGTTTTACTTGCAGTTCCAATCGTAGGAATAGAACTAGGATATTTATTGTTGTATAGGGCTGGAGGAAAGCTTACGTTTTCTTCGGCTCTTGTATCATCAATGATAACAGTAGGATTAGTGATCATAGGAATAATTGTATTTAAGGAAAAGATAAATATAAAGAAGCTATTAGGAATTGCATTTTGTCTATCAGGAATAGTGCTCCTTAATATCAAATGAGAAAAAGATTTCTAACGCCCGCTTCAACCTTATAAGCCCTTTGGCACGCTTCTTGCGAGACCCCGTAAAGTAGGAGCTGCAACGTAAAGTGGTGCAAGAATCGCGCCAAACCTGAGCTATCGCTCAGGTCGGGCTTAAAGGTTAAGCGAAAATGTTAGGTATATTAAGAAACCAGAATAAACTATTACATAATTTAAAGAGGTATACTGCATATGTTATCCATTTCGCCAGATGCAAAAGAGCTATTTCCTGATTTGAAAATAGGGCTATTGCTGATTAGTAATATTAAGAATGCATATTTGAATAATAAAATGGCAATCGCAAAAGATTCTTTGATTGAAGATCTTAAGCAACGCTATGGCTCATTATCTAGAAAAGACCTTATTAAGACAGAAGTACTAAAAGGATACTATTCATATTATAAGAGCTTTACAAAGACATATCATGTTTTACTGCAACTTGAGTCAGTTATCTATAAGGAGAAAGGAATTCCATTCGTATCTCCTATAGTCCAATCAATGTTCATGGCTGAACTTAAGAATCATTTCTTAACATCAGTTCATGATTACTCAAAGATAGTTGAGCCATTATATTTAGATCGTACTCTTGGAAGTGAGCTTTTTACACTTTTCAATGGAGAACAGAAAACATTAAAGAAAGATGACCTCTATATAAGAGATACAAAAGACATCATATCAAATGTTCTAAATGGAATGGATGAAAGAACAAAAGTAACAGTAGATACGCATACTGCTATGTATAATGTATATGTTCCATTTTCTATTGATGATCAAAAGATTCTATCACATCTAGATGATATGGCTAATTATCTTAAGCTTAATGATGAAAGCATTATTATTGAAGAAAGAAGTATATATCAGTAAAAGAATTGAATAAGTATAGCTTTACTTTGAGAAGTGAAATACCTAACAACTGCTTCAACCCTATAACGCCTTTTGTCATGGTTTTTGCGAGAAGATGACGCAAAAACCACGCCAATCCTTCGCTTCGCTCAGGAACAGGCGTTAAGGGTTAAGCCAATGTTAGACTTATTAAATATAAAGGAGTGATAAATGTCGATATCTAAGAGTCAGACGGAAAAAATTGGATCAATATTTAATGGAAATAAATTTGTAATACCAACATATCAACGTAAATATAGTTGGACTGAAATTGAAAGAAAGGCGCTTTGGATTGATGTTGAAGAGAGTATTCAGAATGATATGAATCATTTTATAGGAACTCTTTCTTTCAAACAAAACGAAGCAGAGGGGCTTACTGTCGACACAATTTACGAAATAATTGATGGACAACAACGTATTACAACACTTTTTATACTGTTGAATGTACTAATAGAAAGGATTGAGAGCGAAGAAATCAGAAATGATCAGTTTATTGCTTTCATTGGGACAAAAGGAAATCTAAAGCTTAAACCACTAGGAATTGATGGAGAATTTCTAAGTGAAGTCTTATTTAAATTTGATACAATTGATCAAAAAAGTATTGTGAAGAGAAGTCACAAATTCATGTATGATGCAAAAAAAGAGTTTAAAGCATATAGTAATTTATTATCAGAGTATGAAATTGAAAAAAGGATAAAGTTCATTAGAGATAGAATCGAAGTCTTGGTTTTCAATGTAGAAGGTCAAGCTCAAGCTGTAAAAATGTTTTCAATAATAAATGATAGAGGATTACCTTTACGGATACTTGATAAAACAAAAAGTATTTTAATGTTGTATTCAACTCTCCACTTGAATGAGCAGTTGAATAAATATATTAATGATCAGTTTGAAGTTATATTTGATTCATATGATGATATATTAGTATTAAAAGAAGAACTAAACATTTTAGGTCGTTTCGAAGAAAATACAATTTTTACTCACCATTATTATTCAGCAAGAAAATTTTTTCCAGAAACCTGGAATAATAGAAATAGTGCCGATACAATATTTGAGAATCTCAAAGATCATTGTGAAGGTTTAAAATTAAAAAAGTCTGAACTTGAAAGCTTTATAAAGGGATACCTTTCGGACTTTAGTGAATTTTCGAAAAGCTATTGTGAATTGCTAAAAAATGTGAAAAGCAGTACAGAAAAACAACAAATATTTTGTAAACTTGAATTTACTGCTACATTATATCCCATTATTGTAAGACTATTGATGCAAAATAAGCTTGATCTTGCATTATCTTTTCTTGAGACAGTTGAAGTTCGAGTTTATAAAACAAGAGGAACGAACCCAATTGCTGACGCTTATTGGTTTGCCTCTCAATTATCAGAAAAAGATTATTCAATTAATGAAGTTCAAGATGCATTAAAAAACATTGTTGAAAAATTTATGAGCGATCATGTGTTTAGAAATTATCTTGATGCTGATATTTATGGTAATGGTGCCGTTAAGTACATTTTGGCTGAATACGAAGGTGGAAATATTTCATTGCAGAAGTACTCAACCTTACAAATTGAGCATATATTTAGCAGTGAACCTGAATTCGAAGTTGGATCATTTGAATTTGAAGAAGATTATGGTTATGAAAAAAATCGTTTTGGAAACTTAATTCTTCTTGAAGAAAAAATAAATAAAAGCATAGGAAATTTCGCTCCAATAAACAAAGTTAATGGATATCTTCAATCAGAAATTGAATCTACAAGAAATATGGCTGGAATAATCCAATATGGAGATTTTAAGAAACAAGACGTTGATTTAAGAAGAAACAAACTTATTGAATTTTGTTTATCTCGTTTCGTAATTTAATAAGTAAGAAAAGTCTAACAAATGCTTCAACCTTATAAATCCTTTGGCATGGTTTGTGCAGAACAACAATGCACAAACCATGCCAAGCCCTTCGGGCGCGGATTTAAAGGTTAAGCCAATGTTAGAATGACGCCTTCGGCGCAAGAGTAAATAATTAATACGCTTATATTTAATAAGGAGCTTTATAAAAGGAGTATTATATGGTAACGATTCCAGTAAAGGTCCTCGAACGGTTTAAGGCAAACCTTAATAAAATTCAAAAAGTAACAGAGCAAGCAAAAAGTCGAGATATAAATGAGAGTGACACAGTTGTAATTGTAAGTGATGTACTTGCATTAATGTTTGGCTATGATAAATACACGGAAATAACAAGTGAATATGCCATAAAAAGTACATATTGTGATTTAGCTATAAAAGTTGATAATATTCTTAAGTTCCTAATTGAAGTAAAAGCTATTGGTATTACGCTTGCTGAAAAGCACTGCCAACAAGCTCTTGATTATGGGGCAAACAACGGTACGGAATGGATAATACTAACTAATAGTATTAATTGGAAAGTATATAAAGTATGTTTTGAAAAACCAATAAAAACTGATCTAGTTTGTGAATTCAATTTATTAGATATTAAGTTGAAAAGTAAAGGTGATTTAGACAAACTTTTTATCCTTTGTAAAGAAGGGCTTAAGAGAAATGCTATTGATGAGTTTACACAGCATAGAATGATTGTTAATAAATATTATATAGGTACGATTTTACGATCTGAATCTGTAACTGAGGCAATTAAGAGAGAGTTTAGAAAAATTGATCCTCTGATTAAGATTGAAGATGAAGAGATCAATTCATTAATTGTAAATGATGTTTTAAAGAGAGAATTATTAGATACACCCGAAGCAATTGATGCATGTGATAAGTATAATAAAATTATAAAAAAAATTGAAAAAAAGAAAAGTAAGTCAAAAGAAATAGAAAAAAGTACTATAGATGAAAAAAAAGAAAATGATACTAAAAACATTTCAAATGAAGATAGCAAATAGAAATAATTTATAAAAGAATTCTAACACCTGCTTCGACCCTATAACGTCCTTTGTCATGGTTTGTGCAGAACAACAATGCACAAACCACGCCAATCCTTCGCTACGCTCAGGAACGGGCGTTAAGGGTCAAGCCAATGTTAGGCAGACTCGCGCAAAGCGCGAGCAAAAACAAATTAAAAATAAAAATTATCTTCCAGAAAAGGAGATAACTATGATTCTAGTTAGTGCATGTTTGGCTGGTGTCCCTTGTAGATACAATGGAGAAAGTAAGCTTAATAAAGACGTAAAGCAGCTCATTAATGATGGAGAAGCATTATTTGTATGTCCTGAACAATTGGGCGGATTAACGACACCAAGGCCACCTGCTGAAATTATCAATGGAAGAGTAGTAGATAAACAAGGAAGAGATGTAACTAAAGAGTTTATTAGAGGGGCTGAGATTACACTTGAACTTGCTCGTACGTATAAATGTAAAAGAGCTATTTTAAAGGCAAGATCTCCATCATGCGGTAAAGGTGAAATCTATGATGGTACATTTACTGGAACGTTGATAGAAGGAAATGGAATAACAGCAGAATTATTATTAAAGAATGGAATAAAAGTAATAAATGAAGATGATATCTAGATAAGAACGACATCATATGATTAAGGAAAGACAATAAAATATCATATTGAAAAGTAATTTATATAGCTATAGATAATAGAAATAAAGAAGATGCCTAACAAATGCTTCAACCCTATAACGCCCTTTGTCATGGTTTTTGCTAGAAGATGACGCAAAAACCACGCCAATCCTTCGCTTCGCTCAGGAACAGGCGTTAAGGGTTAAGCCAATGTTAGGTTGACGCTACGCGCAATAAAAAATAATTTAAGGTTATATACAATAAATATATGCCTTAATAAAATATTTTGGAGGGAATATGAAGCGTGTAATTGTAGTGCTTATTGTATTTCTTTTTGTAACACAAATTCCTGCTCAGACATTGGAAGGATTTTGGAGTATACCATGGAAGTCTTCAATAAGTGAAACAAAAATGATGATGGAAGGTAAAGGGCAATTTACTAATAGTACTATAACAAATGCATTATCATATCCAAATATTGTATTTGCTGAAAGAACTGGAAAGCTTTCTCTTTTTTTTGATAGTGATAGATTTTATTGTAGCAATTTTACTATAATACCAATTAAAAATAATGCATTAAAAGAATATACTAATTTAAAAAATGACTTAATTAAAAAATATAATAAACCATCAAAGGATAAAGAGGAATATTTATATCCATATGAAAAAGGTGATGGGCATGAAGAAACCGCCATTTCGGGAAACTATACAAAAATAGATAGCTCTTGGTGGTTTGATGATTCTAATGCAATAATATTATCATTGAGTAGTGAAGATTATAAAATTTCAATTACACTTTCATATTATTGCGGAGAAATTATGAAAGAAAGAATGCAAAATAAATCGGAATCTATTAATAAAGATCTATAAGATATTATAGAAAAATAAGTGACTAATTGAAAGAAACCTAACAACTGCTTCAACCTTATAAAGCCTTTTGTCACGCTTTTTGCAGAACAACAATGCAAAAAGCGCGCCAATCCTTCGCTTCGCTCAGGCCAGGCTTTAAAGGTTAAGCCAATGTTAGATTTATTGAATAATAAACTCTGAGAAAATTTGGCTGCGTTGGTTTAAAAAAAGAAGATTCTTGATAAAGTAATACATAAAAATAAAATAAATCTATTTGGTACATATTGTTTCTAGAAAGGCTCATTTTAATATAGGGGATACCGATAAAATGTTTAAAGGAAAGGATTTGATAAAAGTAAAAGCATTATGTCTTTTTGAAAATGATGGTAATATATTTGTTTTTGAAGCATATGATAGTGTAAAGAAAGACCATTTCTATAGGCCAATTGGAGGAACGAATGAGTTTCAAGAATATACAATAGATACCTTGAAACGAGAGATTAACGAGGAACTAAATACAGAAATAAAAAATATAGAGCTTAAGAAGGTTGTAGAAAATATCTTTGTATGTGATGGCTTTCCTGGACATGAAGTTGATTTTTTCTATCAAGCAGACTTCTGCGACACATCATTTTATGAACATAAAGAGTATGAGCTCAAAGAGTCAGATAATGAGAGGCTTAAAGCATTTTGGATAAGTATAGAAGAATGTATTGAAGGAAAATATAGGTTAGTTCCAGAAGTACTTATTGATTACTATAAAGAAAAGATAGTTCAAAAGATGCACAGCAGATAATAAAATCTAACAAATGCTTCAACCCTATAACGCCTTTTGT
>JBAZSY010000046.1:0-6322 GCA_041662185.1 Bacteroidales bacterium
AGGATAACGATTAATTGTTCCTGTTCCGGTAATTACACCGTCGCCAGGAAGAATTTTCTTATCCATATTAAAATCTTTACCTGAATGTTGGATAAAAAGGTCATATTCATGGAAAGTACCTTCGTCCAATAGTTCTAAGATTCTTTCTCTTGCCGTAAGCTTGCCAGTGGCTTTTTGTTTTTCAACTGCCTTCTCTCCACCGCCTTGAAGCAATGATTGCATTCTGGCTTTCAGCTCTTGTGTCTTACTGTTAATTGACATGTTTTCAATTATTTATTAAACACTAATTTGAATTGTAGCTTGCAAAGGTACACTAAAATGAATATGTACGCAAATTTTAAATCCTTTTTCAACATATCTCGTAGTTCTCATAAAAATAAAAAAGCACTACTAAATTACTCTCAATATGACTAGTTTTGACTAGTCATAAATGAGTGTAAAAACTGTAAAAGCTTATTTAGGACTATTCAATATCCTTTGAATATATTAAATAGAAAAATAATTTATAATCAGGATAAATTGAAGTGTAATGAACAAAGAGAAGAAAAAGATATATTTTAATAGCAAATCTTGTATGTCTTTTTTGGTAAGCAACGTATAACGCCTTCAAGTTCTAAGTTAAGTAGGCAGGATGCTAATACTGAGGGGTTAAGTGTGCATTCTATGGAAATGTCATCTATATGGATTTCTTCATTACCTGCTATTATTTTGTAGATTATTTCTTCGTCTTTGGTTAGGTTTGTTGGGTGTTTTGGTTCTTTCTTTGGTTGGTTTTTAATATCAAAATCCCAATTCATTATTTCTATTATGTCATTTGTAGCGTGAAGTATATTTGCTCTTTGGCTACTTATCAGGTAATTGCATCCTTCACTAAATTGGTCACTAACTCTTCCTGGTAAAGCAAATACTTCTTTATTATATTGATTTGCTAAATCGGCTGTTACTAATGAACCACTTTTCTTTGCAGCTTCAATAACAATTACACAATCACATAAACCTGCTATTATTCTATTTCTTCTTGGGAAATTATATCTTTCTGGTTTGGTCTTGGTCATAAACTCTGTTATAAGACCACCATGCTTTGTCATCTCTATTGCAAGGTCGTAGTTTTCTTTTGGGTAAATCATATCTAATCCATGACCAAGAACTGCAAATGTTGGAATATTTTCAGCAAGGCTTTTCCTATGAGATATTGCATCTATTCCATATGCTAATCCACTTACTATTGAAATATTATATTCTTTTAGTTCACTTACTATTTTTTCTGTTAGTTCTTTTCCATAATCTGTTGCATTCCTTGTGCCAACTATTCCTACCATTCTTTCTTTATTTAGGTCTTCATTACCTTGGTAGTATAAGCATATTGGACTATCGGGAATATTTAAAAGTCTTTGAGGATAGTCTTTGTCATTTAAGAATAAACATTTAATATTGTATTTCTCCATAAACTCCATTTCCTTCTCACATTTTTCAAACATTGTCCTATTACGAATATCATTTATTGTTTTAGTTCTTGACTTAAATATCTTTTCTAAGTTTGAACGTGACTCAGAAAAGAATTCCTCTGTTGAAGAGTATATTTTCATTATTTCTTTTGCTGTACTTGGTCCTATTCCATGTATATTTGCAAAAGCTATATCATATATTGTTGCCATAAGATTAGATTATTAGCACAAAAGTAATAATTTATTTCTAATAAATAGTAATTACCATTAAACAAAGTATTTTGAAAATAATAATGTACTTTTGCATTATGAATAGTCCTTTGAATAAAAAGAAAATTATTAATGACCCTGTATATGGGTTTATAAATATTCCCAGTGGAGGTATTTTTGATTTATTAGAACATCCTTATCTTCAAAGATTACGCCGTATAAAGCAATTAGGATTAAGCAATCTTGTTTATCCAGGTGCAGAACATACAAGGTTTTCTCATGCAGTTGGGGCAATGTTTCTAATGAATCAAGCTCTTGATGTGCTTAGACAAAAAGGAGAAACTATTTCTGAAGAAGAATTTGAAGCTTCACTTTCTGCCATACTTCTTCATGATATTGGTCATAGTCCTTTTTCTCATTGCTTGGAGCATTTCTTTTTTGAAGAAAGTCATGAAGATGTTTCTTTAGAGCTAATGAAAAGGATAGGAGTTTCTCAAATTACATTAGATATATTTTCAAATAATTATCCAAAGCGTTTTCTTCATCAATTAGTATCATCTCAAGTTGATACTGATAGATTAGATTATTTAACAAGGGATAGTTTCTTTACAGGAGTTTCAGAAGGTGTTATTGGAACAGAAAGAATAATAAAAATGCTATCAGTGAAAGATGATGAATTGGTAATTGAACAAAAAGGGATTTATTCAATTGAAAAGTTTATTATTTCACGCCGATTAATGTATTGGCAAGTATATATGCATAAAACAGTAGTTTCTGCTGATATTTTATTAAAGACTATTCTAAAAAGGGCAAGGGATATTCAAGAAAAAGGAATTGATGTAATTAAAAATATTTCACCTTGTTTTGCTTATTTCTTTGAAAATGGAGTAAGGACAATAAAAGAAGATAAAGCAATAGAATGTTTTACTTCAATTGATGATTCTGATATTTGGAATGCAGTAAAAGTTTGGACAAATAGTGAAGATAAAATTCTTTCCTATCTTTCAAATTGTTTAGTTAATCGTCGTCTTGGTAAAGTTAAAATACAAGATAAACCATTCACAATACAAGATATTGAAGAAGTTGTAAATCAATTCTACAATCAAGAAGACAATAAAATAAAGAAACAAGAACTTAAAGACTATTTTATATTGACAGATGAGCTAAGAAACAAAGCTTATAGTTTTGAAGACCATAAGATAAATATCTTATTTAAGAATGGTGAAATAAAAGAGATTTGTAACGCTTCCGACCAATTAGACGAAAACTTCCTAAGAAAAGAAATAAAAAAATACTATCTCTATAAATTGCCAATTAATATTAATAACTAAGGTTAATATTTGATTTTTTGCCCTCGTTCACTTTATGAGAGTAACATTTGCCTTCGTTTATTTTGTATGATAATCTTTGAAATAAATATAAGTTAAGATGTTTAACACGTTTTTTCTTCAACTTATTTGTGGTTTTTCTAACTAATTTGTACCTTTGACGAGTTTTTCTTTTTAAGAGGATTTTAATTTAATATTATAGATAAAAATGAAAAAGTATTTATTATTTGCACTTGTAGTAACGGTATGTTTCGTTTCTTGCAAGCCTCGTCCAACTGATAAAGATATTGTTGGAAAACCTAATGTTGAAGTTAAAGACGGAAAGCTAACTCCAGAAGTTCTTTGGGCTTTTGGTCGTATTGGCGATGTTACTGTATCTCCTAATGGGGATAAGATTCTTTATACTGTTAAGTATTTTGATGTTAAAAAGAATAAAGGTAATGCTGAGATTTATTCAATGAATATTAATGGAAGTGATGTTAAGCAATTAACTAAAACTTCTGGAAGTGAATGGAACTGTATTTTTAATCCTAATGGAAAGAAAATTGATTTTTGTTATGCTGATACAAATGGTGTTCAAATCTATGAAATGGATTTAGATGGAGAAAACCGTACAAAGATATCTAATGTTAAAGAGGGAGATATTGAAAGTTTTTCTTATTCACCTGACGGAAAGAAAATGCTTTATATTAGAGCTCTTGCAAAGAAAGATAAATTTGCTTACTTAAAAGAAGGCTTAGATAAAACAACAGGAAGAATTAATGATGACCTTGCTTATCGTCATTGGGATGGTTGGGTAGATAATGTTCCTCAACCTTTTGTTGCTGATTTTGATGGGAAGAAACTTTCAAATGATATTAACTTATTAAATGGAACAGAATTTGAATCTCCTATGCGTCCTTGGGGAGGCATAGAACAATTGACTTGGTCTCCAGATTCTAAACAAATAGTTTACACTTGTAGAAAAAAGGTTGGTAAGGCTTATGCTTTTTCAACTAATTCAGATATTTTCCTTTATGATTTAGCTTCAAAGAAAACAACTAACTTATCAGAAGGTATGATGGGATATGATCAAAACCCTGTATTCTCTTCTGATGGGAAACTTCTTGCTTGGGAAAGTATGGAAAGAGATGGTTATGAAGCTGACAAAATTCGTTTAATGGTTATGGATTTAAGCACTAAGCAAATTAAAGACTATTCAAAAGACTTTGACCAAAACTCAACTGGACTTAAATTCTCTAAAGATAATAAGAGCATTTATTTTATTTCTGATTACCATGGTAGAGATGATATTTATCAATTGACTTTGGTTGATAATAAATTTAGAAAAGTAACAAATGGCATTCATGATTACACTGGAGTTATGCTTGCTAAAGATAAACTTATAGGAACAAAAATGAGTATGTCTCAACCAGTAGAGATTTATTCTGTTAATCCTGTAAATGGTGAAGAAAAAAATATTTCTAATGTAAATAAAGACTTACTTGCAAAAGTAAAGATGGGAAGAGTTGAAGAACGTTGGTTTAAAGCAACTGATGGAAAAAATCTTCAATCATGGATAATTTATCCA
Organism: Bacteroidales bacterium; assembly: GCA_041662185.1. GTDB lineage: Bacteria > Bacteroidota > Bacteroidia > Bacteroidales > P3 > UBA10566. The sequence goes on from JBAZSY010000046.1 coordinate 4,554, forward strand.
CCTGATTTTGATTCAACAAAGAAATATCCAACTTTGCTTTATTGTGAAGGTGGTCCTCAATCTACAGTTTCTCAATTTTGGTCTTATCGCTGGAATTTGCAAATTATGGCTGCTAATGGTTATATTGTTGTTGCTCCAAATCGTAGAGGTCTTCCTGGCTTTGGTCAAGAATGGGAAGAAGAAATTAGTGGAGATTATGGTGGTCAATGTATGAAAGATTATTTAACTGCTATTGATGAAATGTGCAAATGTCCTTTTGTTGATAAAGAACATCTTGGAGCAGTTGGAGCAAGCTTTGGTGGCTTCTCTGTTTATTGGTTAGCTGGTCATCATGAAAAACGTTTCAAATGTTTTATTGCTCATAATGGAATGTTTAACTTAGAACAACAATATTTAGAAACTGAAGAAATGTGGTTTGTTAATTGGGATCTTGGTGGACCATATTGGAATAAGAATAACAAGACAGCACAAAAGAGTTTTGCTAATTCTCCTCATAAATTTGTTGATAAATGGGATACTCCACTTATGGTTATCCATAGTGAATTTGATTATCGTATTGTTGCTTCACAAGGTATGGCAGCTTATAATGCAGCAGTTATTCGTGGAATTCCTGCACGTTATTTATATTTCCCTGATGAATCACATTGGGTGCTTAAACCACAAAATGGAATACTATGGCAAAGGAATTTCTTTGATTGGTTAGACAAATGGTTAAAACCAAATAATCAAAAGAAATAATTGTAGGGGTAACCATTAGAATTACCCATTAAAAAAGAAAATTAATAATTAAATACATAAGACAATGGAAATTATTGGAAAGTTTGTAAAAAGTTTACCTGAGCAAAATGGAGAATCACAAAGAGGACCTTGGGTAAGAGGAGGATTTGTTATTGAAACAGAAGAACAATTCCCAAAACAAGTATGTTTCTCTTTATGGGGAGAAGATAAGGTTGCAGTTGTTAGAACAATGAATGCAGGAACACAAATAAAGGTTTATTTTTCACCTGAATCAAGAGAATTTAATGAACGTTGGTACACAGATTTAAGATGTTTTAGAATAGATACATTTAATCCAGTTACTGTAGGAGGAGCTCCTCAACAAGAACAAGGATTTGCAAATCCTCAACCAAAGGTTAATCCTACACCTGTACAATCAACATCAGAACCTAAAGTAGAAGAATATGGTTCATTTAATAATACAGCAGAACCACAAGAAGATGATGATCTTCCATTCTAAGATATATTCATTTATTATCTTTGTTTATCTTAAGAAGGTTTATTGTTTGTTGTACATTTAGCCTTCTGGGAATAAGATAAAACAAGTTAAAAGTGTAATGGAGATTCTATTTTTGAGTCTCCATTATTTTTTTCTTTTCGATAGAATTAATGCCCAAAGAAAATTCGAAACCTTTGCAAGTCAAAAATTAGTATTAAATATAATACATTTATAAACTCTTTTAGTGTATTCCGATGTAAAGTAGAAAAATTATCAAGTATATTCTTTAGACAATAACACAAAAAAAGAAGCCATTATAATCAAATTACCATTCTTTTATAGTAAATCGACCGTTTTACCTATAGTAAATCGACCGTTTTGCACTATGTAAAACGGTCGATTTGCACCTCCTAAAACGGTAGATTTACTTTTTCAAGTTCTTTATGAGGGTAGTATATATAACAAAAAACCGCCTTGCACAATTAAGTACAAGGCGGTTGAATAAAATTTGGCGGCGACCTACTTTCCCACTCTGGTTAGTGCAGTATCATCG
>JBAZSY010000047.1:0-5389 GCA_041662185.1 Bacteroidales bacterium
CGTAGAGCAACAGCAAAAACAAAAGCAGGTGATAAATTAGGAGCACAAGCTGACGGTAAGTTAATTAGAGAACTTGAAGGTAAACCAGCACCAACAGCACCAGTAAAGAAATAAGATATAAAAAAAATAGATTAAAAAATGCAATAAGCCAAGAGTTTATTGCATTTTTTTGTTTTCAGAAAATCAGAATGATTGTAAGTTTAATTTATTATTGACTGTTTTAAAGTCTATCTTTATTTCCCATGTTCAAGCAACACTTTGTTTTTTCCTAAGAAGAAACTTATAATAAAAAGTAGGACTCCTGTTATTAAAAGTAATGTTTCAATACTTATTATATCTGCTAATGGACCAAATAATAACATACCTAAAGGTAACATAGAGCTTGAAATCATTCCTAAAACACCAAATACTCTTCCTAAAAATGATTCTTCAACTTTTTCTTGTAATAGGACAGTAGAAGGAGTATGGAACATTGGTACAGCAAATCCCATTATTAATACTATTAATAAATAAAGCCAAAAATAAGGTACAACTCCAAGAGCAAAAGTTGTTATTCCTGTGGTAAAACAGGCAAATGTCATAGTGTGTATTTTATTTTTAAAGATTTTTACAGCGCTTATTATTAATCCTCCTATTATTACTCCAATAGAGAAAGCAATCTCTATTGCAGTTAGTCTCCATACATCATTTCCAAAACTACGTGAAACTTGTAATGGAGAAAGAAATGTTACAGGTGTAATAAGAAAGAAAAAGAAGATACAGAAAATAAAGAAATGTTTTATGTATTCATGGCTTTTGATATAATTAATCCCTTCTTTCATATCTCCAAAATAACTTATAGTCTGTTTTTCTAAGGCTTTAGCATGAGGAGGAACTTTCACAAATAACAGTAGCGTGCAAACACCAATTATAGCTGTAATTACATCAATAAAGAATATTACTTCTATTCTTGCTAACATTAAAAGGGCTCCACTAAGCATAGGTGATAATAACATAATAACAGATTGCACACTACTGTTAATTCCATTTACTTTGGTTAGTTTGTTTGTTGGTACAATTTGAGGTAAGAATGCACTAACTGCAGGTGTTTGAATTCCTGAACCCACTGATCTTATTGCAGAAATTACAAACAATAACCACATAAAATTATATCCCATTAAAAATAATATTGCTAAAATAAGTGTGGCAAAAGCAATTAATGAGTCGGATAACATAATGATTAGTTTGCGATTATATCTATCTGCCCATACTCCTGCAAATGGTGAAAGAAAGAATGCTGGTACAAATCCACAAATTATAGATATGGTCATCATTACTCCTGATTGAGTTTTTAAAGTAATAAACCACATGATTGCATATTGGACTAAGGATGAGCCAAAAAGAGATATGGTTTGACTCGTTAAGAAGAGTATTGTTTTCTTTTCCCAATTCTTTTTCATTTGAAAATTGCTAAAGTTTCGTTTGTGAATTTATTTTTAATAGAGGAATGATTTTTGGACTCACAAAATTATAATATTAATTTGATTTAGCATCAAGAGTTTGTATTATTTAGTATTTAAGAACTCTCATCAAGTTTATTATTTGCTTTTTCCATTCTAAATATTAGGTTATATCTTCATTTCTTTATAATTTTGCAACCTAATTTTGATAGATTATTAAACGTAGACAGATATATGGAAAACAATAAATTGTTCCCTGAATTTCCTCCAGTTTCAACTGAGAAATGGGAAGAAGTTATAATGGCTGACCTTAAAGGTGGCGATTATACAAAGAAATTAGTATGGAAAACTTTAGAAGGTTTTGATGTAAAACCATATTATAGAGCTGAAAATACGGCAGACTTAAATCTTCAACCAATAAAAAAAGAAGATAATAATTGGGATATTCGTCAAGACGTTTTTGAATCTGACTTAAAAGTATCAAATGCAATTGCTCTTGAAGGATTAAAAAGAGGAGTTGTTTCTCTTGGGTTAAATACTTCAAAAGTAAAGAGTGTTGAAGATTTAAAGATTCTTTTAAAAGGAATAGACCTAACAAAAGTAAAAATAAACTTTATTGCTGCAAGTTGTTTCTTAGAACTTACAAAACTTTTTGTTGAGTATATAAAAACAGAAGCAGTAGATGGTAAAAAGGTATATGGTTCAATGAATTTTGATCCTTATGTTTATGCTCTTTATAAAGGTAAATTATGTTGTTCAGAAAAAGAAATTGCAGAACAAGGAGTAGAAATAATGAACCTCATAAAAGAAAATATTCCAAACTTTGATGTAATTACAATTAATGGACATATTTTCAATAATGCAGGAGCTTCAATTGTTCAAGAATTAGCATATACACTATCAGCAGCTAATGATTATCTTTACACTTTAACAGAAAAAGGAATTCCGGCACATTCTGTAGGATATAGAACAGTATTTGCTTTTGCAACAGGAAGTAATTACTTTATGGAAATTGCTAAGATTAGAGCAGCAAGATTATTATGGAGAAAGATAATGCAAGAGTATAATCCTAAATGCGAAACAGCTTATGATATATTTATTGCAACTCAAAGTTCATATTACAATAAATCAATCTACGACCCTTATGTAAATATGTTAAGGACAACAACAGAAACTATGTCTTCTGCAATTGCAGGAGCGGATTCTATTTCTGTTTATCCTTTTGATATGGCATTTAAGGAAAGTGATGAATTTTCTCGTCGTATAGCTTCAAACCAACAAATACTCTTAAAAGAAGAATCATATTTTGATAAAGTAGTTGATCCTTCAGCAGGAAGTTATTATATTGAAAGTCTAACAAATGCAATTGCTTCCCATGCTTGGGATATATTTAAGGCAATAGAAGCTAGGGGTGGATTTGTTGCAGCAATAAAAGAAGGATATATTCAATCAGAAATAGAAAAGACAGCTTCTCAAAAAGCAAAAGACGTTGCAACACGTAAAACAACAATACTTGGAACAAATCAATATCCAAACTTACTTGAAAAGATGTCAGATAAGGTTACTTCAACTTGTGGAGATAATCCTAATTCAGGAAATGAAATAAAGACATTGTCTTGGAATCGTTTGTCAGAACCGTTTGAAGCATTAAGAATGGAAGTTGAAAAGTCAGGCAAAACACCAAAAGTATTCTTATTAACTTATGGTAATCTTGCAATGCGTAAAGCAAGAGCAAGTTTTGCAACAAATGTTTTTGGAATAGCAGGTTATCAAATAATAAATAATTTAGGTTTTGAAACCCCAGAAGAAGGAGCAAAAGCAGCATTAGAATCAAAAGCAGAAATAGTAGTACTTTGTTCTTCAGATGATGAATATAATGATTTAGTAACAGGTGTAATGCCAATGTTAAAAGGAAAAATAAATAACATTATTGTTGCAGGTTATCCAGCAGAACAAATAGAAAATTATAAAGAGCAAGGAATAACAGACTTTATTTACGTAAAAACAAATGCACTTGAATTACTACAAAGCTACAACGCAAAACTATTAAAATAATACATACCTATACTAGCAAAAACGTTGTCAGTTTAATTTCTTATTACGTTTTTGTTTACTTTTTCTTTATTTTCACTGTTATATATTATACATGTTATGGAACGGCATTGTCCTGTAAAATAATTTAAATTAAATATTATGAAAAGAAAAGTATTTATTGTTCTAATAACAGCTTTACTGTTTATTAGTTTTAAGACACAAGCACATGATTTTGAAGCCACAAATGATGCTGGTACTACAATTTATTATAAAATAATTAATTCTTCTTCAGTTAAGGTTACTTTTAAAGGAAGTACAAGGTATTATGCAAATGGAGAATATTCAGCAGCTGTAGATATTCCTAGTTCAGTTACACATAATGATATTAATTATTCTGTTGTTGGTATAGATGATGAAGCATTTTGGGGTTGTAGTGCATTGGCTTCTGTTTCAATGCCAAATACAATAATTAGTATAGGCGATAGGGCTTTTTATAATTGTATGCAATTATCTTCTGTTTCTTTTTCAAATTCAGTTAGAACAATAGGGATTGAAGCTTTTAATTTTTGCAGGAGATTAGAAAATATTACTTTACCTGCTTCTATTACTAATATTGCTGCTGGGGCTTTTAGATATTCCGGAGCTTTAACGTCAATTCGTTGTTTAGGTTATATCCCTCCAATAATAGATTCAACTACATTTTTGGATGTTCCAAAATCTATACCAGTAACTGTACCAAATGGAACAGCAGAGACATATCAGGCAGCACCATGGTGGAGTGAATTTTCTAATATAGAAAGTAATAATCAAACGAATATTTTTGATACAATATGTGAAGGGGAAGTATATACAGAAAATGGATTTAATGATTCTATCACAGGTAAATATTCTCTATATTTACATGCAGCTAATGGTAGTGATAGTCTTGTTGTTTTAAATTTAATAGTAAATATAACACCAATAAATTTTACAATAGAGTCAGGAGCAAATTATTTTGATTTATCATGGCATGGATATGGAGAAACTTATGTGGTTTATCGTAATGAAGACTCAATAGCAACAGTAACGGATACAATCTATCGAGATAATGATCTTAGTGATAGCATAAACTATTGTTATAAAATAAAATCTTTTACTCCTTATTGCGAAAGTGGATTCAGCCAAGAAATTTGCAAAATATTCGCAATAGGGTTAGATGATATTGAGAATAATAATTTTGAAGCCAAACTTTATCCTAATCCAACAAATAATAATACAACTCTTGAAATAGAAGGATTAAAAGTCGATGCTAATGTAATAGTTTCTGATATGATGGGTCGAATAGTTAAAACCTATAATCTTTATCCAAACAAAAATAAACTTCAAATAAATGTAAATGATTTTATTGCTAAAGGCATCTATAATGTAACGATAAAAACAGAAAATAGCATAAAAACAAAGTTATTAATTGTTTTGTAGTCTTTAATATAATTATTTTGAGTTATCTGAAGATATAATCATTTAAGAGTCATTAGAATGATATAAAAGAAAAACTCCAAGTGTTTTAAATAAGCACTTGGAGCTTTTTTTGTTTAGAAAAGGATACTTTCCCAAAGATTAAGTCTCTCTAAAATTAAATCAACTCTTTCTGGATTTATATTAACTATAAATAGAAATATATCTACTCTTTTTTCATTTATATTGAGTTTAATTTCAATAAAAGAGAGCTTTTTAGAAAGTTCTATTAAAAGAAAAACGCCAAGAGAATAAATAACTCTTGGCGTTTATATTTTGATATAAATATTTTCTATCTAATTATATTAATAGTTCCATTTTTGTCGTAAATTCTTTCATTCCCAGTACGTTTATAACTTAATCTCCATACATAAGTACCTATAGGCACTTCTTTACCTTCAAAAGTCCCATCCCAACCTAAG
>JBAZSY010000048.1:0-5282 GCA_041662185.1 Bacteroidales bacterium
CATAATGAATTTCACGATGACAGTTTGGGCAAACACAAACAATGTTTTCAAAACAGTCAATATTTTTATTGAATTTTTCCATGAAATACTCTCCATTAGTAACTGTGCATGGTATTAAATGATGTCCTTCCATATATTGAACTCCCTGTTTTGTAAAAAATGTTTTATGATTAGGATTTACAACACATGTGTAATTAGTGCTTTTTAATGCTGATTTTGACAATCTGTTATCCTTTGTAATAGTTTTTCCTTGGCTACTGCTGCCAAAAGATAGAGGTTTGTTTGCTGATTTCTCAATTTCCTCTTTCGTTGCAGGCTCAGAATTTTGTATTTCTTCTTGTAATTCGTTATTGTCATTATCAAGAAGAACTTTATTTTCTAAAATTTCTTCCAAATAAATTATTATTTTCTTATCCAACTTAGGATATGTTCCTCCATACACCCTTTGCATCCGAAACATTTGATTATTGTAGTCATTAATTTTTATTTCAAATTTATTGAGTCGACTACTTAAATCAATTAAGTTATCACTTAGAACTGAATAAGTTGCTATTTTTTTTTGACCATCATTGTTTTTAAAATTTCTAGCAAGATTATCACCTGATTGCCCTTCTTTAAAAACTCTGGCATTCAAACAAAATGCTATAATTTCGCGATTGTTACTTTTTAACTTTTTTGTGACATAAATAACTAAAATTCCATCAATATAATCATCTAATTTTTTTGCTCCAAGTTTATTGATCACTATACCATCATGAGGCGGACAATAACCATAGTAATTGTTGTCTATAGGATTCTGGGTTAAATTAAATAATTCGTGTCCTTTATTGGTTTTATTATAACTACCAGAATTAAGGTCAACAATAATCATTTTTCTAGCATCTAGTTTCATTTTATATTCTTATTAAGATTTTTATACTTCCTCAATTGAATATCCAGAATAATTCAAATAAATATGCTGCTAAATTGTTGGATGAGCTTTATTGAGAACCCACAAAGAGATGGTAGAGACAGAAAATCCAATTCTTTCAGCGATAAATTTTGCTTTAGATCTCTTTCTTTAAGAATCTCCTTTATGTAGATAGTTTTTTCCATAATATTTGCAGTTCTACAAATATATAAATAGTTAGTAGAAAATATATCATATATTAGTTAAATATGTTTAAGAAGAGAGCTTTACTTGAATAAGATTGTATTTTTTATTAATGAAAAAGTCCCATTTCAAAATGGATTAGTGGCTTTTTGTTGCTAAATGATTTATACCTTTGCTAAAAAACAAAATTATGAATTTAATCACTCCACAATTAAAAGATGCTATTCTTCAAGATCTGATAAATTCTGATGAAATCCAGATAGAGTATTCTGAATACGCGCCTAAATATTCTATTTCTGAAAATAATTTAAATATGATCTTACGTCAGTTTGATTCAAAGAGCTTAGTAAAAATCACTTCATATAAAGGTGGTTGCATTGTTCGAGTTACAGCTAATGCTCATGATTATATCCTTCATGGGGGATTTGTTGCACAAGAAGAAATTTTGAAAGCAAATATTGAAAAATTAGGCTTAGAGCTGGAATTGCTTTCCAAAGAACTTGAACCTAAACTTTTGGATAAAGCTGAAAAGATTGCTTCTCTTGCACATAATATTCTTACTGCGTTAAGGTTGTTTTCTTGAATCGGTCAATGATTTTGCGACTAGGATTCCTGTTAGAATATTACCTGCAAGTGGATTCTTTTATGGAGTATTCTAGTATATATATAAGAGCATTTAATAAATATAATAATATTTATTATTTAAATATAGCTTAGTAATTTTTAAATTCTAAATATATTAATATATTTGTCAATTTATAAAAGAATTATTATATGAAACTCAAACCACAAAAAGACGTTATCGAAAACTTTGATATGTATGTCGATTTCATGAAGGCTGAAAAACTTATAAAAAGTCCCTTTACGTTAGATAAGCAGAAACAGAATCATTGTAAATCTTTATACTCCTGTGATGAGTTATCTTGCGTTATTTCTTTTGGAAATGTAACTTTAAATGGAGAAATACGAAATAGTGATAAGAAAGACTATAGTTTTTATATTCTTACTGATATAATTAAATCACGAGTTGTGTTCAGATATGATACGGGAGACGGTGTACATAAAAATGATGTGCCATATATCCCTTTAAGTCAACAAAGTATTGATGCTCCTCATTTTCATCATTTTAATAAAGATGGATATTTCTTAGCTTACAAAACAGATAAGTTAACTATAAAGGGAGAAGTTGATGCTTTATCGGATATTGATTTTGGATTCCCTTATTTTTGCCAAGAAGTAGGTATAAAAAGGAGAGATAATAAAGATATCCCTGAATTAATTGTGAGAAAAGATGGTGAAATTGGTTTCTTTTTTGATAATGTTGATCCTAACGAGGGAATAAGTTTTTAATTTATGGGCGAATTAATAAATGATATTATTGATTCTTTTAATTCCTTATGGAAAATAAAAGAAAGAGGAAATTCAATAGAGATTGTAACACCTATTGCTACGACCAATAATATGTTTGTTTCTGTTTTTCTTACAAAACGAGATAATGAATATGTTGTAACAGATGGGGGATGGATTGATAATGAAACATATGAGTGTGAGATTTCTTTTGAAGACGAGTCCTATAGTAAACTTTTTGAATATTACTTGAATGATTACGAAATTCGAAGGTTAGAAGCTAAAGGGAAAATCTTTTATTATAAGAAAACTAGCAATCCTTTACTTGTACCTAATCTTGTTTATGATTTATCGAATTTTATAAATGCTATTATTAGTGCATCTTTTATTCAATTTAAAAGTCATAAAGAACGAGAAAATATTGGACGTTTTAAGAAAGAAGCAAATGCTTTTCTAAAAAGTTTTGTAGAAGAAAAGGATATAAAAACTAACTATGCTATACATGATAGTTTGAGTGGTGTTCGGTTTAATGCCGTAATTACTAAGAATAGCAGATTTACATTGGTTAGTTATGTTACCGGTTCAAATGATTCAAATTATATTATAAGCCTTGGTCGTTCCAATCTTAATTTTGATTTAGTTGAAAAACAAAGTGTAAATTGTTTGGTACGCCATAAAATAACTTTAATTGATGATAAGGTTGAAAGTTTTAGATCTACTAACGTAGCTCCTTTTCTTGGTGTTATTAATTCTAAAGAGAATAGAATTAGTTTAACTTGGAAAGATAAAGACAGATTGAGAGAATTAGTTGAATAGATAATTTTTAAATTTGAAATAAGATGAAAAAAGGTGAAATTTATAAGGCTATTGATCAAAAAAGCACATCCTCACCCAATTGTTTTTATCGAATACATAGACCAAGTAAGGTTTAAAGCATGTATATTATCTTCTAAAAGTATTGGTAATAATATTCTGATGAATCAAAGTCATTTTTGTGTAAATGATGAAAATGGCAATCCTTATATATTCCAATACGAAAATTCATTTCTTATCAAAGATATGTCATTTATAAAAATGGATTATTGGCTGGACGGAGAAGTAGAGGGAAAGTTAACAGAAGAAGGAATGGATCAAGAACAAATTCTGGGTCTAAGCATAAATTTTGCATAATCTGTATAGGAAAAATTTAATGTCAGTTACCCCTCTAAACTGTCTTCTGAACTCTTTTATTTTTGCATTGAACGATTCTGCGGCTGCGTTTGTACTTCTGCCGTTAAAGTAGTTTATTATGGTATTGTGATGTGTTTCAAAAGTTTTTCTAACTGTAGAAAATGCATTAAATCCCGCTTCTTCTACCTGGTTGAACCATTGAGCCAATTTTGCTCTGGCCACATCAGGCAATATTTGACGGTTATAGATTTTGTAAAGACTATAAGATAGCTCGTAGGCTTTCTTAATATCAGGATAGAGTTCAAATAATATATGTGCTCTATGCCATTGCGAGAGGGTCCATTTTTCTTCTGGTTTAAATAGCAGATACCGGCTTCTGGCCAGCAACTGTTTTCGGGTATCTCCATTTGCTAATACCTCTGGTTGATATTCAATACCCTTTTCTTTGGCTTTTTTGTAAGCTGTATTTTCCGCGTCCAGAGTTTCCCACCGATGCTTAATCCGGATGTCCTGTACGGCTTCATAAGCCAGCTTCTGTACATGAAAACGGTCCGTTACCCGTTTAGCCCGGGGAAAGCAACTTTTGACAATCAGGTTCATATTGGCAGCCATATCCAGTGTGACTTCACGGACTATTTTGCGTTGTTGTTCTGAATAATGCTTAAGTATAAGTCTTATGATCTCATTGGATTCGGTTCCTTCAAATATACCAACAATAGAACCTTTCTGGCCTTTTCTGGCTTTATTGGTGATGATGGTATAAAGCTCACCGTTCGAGAGGGATGTTTCATCAATGGTCAGGTAAGGTCCTAGATTTTTGGGGTAAACGATGTATTTTTCCGCATGTGGACCTTGTCTCCAATGGCGAAAATCACTTAGCTTTTCTTTATATTGTCGCTGAAAGTTACGCCCGTTAACTCCCAGATAGATTTCAATGCTTTGACAACTGATTGCGTTAGTATCGACTAATTTCTTTTAAAAAAGAAGCATACTCTGCGCTCATGCGAGTACCCTGTGCAACTACATTCCAATCCCTGCTTATCTTTTTAACTTCGCCTTCTATTTCAACATCCCATCGCCGTCTTTTCACACTTAAAGTAACCAACATATTCCGTATAGGATAATCATTTATCAGACGTGGCTCCATAAAACCACTTGCCTTGTATTTATAATGTTTGTATTCCTTCGGAATCTGGTTTTTCTCTTCCAGATAAATGGTCAGAGTTTTGTCATAAACATACTTTCCACTATTACCTTTATCAAAGCCTACTATGTCAAAATATTCAAGTATTCCTTCTGGTAATATTAACTCTAATAATGATTGGTTGATATCCTTGTCCATCTGATCGTATTTATGAAGACAAAGATATACCATTTTATTTTTTGACCCAACTTTTGTCGTTGATCCGAAGGAATTAGATTTGTAGAAAGTTATTTTACAGAAGATCAACCAATTTTATGTATTGTAAGCATAAAAAAATATGTTTGTTCCATGGACATGAATAATTAAAATGAAATGAATTCAACTTCATGTATTTGTAATCAGATGCCAATCTATACTTTTTTACCTGATGCCTGGTATTTTTCAATCTCATCAGAAAGCGATTTCTTTAATTGGGAGGCCATAAAATTGAGGAATGACTGATTGGTTTCAGCATCTTGCGATTGCTGC
>JBAZSY010000049.1:0-5151 GCA_041662185.1 Bacteroidales bacterium
ATCAGCAAATAATTTTGCTGGCGGTTTATTAGGTTCTAATGTTCATGGAACAACATTAAAATCTTACTCAAGAGGAAATGTAATTAGATTAGCAGGAACTGGTAATTTATTTGGAAGCCTCGTTGGAACAGGTTCTGGTAATGAAGTAGGATGTTCATATTTAAATCCTGCTACAACACCTTCTGACGCTATGTCAAACTATCGTGGAACTGCAAGTGCAAATCCTGAAGATGCTTTAAACTAAGAAATAAAATTAAAACAAAACGTCAAGAGGCTAGTGTATTTATATGCTAGCCTCTTTTTTTACAAATGACTTTTCTATTCGTAATGTTTTAAACATAAAATATATAAATAAATACCCCGATGCAAGCGGATGGGGCATCATAAGTTTCACTAGAAAAGCGATTTGGGTAAATGCAAAATTATGGTGGGATGGAGAGTATCAAGCAAACAATTTAGAGAATAGTCCAGAAAGATCAAATCTTTTCTCAAATAGATTAAATATAAATCCAAAAAGATTTAATCTAATTTCAATAAGTAAGCCGCAATATCTAATTCTTTTTCCATATCTAATTCACTTATCAATTGCTTTAGTACTTCAATAATTATTATCGTATATACAATTCACTTTGATATTTTTCTCATCTTTTTCTAAGATAGAAAAAAGATAATAAATATTCTTGATCCCACCGGAAATTTATATTGACCCGTGATTTGATATAATAAGTACGTTTTTCGCAGTAAGCGGTGGGGAATTTACACAAAGAGATTAAAGGAATAATTGTGTAATGGATAAAAAGAAGTCTCAAGTTCTATAAAAATAAAATCAGGGATAATACCCAAAATAAAAAGATAGATGTGTATAAAAAAATAGAGACGCGATAAATCGCGTCTCTACAGGGGTTTGGGTTATTTTTTATCTTATTTCTTCTTTGTCTTTGGTGTAGCAATTAGACTATTATATAGTTTGTCATCATTTATTACTTTGATTGCTTGTTGAAGTCCTTCATCAGTATCCTTGATTGATTGATAGTAATATTTAACTCCATAAAGATTACGTGCTATCATTGCTTTTAAGGTTGCTTCAATATAAATATCTGACTTTTTCATCATTTCTATCATCTTTTCATCTTCAGTTTGGGCTTTTGTTACAACATCTTTCAATAATTCTGGATTATTAATTAATTCGTTTGCGTAGGTTTTGTAGGATGTGTAATTTTTAGATGTTGTGTCATTTGTTTGTTTTAACAGGTATTCTAATACCATTGAATTTACCCATTCTTTCTTTATTTGGTTGTGTTCTACTCCTTCTTTCTTTGCGTAAGCAGTAAATGCTTCCATTATTTTTAATGATGGATATAATTTATTGAAGTCTTCATAGGTTGGGCATTTCTTTAAAATTTCTGTTCTGTTTTCATCAACCCATTGCATTGAATAGTTATTGAATATTCCTTTTGAACGTAGGTTTATTAAATAATCTGATGCACGAGATGTGTCAATTGGCACGAATACATCTGGCATTATACCTCCACCTCCATATACTGTTCTTCCATTCGCTGTTGAATACTTTAATGAATCTGGAAATGATATTGAGTCGGCTGTTATTAGTTCTTTATGTTGGTAACGTTTCATATAATCATTATAATATGCGTCGAATCCATCGTTCCATGGTTTTTGAATACAACGACCGCTTGGAGTGTAGTAATGTGAAGTTGTTAAACGTATTTGAGAACCATCAGGCAAATTAAAAGGTCTTTGTACTAATCCTTTTCCGAAACTTCTTCTCCCTACAATTACTCCTCTATCCCAATCTTGTATTGCCCCTGAAAGAATTTCTGATGCAGATGCAGAAGATTCATCTATTAATAATACTAATTTCCCTTTTTCAAATTCACCAGTTCTTTCTGCTTTAAAGTCATATCTTGGACTTGATACGCCTTCGGTATATACTAATAACTTGTCATCACTTAAAAATTCATCACACAATTTAAATGCTACATCTAAATATCCTCCTCCATTGCCTCTAAGGTCAAAGATTAGATCTTTCATTCCTTCCTTTTTTAGTTCTTTTAGTGCTGTCAGAACTTCTTCTTGTGAATTTTGAGCAAATCTATCTAATCGTATATATCCAATATTTTTATCAAGCATAAACCATGTATCTACACTTGTAATTGGTATTTTGTCTCTTATTATTTCAAATACTATTGGTTCTTTTCTTCCATTTCTAAGTATCGTTACTTTTACCTTAGTTCCTTTTAATCCTCTAAGATTACTAAATACCCAATCGGTTTTTATTGTATCTCCTGTTGCAACTTTTTCATCAACCTTTATTATTTTATCTCCAGCCAATATTCCTACTTTTTCTGAAGGACCTCCTCTAATTACATCTACAACATATATTGTGTCTTTCATTATTTGGAAAGAAACTCCTACCCCATCAAAATTACCAACAAGAGGTTCATTCATCTTTTGGACATCATCTTTTGAAATATAAATGGAATGAGGATCTAATTCTTTTAACATGTTTATTACACCTTTTTCCACAATTTTTTTCATATCTGGCTTTTCTGCGTAATAATATCTTATCATATTTAAGGTAAATGACATTTTATTATCGGTAGCCAAAAGCTCGTTCTTATCTACGTTTTGAGCATGTAATAGAGCAGGGATTATTAAAATTAATGTAATAATAATTTGTTTCATTGCAATAATATTTTATTTTTGTACGTTATTATATAGTTTGCAAAAGTAGCAATAAAAAATAAGAAATAATGAGTATATACACAATAATATTAGCAATTACTATAATTCTCTCTTTTATTGGACTATGGAAAATTTTTGAAAAAGCAGGGTTAAAAGGTTGGTGGAGTATAGTCCCTTTCCTTAACGCATGGTATGCAGTAAAAATTATAGATAAGAAATTTTGGTGGTTTATTTATTGCTTAATCCCTTTCATTAATATTTTTGTTGGAATGCTAATCATTATTGAAATAATGAAGTGTTTTCGTAAAAATGGCTTATTAATACAAATAGCTGGTGTATTATTTCCTTTTGTCGTACTTCCTTGGCTTGGATTTTCGAAAAAAGAAAAATTTACTACTCCTTCTGAATTACCAGCAATAAAGAATTCTGCTGTTAGAGAATGGGTTGATGCAATACTTTTTGCTGTTATTGCAGCTTCAATAATAAGAATGTTTTTCTTCGAAGCTTATACAATACCAACTTCATCAATGGAAAAATCTCTTTTAGTTGGAGATTATCTTTTTGTAAGTAAAGTTGCCTATGGACCAAGAATGCCTAACACTCCTATTGCTTTCCCTTTAGTTCACCATACTATTCCATTATTAAATATTAAGTCTTACTTAGAATGGATTAAATTAGATTACTATCGTTTTCCTGGCTTTGGTCATGTTAAAAGAGGTGATGCTGTTGTATTTAATTTCCCTGATGGAGATACTCTTTCTACCACTTATCAAAGTGCAGAAAGTTATTATAGCTTAGTAAAGAAATATGGTAGAGATAGAGTTTGGAACTCCCCTCAAGAATTTGGAGAAATTATTACTCGTCCAGTTGATAAGAGAGAGAATTTTATTAAACGTTGTATTGGTCTTCCTGGAGAAAGAGTCTCAATCCAAAATCAAATAGTATATATTAATGGCGAGCCAATTGAAAGCCCTGAGAACTTTCAAATAACATATAAAATAGAAACAGAAAACGGAGCAACAATAAACGAAAAAGAACTTCTTAATATAGGCGTTTCCAAGGAAGATATGGAAATGATGTATGTTTATTATTATATAAACCTTACAAAACCACAAATTGAAAGTCTTTCAAATACTCCATACATATTAGATATACAACCTATTTCAAGCTCAAATAAAACATATACTACATTTTCAAAAATACCTTGTAAGATTATATTTCACCCAGAAGTTGTTGATAAAGTTGCTGTATTAAATATAGCATCTATTGACACTGTTGAAATAAATAAGGGAATGAACTATGCAACCCTTCCTCTTTCAAAAGAATTAGTTGGAAAAATAAAGAAATTCCCTTATGTAAAATCAATAACTCCTGTATTATGTTTGAAAGGGTATGGAGAAAAACATTTATTCCCATACGTAGACAGTTTAAATTGGAATGTTGATAATTATGGTCCTGTATTAATTCCTAAAAAAGGAATGACCATAAGTTTAACTCCTATGAATGTTGCTTTTTATAAACGAGCTATAATAGCATTTGAGAAAAATACCTTTGAGAAAAAGAACAATAAATACTATATTAACGGTAAAGAAGCAAAAAACTATACCTTTAAGATGGATTACTATTGGATGCAAGGCGACAATAGACATAATTCTGCAGATAGTAGATTCTGGGGATTTGTACCTGAAGACCACATCGTAGGAAAGGCATCATTTGTTTGGTTAAGTATCAATAAAGATATGGAAGGAGTAAATAAAATCAGATGGAGTAAATTATTTAGAATAGTAAAATAATCTATATGATAAATTAAACCTTAAATAGAAATACTTGTCTTTAATAGAGACAGTTATAAATAAAATTAATTATTAATCTTTAAAAAATTATTTACTATGCGAACAGTAAAAATATTATTAGCAGAAGATGATTTGAATTTAGGCCCAATCCTAAAGACTTATCTAGAAAAAAATGGATTCCCAACAACATTAGTTACAGATGGTGAATCAGCAGTTAGAGTTTATTCATCTGAAGAAATCGATTTCGTTCTTTTAGATGTAATGATGCCAGTAATGGACGGTTACGTTGCTGCAGAACAAATAAGAGACCTTGATCCAACAATCCCTCTTATGTTTATTTCAGCAAAGAATCAAGAAGCAGACAAAATCAAAGGATTTGAAATTGGAGCAGATGATTATTTATGTAAACCTTTCTCTATGGAAGAATTGCTTTGTCGTATTAAAGCAATCTCAAGAAGAGCATTAGGTGAACGTCCAGAAGATAATATTTTCCCTATTGGAGATTATTACACATTCGATTACAATCGTCATGTAATTTATTTCAAGGGAAATACTGCACATAAAGCAGAAGAAATTAAACTTACTGGTAAAGAAAGTGATTTATTAAAAATATTCGCTTTAAGTATGAACCAAACAGTTGACAGAGCTGTTATAC
>JBAZSY010000050.1:0-3441 GCA_041662185.1 Bacteroidales bacterium
ATTTATAGCATTGCTCCAAGTAAAAATGATATTACTAATATAGTATTATATTCAGAAAAAACTTCTATCGGTACTCAATACGATAGAGATGAGGTGTATAATGGGTCAACAAAATCTAATCCTTTAACTTTTATTAGTAAATTTCAAAAATTTACTCCTAAAGAAACAGTGTTAGGAGATAATAAGATTAGAGTAATCTATGATCAAAATGCTGCTAATATGGAGTTAATTGGTGCTGGTAGTGATTCAGGAACATTTGATCAAATTAAGGATAGAGTTAAAGCTAAATATGGAGATAGAATTGAATTTATTAAAGTTAAGGATAGTGATATTAAGAAACTCCCAGCTAAAATAGCTCCTGCTGGATTTTATAATTTTATAGCTGTTAAGGGTAAGGCTGATCAAGCATTTAAAGATTATATCAATTTTGATCCGGTGTTGATCAGAGGCTTAGAAAGTAATCCGTTAATAAAGGGCGAAGTTAATACAAAATCTGCAAGGATCCCAGTTAAAGAAAGATTAAATACTAATGAAGAAGAGGCTTTAGCTGAAATGGAAAAAATTCAACCTCAAACAGAGGCTGGTGAAAAAAAACAAGAAGGTTTTAATGAATTTTTGTCTCCGTCTCAAAAAGAGAAACAAATAGAACTTTTGAAATTAAAGAAACAATATAATAAATTAATTAATCAAACTGATGATCAGGCTGTTATTGATAATGCTAATGAGAAAATAAGCTTAATAAATGATTCGCTATCTGATTTATATGGCACTAATACTAGAAAAGAATCTATTCCGGAAAGAACCAATATTAAAGTTCCTAGAGTAGTTGAAAAGACAAGGCCTACATACAGAATGTTTGACTTTAAACCTAATAAAATTACTACAACTACCAATGAACCAATGCAGCAACCTACAGAAGAAGGTTTAGCTGCTGAATGGGAATTAGAACATCCTAAAGAATCAGATAAACTTAAGAATGAAATAGGTAGTATATTAAAACAATATGGTAGTATGGGGGTATTACTACTGGCACCATTTTTAACTAAATTATTAGCTGAATTAAATAAGAAAAAGAATGAAAGATGATATTATTAATATAGTTGGAGATATTGTTCAAGACTTAATTGAATTTTTGGGAAGAAAAGCAATGTTTATATTTTCACTAATATTTGCCATAATTATACTAATCATTATATTGTAATGGATGATTGGTATATTAAATTAGCAAAAAGAATGATTATCGCAATTACAGTAATTTGTTTATTGATAATCATAGCTATCGGTTTTTTTATAAAACTTATTTCAATGATAATAACTATTAATAAATAAGGCTATGGCTAAGAAAAAAGGTGGTTGTAAAAAGAAATAATCAATAATGACGCAAAAAAAGTCGGGACTTTATGTCCCGGCTTTTGTATTTATTCTTCTAATATGAAATTAATGTACTCCTTTAATTCTTTAAAGCTAATTATGTGTCCTTTTTCTTGATAGTCATATATTTTGTTTATTTCTCCTTCAATAAACTCATACCCTTGCTTGTCATATTCCGGAACTTTCTTGTAAAGAGGTATGTTGGCTCCGATAGGATAAATTTTTATATCACTTTTTTTATCCTTAATAACTTTTATTGTTGTCATGTAATTTCTGAGTAGGTGCCACGGAGATGTAACTAATATTGCTTTTTTGATTTTCTTATTCATTAATTGATTTATCACCCACATAGCTTGGTCTCTAGTATTCCCTGCTATTTTTTGACATACTATATTGTCTGTGTTAGTAAATCCAAATGGAGGAAAATAAAGAGAATAAGGATCTATCTGAATAAATGTTTTTTCTTTTTCATTCATTCCTGAAATAATTAACCAAGGTATTCTATTTTTACTTCTTATCTCTTCAGCATACATCACTCTTTCCAGTTCTCCTAATCCTGGCATTGATATTACTGCATCAAACTTGACGTCTCTGATGTGACTTGAAATGTTGAAAAGAGAAACTATAGCCTGTAACACCTCATTAATTTCCACGTATCTATCCTCCTGTTATATTTTTATATTTAATTCATTACATGCCAATTTAAGGAATGCTTCATCTTTATCGTTCATCTTGTAATTCTGACTGTGCAGATATAACAATGTCTTATTGAATAATTTTTCCCGGTACTCTTTAGAATGTATCTTTCCATCTTCGTGACATTTATGGCATACTATAGAAGCGTTTAATGGAGAATTGTTTATTCTTTTCCATATATGATGGAGCTCAAGTCCATAATGATTAATATTCATGCCGCATAAAAAGCAGCCATACACATCAGTGAATAGCTGCCTTGTCTTATTTGAAAAATTATTCTTGAGTTTCCCCATATACTTCATTCTTTTCTAAAGCTACTTCAATATCGTCCATGAATTCACCTATTAATAACATAGCTCCTGTTTCAATCTGTTTATTTTCTTTATCTTTAAGATCTTCTATTTTAATGATATCAAATGAAGATTTAAGAGCTTCTAAACATTCTCGTGTCATGGCAATAGTTACCACTTCAGCAGCCATCTTATTAGCTTCTTCTTGGAAATTTCTGTTTATTTCTCTTATCTTAACATCAATAGCTTTCATTGCTTCTGTGTCTGGAGTCTCTGCTTTAGATAATGCTTCTTTTTCTTTACTTAGTTTAGATGTTTCTTCCATTATTCCTTTTTGTTTTAATTTCATTGCATCTTCTTGATCAATTAAAACTTTGTCTCTAATTGTTCTAGTTGCTTTTAGGTGATTTTTGATTTGACTAAGTGTCAATTTGCCGTCAAATCCTTTGTTGATGTGATTATAAGCAGTTACTGCCCGCTCATAATTCGTCGCGAGTTTGATCATAGTTTTTTAAATTATTTCTTAGATGCCCGCTTGGTTAATAACTCATGCAGGCGATTAGTTTTAGATTTCTTATTTTTTCTTTTTAATACCTTTAAATTACTTTCTTTGTTATTTTCTGGATCACCATCAAGATGATGAATAAATGATAATTTTCCTACACGTAATCCCTTTTTTAAGCGGGAAAAATCACGTGAAATACCTCCGGCCCATTTTGGATTTTTCTTACCCCACCTAGCCATATTAGGATGTTTTATTTTAGTATTTCTCATAATAATTATATTTGAATAAATTATAAAGAGGAGTCAAATTTATTAATTATTTAATTCCTAATGCCTCATCTGTATTAACAATGTCTGCTTCAGTTGCGTTCTCTTCTACTCCTCTCATCCAATTATTATCATAGAGAATACTGGATAATTCAGCATATTCATCTACAAATTTACTTTTTATTAAGTCTTTAATTGCCTTATTTTGACGCCCGTCAGCTATTGACGCATCAATAATTGTTAAAATTCTACCCAGCATACTTCCTAACCGATACTGAATAAAATTATAATCAGTTAAAAAGGCAGTTGAATT
>JBAZSY010000050.1:3451-4529 GCA_041662185.1 Bacteroidales bacterium
ATAATCTTTAAGATTTAAATATGACAATATTGCCGTTTTACCACTTTCTCCGAATGTTACATGAACATATCTAGGTCCATGCTTTAAGTCTGGATTTTTATCTCCAGAAAATGTTTTAGACATAACTTGACTCTCCTTGACTTGACTCCTCTTTATAGTTTACTAGCTCTTTAGAAACATTAATCTCCATAAATTTTACTTTCTTTATTGTCGTTCGGAATAGAGAAGAACCGTTCTGCTAACGAATTGGTCTCATGCCTTAATGTCTCACCTTCATACCAAAACCTACTTTGCAATCGTCCTTCCAGAAAAACAATATCACCTATTTTAACAAAATCATCAAAGTTTTTAGCTAGTTGATTCCAGAATACAACATAGTTATCCTCTTCAAATCTTTGTGTTTTGCCAGCTTTATTTTTATAGGTGTAATCAGTATTAACAATAACTGGCATTATTATATTATTATCTGATAAAATTTTAGGCGGAAATTTCTGTTTAAGCCTTCCTAAAATCACGATACGATTATAGCTTTTCATAAATTTAATGACAATATAGATTTAAAAGGAGAACATTGCCCCAGCGTTGTCACTAAATAGTTATTTCTACTCCATTACTTAATCGTTTTATAATAATATCTAATATATCTTTTTCTTTCTTTCCTTTAGCATAATTATCCCTAATATACATACAAGTAAACGCGGCCTTCTTTTGCTTATCTTTTACAAATTCTAATTCTTTAGTAAGTTCACCTTTTTTACTATCTATAAATTCAGAAGTAATTACTCTGTCTATAATACTCTTATTATGCCTATAAATCCTTATTATGTCAAGAATATCATCTGTTGATAATTTACTCATTGAGGATATGTTTATGGTCATCCTTTTCAATTTATTATTTAATGGTTCATCTAATCTAACATTACTAGCATCAAACGTTAATTCATCTATTAATTTTTCAGTATATCCAAAGTTTGCCATAAGATAATCACGTAGTAAGTTTATACGTAAACTTAAATACATATTATCATCTTTTATTAAATTGAGGATCATTTCGTTAGTTTCCATAGTAATTGTATTA
>JBAZSY010000051.1:0-4478 GCA_041662185.1 Bacteroidales bacterium
ATAATCTTTTTATTGGCAACACTGATATATTCAAGTCCATTGTTCTGCGAAGTCATGACTACCAGTTCATTGTCACTCATACTCATATAATCCGGATCACGTTGAAGAGGCATGGATATGTAGGTATCCAGATTTTTATTGTCGTAGATATATAAATTAGTAGGTGAAAGTACTGCCACTTTTGTTGAATTGGTTGGACAGGCATTATTTCCGGTTGTTGTAGGACTCCACCATACCGATTTAATGTTTTGAAATGTAGAAATATCGCAACTGTATACATACCCATAAACAGTATAATACAATACATTTTCTTTTAAGTTATATGAAAGATTAAGACCACCCAAATTAACGAAATAAAGACCCCAATGATAAAAAACAGTATTCATTGTAGATTTCAGAGGATTTCTTCCGGCTGTAGTTGTATAAGATTCTATCTGTAAATCAAATGCGGAATAATCTTCAAAACCGGCCTGATGAATGATAATAGAAGTATCCAGATTGTTTTTTAGCAAATCTGTGGTTGCATCGTATAAATAATGAGGATAGTATTTATTTACAAATACATGATATTTTGTTTTATATGTTGACTGATTCCAGTATAGACGTAAGCTGTCAAAACCTATTTTTTCAAAATGTATAACCGGAAATTTATAACTGACTCGGGTAGATGCATAATTAGAGGATCTGTTATTATTTTCACCTTTAATCAGAACGTACATCATTGTGGAATAACCGAATCCAATATACATACTGTCTACAATGGAAGTTACGTTTATGTTCCTTATTACAACTTCTCCATTGGAGGGGAGCTCCAGATTATAGGATACAAACAAATCCGGCTTGTCAAATTTTTCCCAGCTTATTTTGAGAAATCCTTCTTTTGTTCTTGAAACAACAGGAGGACTTATTACCGGAGCATAATAATTATTTATTTCCAGTATCCATTCTTTTTCAACCATATAACCTTCAGCACCCAAATTATCTGCAATACTCGTTGTGCCGCTATGTGTATAAATAGTTGCTTTCAACTTATAAATACCTGCACTATAATTTCCTGCATCCAGAGTTATGACACCAGAAGTATTCTGAGTGCTTTCAATTACTTTATCATCTATGCTGAACTTTATTTCCCACACTTTCAGATTATCTGTATTAAAGTTATATGACAGATTGACTTTGTCATAAATTAATATCGTGTCTTGGGATGAGTACAAATTTAAACTAAATGAATGGGTGTCACTAGGTTTTTGAAGATCCCTGAAATTTTCTTTCGAAAGTTCATATTCACATCCATTTAACCCGAGAATAATTAATGTCAGGAAAAGTATTTTAGATAGCGTTTGTAGTTTCATATTTTCTGAAAGATCAATTTAAAACCTTAAAGTTAAACCTATTCCATTTTGCGTAATACCCATGTGTAAATCATAATCGTTCCTAATTAAACCTGCCTCGGTGTTATGGGAGTTATAATGATGGATTGCTTTAAATAAATTACTTTTGGTTGCAATACTTACAGGAATATCAACTATCACAAAGCCTATTCCTACTGCAAGCATTGTTAAATTAGCACCCCTTCCTGCAATGTATCTTCCTATCGGATACCCAATCATAAATCCACCGGCATATCCAAGCAAAACCGAAATACCATTCGATAATTTTGCCGATTTTAAATACTTTGTAGCCTCTATATCCGTTTTCATTATTTGTGTCATTTGTTGAAAATTTAGTAGATGAGCGTTTTGTTCATACCGATAATTTGTACCAATCTTCATTATCTGAATACTATCATTTCCGTTTTGACTGAAAACAGAAATACAGATTATTAGGCCGAATAAAAAAATAATTGGTTTCTTAAACATAGAAGTAGTTTTGTTTATACTAATAATTTAATTGATATTGTTGGTTCGTTTGTCTGTTTATTTTCAGTATGTGGCATAACGACCTAGCTGTGTTAGCAGCAGTGCCTTGTCTGTCGTTTATTTTTCTTCTTCAATAATTGTTTCTACTTGATTGTCAATTGTAGATTCAGTTTCAACTATCATTTCTGATTTTCTTCTTAGCTTCCAAAACCAATAAAGTCCACCTAGAGGGAATCCAAAAGTCCACGCTGAATTTAAATAACCCATATAACTAAAGCTTATTCCTATAAGGAACTGAAAATTTAGAATGTCGAATGAGAATCCGTTTACTGCAGCGTAAGTCAATGCAGGAACATTTAAAAATATAACTGCAATGTATTTCAGCCATTTCTTTTTTAAGTCGCTACGTTTAATTTGTATAATTACATAAATGTTGAAAATGGGGATACAAATTGCAATTATTCCAAATAACCAATATAATGTCATAGACGGAATTGGCTCGTCAATATCAAGTGTATTAATATTTAATATCTTTTTTGATTTGTCGTCAAATAGTACTTTAAATACTCCAAAATTCTTTTTATTTGAAAATTGGACTTGAACTTGAGTTGTATTTGGAGGTGCGTTTTCTTCCGTGTTTGTAGATAATGTCTTTTCTGCGTTTACAAAAGTATAATTTAAGTCTGTTCCCCAATTTTTGATGATAACTTGTCTAAAGTTTGCTAAACCCATTTTTATTGTGTCAATATTGGTATTATTTGCCATCTCGTGGTCCAAAGCCAAAAGGTCAATACACTTGTCGTAGTTCTCTTTTAAAAGATTATCAACAAATTCTTTTGTCTTGTCATTATATGTAAAGCTGTTGCTTATAAATTCGCAACTTGTCAGCATGAAAACTGTCAGGATTGAAAATGCGATTTGTCTTAATATTCTCATATGTTGTTTATTTTGTTTCATTTTTTGGCATTCTGCATAACGAACGAGCCTATGCTCACCTACGGTACCGATACTCGGCATGTTCCATTTACGGGAGCTTCACTTTCGCAATCCTGATAGCTATCTGGAGAAAAAGTGAAAGCGGAAGCAAAGACTGCTAAGTACATAAGTTGTTTTGTTTTCTACGTTCGCTGCTTTTCTACGGTGTTTTATTAGAGTTTTATGTTACGTAATTATTTTTGATTAGTTTCATTTTCATATTTCAAATACATATCAAAATCTTCTTTAGAAAGGGTTGCTCTAAGGTATTCAGTATGTTCCTTTTCCTTCAATTCTGGATTATCCGGATGATTTAAATAATTTTCAAGTGCTTTTATATAAGCGGGATGATTTCCATATCGAATTCTTTCAATTGGCAAGTTTGGAGAGATTAGAAATATTATACCTAAAATACTTAGAATTACAATACGACTAAACATAAAAAAGTAGTTTGCTTCTTTCAA
Source organism: Bacteroidales bacterium (assembly GCA_041662185.1). Classification (GTDB taxonomy): domain Bacteria; phylum Bacteroidota; class Bacteroidia; order Bacteroidales; family P3; genus UBA10566. Next base: position 3,299 of record JBAZSY010000051.1, read on the forward strand.
TTTTGCCTTTCTAAACAAGGCTATTACCAGAATGATTACTAATGTTGCAAGTCCAACTATTAAGTCATGATTAGCTCCTGGCCAACTATTTAGTTTAAAAAGAATACCTATGTAAATAGCTGATAACGACATACCAACTCCAATAGAACCGATCATTCTCATTGTAGTTATACCTTTATATGCATCCTTCTTAAATATCTTTCGCAAAGGGATCTTATTTAAGAACGCAAAACCAAAAGGGAAATAAAATAAAGATAAGAGTATCATAGTGACTGAAGTAATAGAACTTCCCCAAGGAATTAATAAATACTTCATAAATAATGCTATAAGCGTAATAACTACTAAAATAATTTCAGGTTTTTTCATGTGTTTGTGTATTTTTAATGTCTTGACTTAAACTCCTGCTCCAAGTCAAAAATTTTTGTTTTGTTTCTTTATACCCAAATTTGTGTTTCTGAGTCGTAATGATAAATAAAGTCTTTTAATATGATATATATTCATTTTGTTAACTCTAATTTTTTCCATTTTCATTAGTTATGCACAATTTCTTTATTTTTCTTCGGCTTGCTGCTAACGAACTAGCCTATGCTCACCTACGGTTTACGGGAGCTTCACTTTCGCAATCCTGATAGCTATCGGGAGAAAAAGTGAAAGCGGGAGCAAAGACTGCTAAGTGCGAATCAGCCAGCAGGTGAGCAGAGCGTGTGTTATGGGCTAGGTGTTTGATTTTGTCAGTTTTCGAATACAAATAATAATGTCATACAAGTCATTAATTAATTCTGTCTTAAATTGTGGAGAAGAATAATAGATTCTTGTAATTGGTGTTTCTTCATAAACTTTCACAAGATGAAAGAAACTCGAATCTCTGATAATTTCTAAGTTTAAAGTTTTTTCTGTCTCCATATATTCTTTATAACCTGTTAAAGACTCAATTATTTCAAATACATTTCCTTTCGTTGCATTGAGAAATTTAAAGTTATTCATATTAAAACCAACCTCATTTGCATAGAATGAGTTATTGTACATATCATTCTTACTAATACTTTCTGTAAGTTGCTCTTTAGTAATTGATTTAATAATATCTTGATTTTCCTCAATTTCAAAAGTTTGCGCACAAGCGTTTATTTGATTATACAATTCTTTTGTCTTTAAATCTATAACTGGTTTCAATTTTCTAATT
>JBAZSY010000052.1:0-4150 GCA_041662185.1 Bacteroidales bacterium
ATCATTACTACAATTTTCGATAGCAATAAGGCTATGATAAAGGATTTGGCTGCTCCTAATAACGTTACTAATCTATAAAATAGTTGATCCTAATTCTAATCATTATAGGGCCTGTGTATTCCATAAGGAGTTCGCAGGCCTTATTGTTGTGGCACAAATATAATAATTATTGAATATATACATCATCCGGAAATAATGGCTTCCATTTAAAACTACATAAAACATCATTTTTAAAAACCATTACATACCTTTAAAATCATTTAGAGGAGTTGAAATATTAAACTAAAGAATTCAAAAGAAAATGAATAAAGTCATATAGTATAAAAAGATAGTAAAGATTAGATAGTGGTCTTTTAAGTGTTACTGCAATTGGAGTAACACAATTTTCTTGCTTTCTAAGTTATATCAATATAACATAATAGCCATGTTTTGACTGGTCGAGTATGTTACGGCTACCGAACAGTCTTTTATTATTTTTTGGGCACTTGAAAGCCAAAAGGAAACTATAATTATGATGATTATAGTAATAAAAGCATATTAAAAGAGAAAGAAGAGAAGATAGCTAACACCTGCTTCGACCCTATAACGCTATTGTCACGATTCTTGCTAATCAACGTAAAGCAGGAGCGATAACGCAAAGTGATGCAAGAATCGCGCCAATTTAACGCGTTAAGGGTCAAGCTAATGTTAGGATGATTAAAAAATCATACATGTGGAGATATATATGTCAGAAAGCAAATCTCTATTTGCTGTAGAAAAAATATCATCAAAGCTGCTATCTATATCAGAAAGTACAGTAAATACTAAATTGCAGAGCTGTATTGAAAAAATGAGATCAAATGACTTTGATCTATTAGGACTTAAAGATAAAAATTCATTTGTTCACAAATATATTGATAATAAAGGTAAAACAAGTAGCATATCTATTAGTTCATTAGCAAATACAAATATGGGAATAGAAAATTTACTTCAAAAACTAAATACCAATGCAGCTGTCTTTCTTATTAGCGATAAAGGAATTAATAGAATAATTACAAGAGCTGATTTAGATAAGCAAGAGTATCATGTATATTTATTTATGCTGTTTTCAAAGTATGAAAGTATATTAACTCAAAAAATAATAAATAATTGGAATAAAGAGAAAATTATTAATAATGCTAAAATTAAAATATCATCAGCTGAGAATAAGCTAAAAAAGAAAAATATAAAGAATAACAATTTGCATTTAGTTTATTACTTACTTTTTTCTCAGAAGATTTACGCTGCAAAGGAATTATTTAAAAAAGAAGATATGAAATACTTAATTAAGGAAGATTTAATGGAGAAAATTATAGATTTAAGGAATGATATTGCACATGGCAATAGTATATATAGTAGCTTAACTTTTGATGAAATATTAGAAATAGAAAAGTATTTAAAAAGAATTGTTAAAAGGAATTAAGAACATCCTAACAACTGCTTCAACCTTATAAATCCTTTGTCATGGTTCTTGCGAGAAGATAACGCAAGAACCACGCCAAGCCCTCGCAGTAGCTCGGGCGCGGATTTAAAGGTTAAGCCAATGTTAGGTTTATTTAGGTTATATAGGTAAAATTGTTTATAGAAATTTAGGGGGTCTTATGAAAAATCGCCACATAGCAATTATTATAATCTTTGCTTGTATTATTTCATCATTAGCATATGCCCAGTCATTCGATAAAGCTCAAATGCTTCTACAATATGGGTTATCACAGGAAGCTAAAATTGAACTTATAAATATCGTATTTGGAGACTATGAAAAAACAATTAAAGCAAAGGCATACTATTTGCTTGGGAATATTGCTTTTGATGAAAATAAGGTATCTGTTGCTTTAGAAACGTGGAAAGAATTATATACTAAGTATCCTGAATCAAGTGAAGCGATAATTGTTAAAGATAGGATTAAGGATTTAACAGATATTGTTGGAGATATATCAAAAGAAACGATTGCTAATGCAATAGCAGTCTCATACCTTAGAAATGGAGATTTTTGGTCTAAAGGTAAAAGTGATAAATTTCTTATTGATTCAAGTTGGATTCCTAATATCGAAACAGCTGTAAAGTGGTATGATAAAGTAATTTTTGAATATCCCAATACTACAGCTGCACGAATTGCATATCAAAGTAAATTAAAGACAATTCTTGGTTGGGAAGAAACGGGAAAATACGGACAAAAATATGGAATTAAGGAATCATTTTCTGATTATAAGACTCAGCTATTGGATACATTTGATTCATTCGAGAAAGAATATCCTGAAGATTCTAGTTTACAAGCTTTTAGGTATCAAATAGCACAATTATATTGGCATGCTCGTGATTGGGATAAGACTAGAGAATGGCTTAATATTATAATAGAAAAAGCAGGGAATGGAGATAGTTTCTATAAAGATCTTGCACAAAGAAGATTATTAGAAGTTGAATATTAAGAAAAACCTAACACCTGCTTCAACCTTATAAAGCCTTTTGTCATGGTTTTTGCGAGTCGCTTCGCTCCTTTACGCAAAAACCACGCCAATCCTTCGCTTCGCTCAGGCCAGGCTTTAAAGGTTAAGCCAATGTTAGAAAGACGCTCCCGCGCAGGAAGAATAATAGTAATTTATTGTAGTAATTAATAATCAACATAATGGAGATAAGCATATGTTCGGCATTGCCTCGAAAAATGGATACAAAGAAATCATCAATGGTATTAACATAAAGACTCTTAGTTATGGGGAGAATTCCTTAATAGTTGAATTCTTACTCCAAAAAGGTTCTTCACTTCCTGAACACAAGCATATTAATGAACAAACTGGATATCTTGTAAAAGGCAGCATAAGGCTCTTTATTGATGGGAAATCTACAGTACTACATCCAGGTGATAGTTGGACAATTTTATCTAATGTTAAGCATAAGGCAGAAATACTTGAAGATTCAGTAGCAATAGAAGTCTTTAGCCCAAGAAGAGAAGATTATATTAAATATGAGAATAAAGAAGATATTATTGAATAAATACAAGAAACTTAAGACATAAAGAAAAAGAAAACACTTATTGAACACAATAATTAAAGACCTTGAGAGACAAGGGGAAGATTTCTAACAAACGCTTCAACCTTATAAATCCTTTGTCACGGTTTGTGCAGTCGCTTCGCTCCTTTATGCACAAACCGCGCCAAGCCTTCGCAGTAGCTCAGGCGCGGATTTAAAGGTTAAGCCAATGTTAGGTATATTAAGAAGCCAGAATAAACTATTGCATAATTTCAAGAGGTATTATTACAAATGTTATCCATTTCACCAGCTGCAAAAGAACTATTTCCTGATTTGAAAATAGGGCTATTGCTGATTAAAAATATTAAAAATGCATATTTGAATGATAAAATGGCAATCACGAAAGATTCTTTGATTGAAGATCTTAAGAAACAATATGGCTCATTATCTAGAAAAGAACTTATTCAAACAGAAGTATTACAAGGATATTATTCATATTATAAAAGCTTTACAAAAACATACCATGTTTTACTGCAACTTGAGTCAGTTATTTATAAAGAGAAAGGAATTCCATTAGTATCACCAGTCGTACAATCAATGTTCATGGCTGAACTTAAAAATCATTTTTTAACCGCAGTTCATGATTACTCAAAGATAGTTGAACCATTATATCTAGATCGTACTCTAGGTGGTGAGCTTTTTACACTTTTCAATGGGGAACAGAAATCATTAAAGAAAGATGATCTTTATATAAAAGATACAAAAGACATTATATCAAATGTTCTAAATGGAATGGATGAAAGAACAAAAGTAACATTAGGTACTCATACTGCTATGTATAACGTATATGTTCCATTTTCTATTGAAGATCAAAAGATTCTATCACATTTAGATGATATGGCAAATTATCTTAAGCTTAATGATGAAAGCATTATTATTGAAGAGAGAAGTCTATATAAGTAAAAGAATTGAATAAGTGGTACTTAACTCTGAAAAGGAGCCTGTAAATATTTTTGTGTAAACGGCTCGATTCATAGTGGCACACGGTCGCCATAGAGAATCGCAAATTGATTCATCGCCGAACCCCAGTCACGTATCGGCATGGTCCACCTTTTCGAGATGTTCTGCAAGGCCATGAACAGAAGCTTCATGGCTGCGTCTGGCGACG
>JBAZSY010000053.1:0-3995 GCA_041662185.1 Bacteroidales bacterium
AAGGAAAGTATAATGAGTCTATTAGACTTTTTGAAGCAATTCTGAATGAAAAGGGCGAATCAGCAGAGATATATTACAATTTAGGAAACGCATATTACAGGGATAACAAGATAGCTCCAGCTATCTTGAACTATGAACGAGCGCTTCTTTTAGATCCGGGTGATAGCGATATCCGGTTTAATCTTCAAATGGTTAAACTAAAGACTGTAGATAAAATTGAACCTGTAGGTGAGTTTTTTCTGATTAGTTGGTTCAAATCTATTCAAAACATGGGAGCAGCTGATTCTTGGGCAAAATTAGGAATCTGTACGTTTATTTTGTTCATCTGTTGTTTAATCCTATATTTCTTCTCTCGGTGGATTAGAATGAAAAAAATATCTTTTTATCTAGGATTAATACTTCTTGTTATTGTTATTGTTTCAAATATCTTTGCCAGTAACCAAAATAGCAAATTAGTAAATAGAAATAGTGCCATTATTTTTTTACCAACAGTAACCATAAAAAGTTCACCAGATGCAAGTGGTACAGATTTATTTATCTTACATGAAGGGACGAAAGTCTCAGTAAAAAGCACTTTAGGAGAATGGAGTGAAATTGAATTAGAAAATGGGAATGTTGGATGGTTACTTAGCAAAAGTGTTGTAAAAATTTAATTAAATAGAACCTAATGCTCGAAAAAGAACTTGCATTTGAACGAGACGCTTTTTTCTTCTTAAACGGCAGTGATTCTTCTTATCTTGATAGCTTTATGTGGCTATATTCAGGGAAAGTAGTTTGGCTGCCGTTGGCAGTTTTTATTATGACTGTTTTAATATATAAAAAGAATTGGAGGGAGTATTTATTAATTTTTTTATCTATTGCTCTAGTAATAACTTTATGCGATCAATTTGCTTCGAATGTTTGTAAGCCTTTTTTCTCAAGATTACGGCCAACACATCATCCTGATTTTATGGATCAGGTAAAGATAGTTTTTGATTATAGAGGAGGAAAGTACGGTTTTATTTCAAGCCATGCTGCAAATGCATTTGGTTTTGCAACGTTTATGTCGCTCTTATTTAGATATAAATTTTTTACCTGCTCTATTTTTACTTGGTCTATATTGACAGCCTATACACGAATTTACTTGGGTGTTCACTTTATATCGGATATTATTTGTGGAATGCTGACCGGTTTGTTTTTGGGATATTTAGTCTATATAGTTTATAGATATATTCGTAAAAAAGTTAAAATTGAGACTTGCACTAAAAGCTCTACTCGATTAATTTATTCGCTGAATAATAAACGGTTAATTACATATTCAATATGGATTTCTATAATTCTTTTGATAATCTTTACAAAACCATTAATTTCTTTATTGCACTAAGTAAAGATTATAATTAATGCCCTAAAGCATATTAATATAAACATTATTTGTAGTAAATAATTTGTTTAGTTTACTTTAAATGGCTAAGTTAGGGGCATGAATTATAACACAAGTATTAACCTTCAAAAAAGGAATACCATGACGAAGACAATCACATTTAACGAGCTACGTAAAATCAAAGACAGTTTGCCAGATGGTAGTACTCATCGGATTGCTGATGAGTTGGGTTTATCAGTAGAAACCGTTCGAAATTATTTCGGAGGTCATAATTTCAAAGATGGAAAGAGTTGTGGGTTACATATTGAGCCCGGTCCTGATGGCGGTTTGATTATTTTAGATGACACAACTGTTTTAGAGCGTGCTTTGCAGATCCTCAATGAAAAAGTTGGGATGAAAGTAGAAGCACCTGAAGCCTAAAGAAAATTTCAGTAAATAAAGAATCCCATAGCGAATAAATTATGCTATGGGATTCTTTATTTTTACTAAACCTTTGATAGTTACCTGTTGTTTTATTAAAAAAACCATAAGTATGGAAGATAAGTTAGTAACATTAGCTATTCTCACATTTGAAAAAGCTCAAATATTAAAAACAATGCTTGAGACTGAAGGTATAGAGGTTTATATTCATAATGTAAATCTTATTCAGCCTGTTGTCTCTGCTGGAGTTCGTGTTCGTATTAAGGAAAGTGATTTACCGCATGCATTAAGAATAGTTGAAGACAGCAAGTGGTTTACAGAAGAATCACTCAAGGACGATTCAAGTACTAGTAGTGTAAAAAAAGTATTAATACCTGTTGACTTTTCTGATTATTCGATTGCTGCATGTGAAATAGGAATTAACTATGCTCATAAAATAGGAGCGGAAGTGATGATTCTCCATGCATACTTCACACCATATTTTCCCTCTGCAATTCCTTTAGGAGATACCTTAGCCTATCAGATTAATGAAGATGATTCAGTTCAGCATCTGCTTAAACGTGTGCAAGATGATATGGCTAATATTTGCACTTTGCTGAAAAGAAAAATGGATCTAGGTGAATTACCGCGTTTAGAATTTTCTAATTTGCTAAGAGAAGGTTTACCTGAAGAAGAAATCTTGAGTTTTTGTAAGGAATACAATCCAACTTTAGTTGTAATGGGTACTAGAGGAAAAAGTCAAAAAGATCTTGATTAAATTGGTAGTGTAACTGGAGAAGTCATAGAAATTAGTAAAATTCCTGTACTTGCTATACCTGAAAATGTTCCTTTTAAAGACTTGAATGATGTGAATAATATTGCGTTTGCAACATCATTTGATCAACGCGATTTGGTAGCTTTTGATAAATTTATGGATTTATTCAAAGACTTTAATATTCAAATTCATATTTTTAATATCTCAACAAGTAAAGATCAGTGGAATGAAATAAGGCTTGCTGGCATTCGTGAATACTTCAGTAAACAGTATCCTAATTCAAAAATTAACCATACAGTTTTAGATGATGGAGATTTATTATTGGCTATCGAGAAGTTTGTTAGAGATAAGAATATTGATTTGATTTCATTTAGTACTCATAAAAGAGGCATTTTTGCAAGAATGTTTAATCCAAGTATTGCAAGAAAGATGTTATTTCATACTGATACACCTATGTTAGTATTACATTCATAATTATAAATTACGTTTATAGTATTTGTTTTTTCATATAAGTAGAGTTTGTTATTTGTTTGTCCGTGTTTTGCTGTGAAGCAAAACACGGACTTCTTATCTACAATTTCATGAATACAATATTCTTTATAATCACCATTATGTTTAATACGATGTGTTGTAACTAAAATCAAAATTTTCGACGAACTAATTAAGCTAATAACTTTATCTGGGAAATATAACCTAATGAACGGATTTGATTAAATAGCTCTGTATAAGAGGATTTTGCTTTTACGTTTACTTTAAAAGTAATGATGGCAATATTTTTTTCATAGTTTTGTTCGTATGAAAGACTTACTATAAATATATTTCTATTCTCTATAATGCTGCGAATCATACGAAGGTCTGGTGTTGCTGTGTCACAAGTAATTGATAATATTTTATTTACTCCATCAAGCCACATTCTTTTTTCAAGACGTTCTAAAGAAACTAAAACAAATAATGTCAGTAATGTAGTAATTAACGCTGTAATATACATTCCGGCTCCGACTGTCAGACCAATTACAGCAACCACCCAAATACATGCGGCAGTAGTAAGTCCATGAACACTTCCATGGCTTTGTATTATTGCTCCGGCACCTAAGAACCCAATGCCGGTTAAAACTTGAGCAGCAATACGACCTGGATCTCCATTTAAAAAATTGGGGTATGATTGAGGAATCCAAACAGACAGTAACATCGCTGCAGTTGATCCCATACAGATCAATGTAAAAGTCCTCATTCCTGCATCATGACGCCTAAACTGACGTTCAAATCCTATTATAGCACCTAGGATAAAACTAAATAACATTTTTAACGTAGCTGTGTATGGGGTAACTTCCATGCTACGCAAAATTGTAAATAAATTATCAAGTGTATCGTTGTAATTCATATTAAACAAACATTGATGCTATATTAAAACAATTTTCTACTCTAAACTTCCAATGCTCCAATAATTTCTTTCACAGATTT
>JBAZSY010000054.1:0-3989 GCA_041662185.1 Bacteroidales bacterium
GTCATGCTTTTCACATATTACAAACCCTCTTTTTTCACAGTACTCTATTAACCTTTGATAGCTGAGATCATAATAAGTCTCGGCATCAATTTTCTTAGCACGTTTCTTGGTCCCCTGTTTCTTCTGTTTTGTTTTCATTTTCTCCGCGGGGTTTTGTAGTTGCGCCACAATATTAATTTGCCCACCTTCCAGTCGAAACAAAATATGCCTTTCTAAGATTATGCGTGATTATGTCATTGTAACAATAATTATGCATAGATTTTAATATGTTTTTATAATATTATTGCCAATGATATCAAATACTTACAAGATTAAATACAATAACTGTTAATTTAATAACTTGGGCCCCTTATCAACAACAAACCAATTACTGTTAATTTTTATTTCTTCATCTATACTTTCAGGTTCAGTCTTAGTATAAATGTTATTGCTGCTACCAGCTTGTTCTGAAAAGTGTGCTATCAACCCATCAATAGCTCCATAAGGATCTGCAACAGCTGATGAATTAGAAAAATATGTTGTTATAGAATCAATCATTCTAAATTTTGATTCACCAACATCATTAGCTATATACATTGACGCTTTCAATAAAGCTTTAATAAAATTCATTAGTGAAAATGTATTGTTTGTTTTATAATGATCTTTAAAAACATTACCAACAAGAACAGAAGCATCTCTTAGAAAAACATAGTCCGGCTCTTGTTTGTTAAGTTTTAGGTATTCTGAGTCTGGTGCCTCTTCATTTATATTTGACCGCTCTTCATTATAAGCATCTGAACATAATCGTAAAAACTCATAAAATTCTAAGCCAGCATGTTTAGCTAATATTGCAGATATTGCTCGGGTTATAAAAAATTTATCAAGTATAACTCCAGGCCCACACATATCTAACGATATTAAAATCTCTTCCTTTATCTCATTTGTTTCTTTTTCTTGGGTGGCAATTCTTCTTTTAATATCTTTTAGGTGACTCTCAGATTCACTAATATATTCCAAGCATCGGTCAAATAACCCTAATGTTTGTGTAATTATTGGTTTAGAGTTAAAATCAAAAATCAAATCATATTTTCTAAAACTCAAATCCATTATGCGAGTGAGGCCGACTTTTATATCGTCATTTATTTTAATAGCGGCAATTAAAAATGAATTCCTAAGAAAAAATAAATCATCCGTATTATGATTTTGTATATTAGCGTTAATTTTGCCCATCAAATCAAAATACTCATTACTATGTACCGCGCTATCAAACATTAAAACTGAATATTTAGTAGGAACCAATTCTTCATCAAGGTTATCACACATCTCATTATATAATGTTACAAATTCTTTTTGAAAGTCACCCCAACTTCCACCAGCCAACTTATTACACATTATAGAGAACGTTAATAACACGTCTATAATAGACAGACTGTCCAAACAATCTTTTCTAACAGCACAAAAAGCGTCAATTGTATTTTCAATGATTTCAACAAACTCTCTTGTTTTATCTTCCATAAAGCACCTCAATTCATTAAAGCCGGGTCTATTGCGCGTTCATCTTGTGATACCTCTATAATACTATTTTTGGAATTATTATAAAGCATATCCGTTAGGTCGTCTAATGATTGATTAAAGCATTCCCTTTGAACATTTGCTGTAATTGGCCTATGATCAAAAACAGTTAAACCATATTTAAGAAACAAAAACTTTCCTAATGTGTGCTCGTCTGATAATTCAACAGCCAAATCAATAAGAGCATAAGACATATCTATCATTCTATTAGTATTATACGTGCTCTTTAATACGTTAGATAAAGCAAGTGTCATTTTATATAAAAGTTTGGCGTTAGGGGGCTCATAAGTATAATCAAGATATTGTGCATCTGAGCAAAATTTATCCAAAGGCGTAACAGACATGGTCGAATATGATGTTTGGCATATTTTTATAAAATCGCTGGAAGCAAACCCCGCAAAATCAGTACAAATAGCGGCCAGAGTAATCAACACGAACAATCTATCTAATAATGGTGAATTAGAAGCAAACTCTTCTTTACTTATTACGCTATTAATCGCTTCTCTCAATTGTATTTTAATCTCATTCGATTTAGAAATATTTCGTTGAATTGTTAAAGTAAGTTTATCTATTAGTTTCTTGCCAGCAGAAACACTTTGGTCACATGCCTCAGTAAACGTCATATTCTGCATTAAGGAAACCTTTTGATATATAATAGAATAAATATTCTTAAATGATACAAGACTAAGCTTTATATTACTACAATACTTAGCAGTATTACATAGAAAAACATCGCTTAATTCACTGAAAGAATAATTTTCCCCTTCAACCTTTAATTTTATTTTATTCATTAAATCAAAGGTTTTATGTTCATCATATCTCTCAATAAAATCAAAAATTAAAGATAAATGTTTCTTATCTGTTATTTGTGTATCACCAATATATTCTTTTTCATATGCAAATACGCATGATTCTTCAAATTCGTAAAAATCTTTATTGTCTAAAAAAGAACAAATTGCACCAAGTGTGGTACATAAATTTATAATTGCTAGCTCTGGAAAATATGAGTTTTCAGATTCATTACTAATAATTTCATTTACATCTTTTAATAATTTTTCTTTTCTGTTCATAAACAATTATACTCCTTGTGAAGACTCATATTGCTTAAATCTATTTAGATAGTTCTTTACAAAATAATAATTTGAAATTTCTCTGTTTAAAGATTCTGTCCATTCTGGCATGCGCACCCTAAAAGTATTATATAATTTTTGGCAATCAAGGGCGGTATGCGAAGGTCTTTTTGCCGAATAAAGCAAGCCACATGGTAATCTTGCATCAGAAGAAGAAATACCTATACACGATGATCCATAAGGAATAAATGAATAAGTTGGCAAGTAGAGGTCCGTAAGACAAGCTTTCTTGTAGGCTTTTAGAATATCCGTAGCCACATCAAACTTGCTAATACCACCACAACTTCTGCATGTACCAGCCGTAATAAAATTAGTAACATTATGTATGCCATAATAACTATCAGGATTTTTATCTGATAAAACACGGTTGATTATTTCTACTGTTAGTTTTGAAAGATCATATGACAAAGTTGGAACAGCAAACTGATCGTCTACTACTTCAATATCTTCATACGATTGAGCTTTATTTAAAATACGTCGCATAAAATTATTTTTATTTTTAAGACTCATTAACCATGATGTCCTAAGTATAATTGCTGGGGCGGACATTTCTAGTAGAAACTGATCTCCACGCAACTTAGAATCCCCATAGATATTAATAGGATTAGGTTTGTCATCTTCTGAATAAAGATTAGATTTATTTTCTCTTTCCGATCGACGTTTCCCATCAAAGACAAAATTGGTAGAATAATGTATTAGCAAACACTTATTTTGTTTCGCCTGTTCTCCTAGAACTTTAACAGCGTCAGCATTAAAAGAATACGCTTCATCTTGATTAAACTCGGCCCCGTCCACATTATTATAACCAGCAGCATTTATAATAACATCTGGTTTAGAATATGTAATTTGGTCTATTAGAGATTGTTTTTGATATTCTGTAAATGCACAAGCATTATCTCCAAAATGTGTTTTTCTATAGGACCCTTTTTTTACCACATGTTTAATGTCTGTCAATACAAAAGATAAATCAGCCCCCAGTTGTCCTGAAGCCCCAAATAATAATATACGTGCCATTTTACGCACCTCTCTTTCTGAATATACGACGCAATATCTAACAGGCTCTCGACTAGATGTCTATCCGCAAAACAAGCTACACACTGTTTTGCATAAATTTTAAATATAGCTCGACTACATTTATGATGTGATCAACTTCTTTATTAGTTAGGCCCGGATAACTTGGCAGAATAAAACACTCGGCATTTAGTTGGCGCGCTATCGTCTCATCACCTAAAATAATATTTGATTCTTGTAGAAGATACTTGTGACTAGATAGAGGGTAGAACATGGGCCGTATTTCTACACCGTTAT
>JBAZSY010000055.1:0-3774 GCA_041662185.1 Bacteroidales bacterium
TTATTGCTACAATAAATGACATAAATTTTAATAATAATTTTTAATCAAAAAACTCATTTTGTTGTCCAAAAGAGCTCTAATTTTCCTCATCCTCATCAGGTGGATCAACCGGAGTCATTTCTTTATTGCAAACGGTACAAAAATAGCCATCCTCTTGACTTCCATCAACATCAGGCTCTAAACATTTACAATAATCCTCTGTAAAATCTCCCATATTATTTTTTAAAACAACTTATAACAGCATCTAATTCCCAAATTATTTCCTCTACAAGTTTATCAATTAATTTATTTCCTTCTTTATCTGTCCTTTTGCGTAATTCAAGTATTAAATAAGTCAAGTGTGATTTACTTGCCATAGTATTTATAATTAAACTTTTAACTTTTCTTTCCTGTCATTATCATATAATCATCTATCTCAATAAGCACCAGTTCGCTTAAAATATTGGTAAGATTAGAACTTAGTGTATATCTTTTTACTAAATTGTCCTCTTTTCTTAACGCTACGATAATTTTATATATCTGTTCGTACCAAACTTCCGACTTATCAAGCATTTGTTTTTCTGTCATATTTATCACTTCCTTTTGATTATTTAATTTTTAAATTGGAAACGCTCGTACATTGTTGACATGCAATATTACGAATTTTTACTATTAGTTGTTCTATTTTATTTACATATTCCAAGGGGACATAATAAGACCATTTATCTATTATTACATCAGCTCCATCTTTCGATTGATTTCTTATTTGAAGTTTCATATTCCCCACCTCTTTTGATTTAATTTTTAATTCTTTTCCGTTAAGTCTTTTATATTCACATTGAACACAATATTCTCCTTTAAGTAATTTTGTTCCATGTTTACATTTTTTCATATTTAATCACCCCTTTCTAATTTTTATCAATTTATAACCCTCTAAAAATCTAAAAATAACATATTCCTTCATATATCTTTTATTATGAACAAGAAAATACAGTTTAATTTTTTGTTTTATGTTCATGCTATAAGTACCAAAATTATAAAGATGATAAAAACAATTACTTCTGAGAATTTCATATAATTATTCTTAATTTTTAACTTTTAATTTTTCTTGAGCTTTATGTAAATATTCAAGCATTTCTTGTTTTACTTCTTCATAGGTTTCTTCATATGCTGCTCCCTTAAAGAAATCAGCAATTAGGCGCATTTCGTTAGTTTCTAAATCAAAAAAAGTCTTATCCTCAAATTTACAATAATGATTATCTATAGAGGTTTTCAATGCTTTTTTTAAAGAACAAGCAATACTATATGCTTCTAAACCATCCATTTTAAAAGTAACCTCATTTATAATTGTTTTCATACATGATGATTTTTTAATTTATAATGACATACTTCACAAAGTATTTTTTTACCATGTGAATATCCTTGACTTATAATTCTTCTACATTTATTGCATGGATATACTTCAATTTGTTTTTTCATAGTATTACTCCAATTTAATATAACTTTTAATAGTCGCCCTTTCGTCAATTACGGGCTTTTCTACTTTCTCGTCATTAGTTAATTCAATCCTACAATCCTCGTTCATTTCTTCATATGGAGCTATTAGCTCTATTGTTTCATTTTCCATATATTTATAAACTTCTAACTTTCTGCCCTTGACTGATATTTCAAGGGCATAAGCTATCAGTTATCTACTTAAATAATCTGAAAATGCTTCTTCTTGTCCGCATTCTGTACAAATCTCGGTTTTATTATCTCGTCTGCTTAACGCTGGAAAACCACGTCCTTCTTTGAATAAAATAACCGCTTCACACTTTGGACATTTCCATACTTCCCCTTCTTTTATTTCTTTTCCGTTTATGTTCATGATTTCTCACCCTCTTTCTGTTTAATTTATAATTATCACCATTTACAAGCAAGGCAAGAGAATTTAACAATTACACGCTTCTGAGAAATAAAGCGGTTTTATCATTGAGCCTATGTTTCCATCTTCCCAATTTCCGCCATCAATCGTTATTTTTTTGCCTCTTGATATAACTACAGCTTGAGGGTTTATTTCAAATAAAGCATCAAATAAATTTCCATGTACATGCCAACAAGCGTTTATCAGTCTACGACCTGTAAAGCCTGTACGTGCTCCATCTTTTTTACTATCAATTACTTTTAAAGTAAATCTAATGCTATTTTTTGATAAATATTCGGGGTGTCTGTTAAACTGTATATTGTTGTTATATTTTTTATTTATAACAGCAAGAGCCTTTTCTAATTCATTGACTCCATTTAAGTTTCTAACTATCATATATTTTTGTTCAAGCATAATTTTTATCTCTTGCTTGTGTGCTTGTGATTAGTGATAATCTCGCTTTGTTAAAGTGCTTTCAGAATAAACCTATATAAAATTATATAAATTATGACTATCCGTAAATTTATAACAATGATTATTTACTCCGACTGGATCCATCTTTTGAAGCAAACAATCAATATAGCTCTCCTTGTCCTCTTGACTATCAACAACAACCGGTGAAAGTAAATCAAGAACACTGTCAGAAAGTATTGTTATATTTTTTGGTTTATTCATATCATTATTATTTAATTAGTAATACTTAGATATTATCAGAGATAAGACCATTTGTCAAGTGTATTTGATATAAATACGGTACTATGAATAATATTCAAAAAATAAGTTAAACAATATTTTATCCGGTTATGATCTACGCATGAACCAATCCAATCCATAAACTAGGCACGAAAATATCTTATTGTAGGCCAATTTGAGACACGTTAACGTAATAGTTAATATAAATGTATATTGTTAATAATTAATAATTAATATATAAATGTTTAATGGAGAAGGGATATATGAGAGAGTAGATAAGAGGAGAGTATGAGAGGAGAGAAGGAGAGAGAGAAAAAAGGGAAGAGTTGAAAATAAAATCAATAAGATGTAAAATAGATTTGATGAGACGACTAACATATAAACAAAAAGCATTTATAAATGAATTCGTAAAATGTAAAAATGGATCAGAAGCGGCAATGAAAGTATATGACGTTAAGAATAAAAACGTAGCAAGAAATATTGCGTCAACAAATCTAATAAAACCTAATATTAGAAAGTCGATTGACGAACATTTACGGTCAAGCGGGTATCAACCATCCGTTTCGATATCCCGTTTAATGTTAACTGAAGAAAAAGGAGCGGGTATAAAAGCAACTGCAAGTGATAGCATAAGAGCATCAGAATTATTACTCAAATTATCTGGTAATCTCATTGAACGTAAACAATCAACATCTGTTAACGTTAACGTTGATAACTTAGATAAAGGAGAACTACTTAAATTAAAAGATAAATACGATAAACTTCTTAACGATTCATAGTGAGCTTGTCGAACTATAATAGTGAGCTTGTCGAACTATAATAGTGAGCTTGTCGAACTATAAACTGTAAACTTCGAAGTGGTACACCGGAAACAATGGAAAAAGTTAATATAAGAGTCTACTCTAATCCACGTCATATATTTTCAAGAGTTAATGTCCTATAGTGTTGAGGTCGGATATAATAATAAAAATAGACAGTACACCCTTTAATTTTAAGTTCTTATTCTAATGCTATGCAAATGGTACAAGAATAGCATATATGGGAGTAGAATCAATGCTTTATTCTGCTTGTGTGGTCAGAGCATTTAAGTTAATTATCTGTCCAAAAAAGCGACTTATCGCTAAAAAGGGTGTGCGCATAATTCGTAACGCTTACCACCGCATTTTTAATCTGCCATGCATTAGGTACTCCCGATTGCT
>JBAZSY010000056.1:0-3561 GCA_041662185.1 Bacteroidales bacterium
GAAGATAATATGACTGTTCCTGAAGAACACTTTAACGCTTTACTTGTAGCTGTATGAGATCTATTGTAATATATCACTTTTATGATAAGATTGTGATAAATTATTAAAAGGAGAAATAGATGCCAAAGATAAGACCAGTATCCGATTTGAGGAATAATTTTGCTGAAATATCAAAACTTGTCCACGAAACAAATGAACCAGTTTTTCTAACAAAGAACGGATATGGTGATATGGTTGTTATGAGTATAGAGGAATACGAAAAGATGCAGGTTTTCTCTGAAATCAATTTTAAACTGCATGAAGCTGATATAGAAGCTGAAGAAACTACAAAACGGTACACTCATAGCGAGGTATTTGAGAAAATTAAACAAAAGCTTGATTAAAATTAAGTTTATTATTGCTTATCTACCGTTAGCTTTTTATGATTTGCTTGAGATTTTTGACTATATAACATTAGAGCTTAAATCTCCTAAAGCTGCTCAAGATCTTACGATAAAACTCGATGAATCCATCTCTAATTTACAGTATTTTCCAAATTCAGGCAAGAAATATTTAATCAAAGAAAAATTTGAAAGTGAATATAGGTATCTGATCGTTGATCATTATTTGATTTTTTATACGGTTAATATCAATAATGTTGAAATTCGTAGAGTTATCTATAGCAAACGACTTTATAGCATCTTCTTGTGAAAACAAGAGGTGAATACGATTGAATTTTGATTTACAAAAATACAATGTCCGTAATTCCCTCATGAATAATAGGTTAGTTTTTAAAATAATGAATGCTAAGTAATACCTTTTTCTACATTGTATTGACAATGAATGTTCATTGTATTACAATCTGAGAACAATAAGGAGATATTATTTATGTCTAAAACAACAAATGTTAGTATCCGTATCGATGAAGAATTGAAACAAAAATCCGAGACTATTTTTTCCGAACTAGGACTTACTATGTCTACTGCTTTAACTTTGTTTCTTCGATCTGCTATTCGATATGGTGGGATTCCGTTTGAACTTCGCATTGAAAAACCTAATGCAACAACAATAAATGCAATAGATGATGTTAATCATAACTGCAATATTAGTAGAACTTTCGATTCCATAGAATCATTAATCGAAGATCTAGATGCTTAAGATTAGGTATTCGAGTAGGTTTAAAAAAGATTTTAAAGCCATTATTAAACGGGGTTTTGATATTAAACTTTTTGAAAAAAGTTTGGATTTATTAATTAATGAAAAACCACTCTCTGAAAAATTGATGGATCATTCCCTATCCGGTGAATAGGGTGGACATCGTGAATGTCACATTACTCCAGATTGGTTGCTTATTTATAAAATTGAGAAAGATATTATGACATTGACTCTTACGAGAACTGGATCTCATAGTGATTTGTTTTAAATTTAATACTAAGATATTGGAGCTAGATGGGTACTACAATATAGAACCGGACAGCTCAAAGAATAGCAACGTGCCACATCTCCCATGTGAATTTAATTGTAGGTATTTGTGAAATATTCTTCCATAGTATCTCATTTATCGATCCAGTTTGCTTTTGAATCCTTCCTAAAGTAAACTAATAAAATCTATTGTTTTATTTAAAAAGGAAACAATGTTAGCTTTAAAAACCATCAAGGCTGAAATCAAATCTTGTTTAAGCACTGAACCATCAATTAATCATATCATCCTTTTTGGAAGTTATGCAAATGATGATTTTCATGAGGATAGTGATATTGATTTGGTTGTAATTCTGAAGGAAAAAGGAGTCAATGGTACTTATCGGGAAAGATTAGAAAGAACTATTAGAATTTCTAAATTGTTAAATCCCTTAAGAAAGCATATAGCAGTAAACCTTCTTGTTTACACAAAAGATGAGTGGATGTACTTAATCAAAAAGGGATCTCTATTTTTAAAAGATATTGATAAAAAGGGTTTTTATCTCCTATGAAAGAAACAACTAAAGCTTGGCTAAAATTTGCTAAAAGTGATTTCAAAGTAAAGGATTTAATCTTTGATGATGATGAAATGGAGCTTATTTTTGCATTTCATTGCCAACAAGCCATTGAATAACTTTTCAAAGCAATTTTAGTTTAAAACGATATTCTGCCACCAAAAATACATGATCTTCAAAGACTTTTCTATCTTTTACCTGAAAATATCAAGAGTCAGCTTTCAAGTTGTGAACCAGAATTAGTTATACTGAGTGTAATTTACATTGACTCAAGGTATCCATCTGATTATGTTCTTCTTCCGAATGCATTTATTAGTAGAGAGGATCTAATTAAAATTAATGTATCAACCAATAGCCTTTACAATATATTATTAAAGTTCTTGACTAAAAACTGATAGATTCCTTCTATGTTTAAAACTTAACCCCTTTTGCCAATAATTAGTAACTTGATTCCGTACTTTAATAAACTTTCAAATAACCAACTTTGCGAGGTGAATTCGATTGAATTTTGAAAAATCTCATATAGGGTTTTGACTATAAGAGAATAAGGAGATAATGATGGCAGTAATTCGAAAAATGAGTGCAACAAGTAAGAAATCAAGGAAAATTCTTGCTTTTTGTTAATTGTATTGTAGACTAGTAAGTAGATTAATAAAAAGAAGGTAACTTATGAATGAATCCACAACCGTAAGGGTAAACCGACAGACTTATAATGAAATTAAAGATTTAGCTGATAAACAGAATAAAAATATGCAAAATATTATTGATCTTGCTATCAAGCAGTATAAAAAAATACAATATTTCCAGGAGTTGAATCTATCTTTTTTACGACTTAAAGAGAATAAAGAATCATGGGATGAAGAAAAGAATGAACGTAAGATGTGGGATTCAACTCTAGCTGATGGTTTAGATTAATGGCGTTGAGATTAATTAACCGAGGAGATATTTGGTTAATTAATTTAGATCCAACTCTTGGACATAAACAATCAGGTATTCGTCCTGCTTTGATTATTTCTGTTGATCTATTGAACCAAAGTTTAGCAGAACTGGTAATTGTTTTACCTATTACAAGCAAAAATAAAGGGATTAGCTCTCATGTAGAAATTCAGTATGACTTCTTGCCAAGCGTGAGTTTTATTAAAACAGAAGATATTCGATCCGTTTCAGTAGAGAGATTAATTAAAAGAATAGGACCAGTTGACAGTTTTGTTTTACAAAAAGTTAAATATCATTTATCTAATTTACTTGGTTTTACGTTAACTGATACTGATTAACAATCCCTTTTCACGTTACAAAATTAATCTAAATATTTTAATTAAATAGCAACATTGTGCTTTTTCAAAGTATTCGAAAAAGCTTGTTCCGACCCCACGATGTGAATTTAGGTTGTAGGTATTTGTGAATATTCATCGTAAAGGAATTAATGAAGGTACTATTAGATGCACCGTTTTTTAATCATAATAGAGAAAGCAAATGAAAACTATTCTGCCTATTCACCAGATTTACCCGGCTGTATTGCAACCGGTAAAACTCCTGAAGAAACAGAACAAAATATGTATATTGCTATTGAAATGCACTTAGAAGGCTTAAAGGAAGATCGATTACCAAT
>JBAZSY010000057.1:0-1309 GCA_041662185.1 Bacteroidales bacterium
TATGTTTTCATCCGATATAATAAAAAAGAACGGAGTGTTTGATCTTAATGAAAATGCCTTCCTTAGTACCTTTTGTGATACTATAATTGGCCCAGCATCTGGAGTATTCACTTTTTCAATGATTCAAGATAATTTCTTTAATAGAAAAAATAATATGATAGGTCTTTGTAATTTAACACCTAATAAACCTGGGAAGTTTTGGTTGCACAAACTATTTGAGGATAAGATAAATTATTCTGCAAATGTGATTATAGATAATGGAGACAACGAAAGATATATTACGGATATGTTAAAACAATATATTTAGTATGTGGGGAGATATGAATAAATCTATATGTATTTTTGGTGCTGGCGGATTTGCTCAGGAAATGATTTTTTTAGCCACAGAACTTGGTTATAAAGTCGACGCCTGTTTGGATATCAACAATATTGGTTCTACAGTTTATAACATACCCGTGCGCAATGAAGATTATTTTGATATTAATAAGCATTTAGCTGTGGTGGCTATCGCTTCCCCCAAAATACGCAAACCCATTACAGAACGATTGGTTGCTTCCGGGGCAGAGTTTGTAATGCTGGTCCACCCCTCAGCAATAATATCTCCTGGCGTCATAATAGGGCGGGGAAGTATAGTGTGTGCTTTTTGTTTTATATCTAACGGGGTTATTTTAGGAAAATGGACGCAGTTAAATTGGGCCACCACAATAGGACACGAAGCTACATTAGGAGATTTTATTACAACCGCACCAGGGGTTCATATAAGCGGCACGGTACATATGGGTGACTCTGTATATATGGGAACGAATTCGGCAATCATAGATAAACTTAGCATCACTAGTAATGTAGTTATAGGGGCTGGAGCCGTCGTTGTGCGGGATATTACCGAAAGTGGCACTTATATTGGAGTTCCTGCTAAAAAATTAATCAAAGGAATATAATATGACAACACTTGGAAATCTAATAGACCAATTAATCACATCTTGTACCAAAATGTATATTAACCAAGATGATCTTTATGAAATGAGAAGAATGAGTTTTGAAGAGTTTAAATGTAAGTATTTTTCTTCAGAAGAGGGCGCAGAAAAACTTTGGCTCACATTTAAAAGAGCTTGCGATCTTAATGTTGAGAGAAGTGATATAATAGATAAAATTGACAGCGAAGTAATTAATATTATTGAGCAAAGCAATAAAACCACTAAAATAGTGGGAACAAATAACCTGCCTTATAATATCACATTACCCAAAGATTAAGATGTTCTGCTACAAACAAAACTAAATCTGTGAGTATAAATAGCTAATAAATTCACCC
>JBAZSY010000057.1:1319-3462 GCA_041662185.1 Bacteroidales bacterium
ATAGTTTTAACAGCGCTTAATCCTGCATTTTTAGACATATATTCTACTGATTTGCCCAAGAAGAAATATAAATGATATAGACTAAATTCGTAGCGCAGTTCATAACAAGCAGTAGCGTGGGCCATTTGAGAGGTTTTATCCTTCAACAGACTCTTCATGAATATTAAATCTTGAACTGGATCTTGTAGATGCTCAATCAAATTAGAGCTGATAATCCCGTCGAACTTTCTCTTTGCTAATTCTTCTTTTGAACGTATAATGTTTGGCAATGCCGTTGGTAAATAAGGCTCATAGCCCCAAACTTTATAACCTTGTTCAGTTAGGGTCTTAATTGTAGAGGAAGAATTACCAGCACCAAAATTAAGATATTCTTTTTCTTTTGATGGTTTTAAAGACATAAAAGTAGGCAATTCAAAACGTGCTCCGTCGCCTTCTTTCCAGACAGTATCACAAAACTCATACGCTTTTTTAATATATTCAACAGTTCCATTAATCATATTTAATGTGCCAAATATCACACCGCATATAGGGCATTCATATCTAATTAATTCACATTTATTAATTATACAGGCAGACTTGTGAATATGACATTTATCAAGCTCTATTTCTGACTTACATATTTTACAGATAAAAAACATTTTTCCCTTTAATTAATCTAAAATTTTTATATTGCTCGTTTGTTTATTTCGGATATAAAATCATCAAACACTTTGGTTATGAATAGTGTGGGGTGAATAGTATCATCAAACCAATTTCCAATAGAACTAATACAATTCAACATATTAAAACACATAACATTTGAAGTAGCCGAGGACAAACAAAAATGCCCGCCAAACCCCAAAACAATTGTAAACTTTGAATCTCTAAACAAATTACAATCTTTTTGAATTTGTTCTACACTTGGAACAGTTATTCCCATACCCGGAATAGTCATATCAATTATTTTTTCTTTAGGTATATTAGATATGATATCCTTGTATATTGAATAAATCTGGTCTGTACCATGGGCGGCATACTCTTCATTGTATTCTATTTCTCTTTCTCCCACGATCATTATTTTGTATTTTTTTGATAGATTTTTTATAGCGCCAAATAATTTATCTTTAATCTGATTATAAAAAGATCTTGGAATAAGTCGTAATTTAGTTGTTAATACAACATAATCTGTAAACCCGTGTTTATAAGTTGGGTGGCACAATATATTAGTATAATTCCTAACTAATGGTTGTAATTTATATTTTGATATAATATCTTCTGCAAACATAAATTGATATTGTTGCTCTACAAAATTATATAACGGGTCTGAAAAAAACAACTTACCATATTCGTTTATAAATTTCCAGTATTGTTGTGCGTGTGTGCCACGATATTGTATAACAAATGGTTTATAAAATGATATGTTGATTACGTCAAACACACCTTTCCATTGGTCTAATAAACTTTTAATATAAACCGTTTCACCAACAGCCGGACCTACCGATAGACTAAATGAACTCATAATTATATGTTTTAGTATTGATAACTATTTTTTTGGTATTTATAGAGATAACTCAAGGAATGATTCTGGGAGAAAGCTATTAATGTTAGCTTAAATATAACAGGCCAAAAAAATGAAAAACTGTAAAATTTGTGGATCAGCATTAGATCTTTCGCAATGCCAAGTATTTAGCTCAAAATGCTTTCTTAACCATGTTCCTTTGAAAAGATATAAGTGTCCAACTTGTGGGGTAATTTTTGGAACAATAGAAATGATTAATGGAACAGTCGACACTATAAAAAAAGCATATTTGTTCTGTGATACAGTATATAAAGAAGAAAATTCAGTCGTTAATGAGACTAGAACATTTATGTCGTTAGCGCCAAAGAAAGAAGGGTTATATCTTAATTTTGGTTGTGGAAACACTAGCACAACAGTGGCTGATCTTAGAAAGCAGAATTGGAACATTTTAGGCTACGAACCGTTCCTGCCTAATCCTTTACCTAATATTATAAAAGACAAGAGTTTATTATGTAATTATAAGTTTGATGGTATAATGAGTAATAACCTGCTTGAGCACTTGCAGGATCCAGTGGTTGACCTTGTGTTCTTAAAAGGGTTATTGAAGGATAAAGGCAGTTTAATGGCGCACAGCACACCCTGTTA
>JBAZSY010000058.1:0-3411 GCA_041662185.1 Bacteroidales bacterium
TTAAATGGTAAAAGAAAATATTCTTATGTTAAAGCTTCCAAGAATGGGAAGTAAAGAAGTATTATGGGGAGTTAAAGAAGTTTTAGAGAGATTTGAAATAAAACGTCCCGAACAAGTGATAGATATTCTTGGTCTTTGGGGCGATAGTTCAGATAATATTCCTGGTGTTCCTTCAATAGGAGAGAAGAAAGCAAAGCAATTAATGCAACAATTTGACTCAATTGAAGAAATACTTGCAAACACAGATAAGATAGAAAGCAATTCAATTCGTAAGGCAATTGAAGAAAATAAGGATAAGGCTATACTTTCAAAACAGCTTGCAACGATTATATTAGATGTTCCTATTGAGTTTAATGAAGCCTCTCTTCATATGGAACAACCAGACTTTGAGCATTGTAAACAATTGTTTTCTGAGTTGGAATTTAAGACATTTGAAAAACGTTTCTTTGGAGAATTTGCTCAAATAGCAGGCTATGCTGATGCAACTGAAGCCATGTTTAATAACCAAAAAACTAATACTTCAAGTAATGAAATGCAGTTTGACCTTTTTGGTAATACTGTTTCTGCAACGGGAGTTGATTTATTTTCTCAGTCAAACTTTAAAACAATTGATAATGTTGAGCATGATTATCGTTTTGCAGATGACGAGCCAGCAATAAAAGAATTAATATCTCAAATTAAGGAAAAGGGATTTGTTTGTTTTGATACTGAAACAACAGGACTGGAAATAGACTGTAATCTTATTGGCATTTCTTTTTCTTTTGAAGAACATAAAGGATATTTTGTTACTATTTCTCAAATAAAAGAGGAAGCAGACCAGAAATTAAATCTATTAAAAGAAGTCTTTGAAGATGAGACTATTCTAAAGATTGGTCATAATATGAAGTTTGATAAGAATGTATTATTAAACTATTCAATTGAGGTTAAGGGGAAATGTTTTGATACAATACTTGCACATTATCTTATAGATGCGGAGTCAAGACATAAATTAGATGTCCTTGCCAATTCGTATTTAGGTTATGAAATGGTGCCTTTTGAAAAGGTTGTAGGTAAGATACCTAAGGGAGGAAAGATTAATCCAAAGACTTTAGATAAGAACTTATTAAAGGAATATGCTGTTGAAGATGCGGATATTTGTCTTCAATTGAAACCAATTTTTGAAGAAAAGCTAAGAGAATATGATTTAATTAACTTGTTTGAAAATATTGAAATGCCTTTGGTTGATGTTCTTTTATCAATGGAAAGGGAAGGAGTAAGCATAAATATTGAAGAGTTAAACGCTTTTTCCAAGCAATTACAAGAAACAAAACAGGAATTAGAAACAAAGATATATGAGTTGGCAGGCGAAGAGTTTAATATCTCATCTCCAAAACAATTAGGTGATATTCTTTTTAAAAAGCTACAAATAGTTGAGAAAGCTAAGACCACAGCAGGCTCAAAACAATTCTCAACAGCAGAAGATGTTTTAGCAAAATTAGTTGATAAGCACCCTATTGTTCCCCTTATCTTAGATTATCGCTCCCTTACTAAACTTAAAGGAACTTATGTTGATGCACTTCCTTTGCTTGTAAATAAAACAACTAATAGAATCCATACCTCATATAATCAGTCAACAACTTCAACCGGAAGGCTCTCTTCAACCAATCCTAACCTTCAAAACATACCAATAAGAACCCAACTTGGGAAAGAAATTCGTAAAGCATTTGTTCCAAGAAACGATGATTATATACTTTTAGCTTCCGATTATTCTCAAATAGAATTAAGAATAATTGCATCGCTAAGTCAGGACAAACACATGTGTGAAGCCTTTAATAATGGAATAGATATTCACTTAGCAACTGCGGCAAAGATATATAAAGTGTCTTTAGATGAGGTTTCCAAGGACATGAGACGAAATGCCAAAAGCGTTAATTTCGGATTAATTTATGGAATTTCAGCCTTTGGATTATCAGAACAGTTAGGAATACCACGAAAAGAAGCTCAAAACCTAATTGATGAATACTTTAATCAATACCCTCAAATCAAAACTTTTATAGAAGAAAGTATTGTTCAAGCACAAGAAAAAGGCTATGTTGAAACTCTATGCAAGAGAAGAAGATACCTTTATGAAATCAATTCCAAGAACGCTAGCTTAAGAAACTTTGCCCAAAGAAACGCAGTTAATATGCCGATTCAAGGAACATCTGCCGATATGATTAAGAAAGCAATGATATCAATTCACAAGAAACTAATGGAATCAAACCTAAAATCCAAAATGATACTACAAGTACATGATGAATTAGTCTTTGATGTATATAAACCAGAGCTTGAAAAAGTAAGAACAATAGTAGAAAAAGAAATGAAAGAAGCCCTACCCCTAAACAACGTACCAATAGAAGTTGATTCCAACACCGGCACAAATTGGCTTGAAGCACACTAAGAATAAATATTATTTCTTGAGATTATTTTATTAGGAAAGGCTTTGATTGAATAGGAGACATGGCTATAATTAATTTAAAAGATGGCGTTATCATACTATAAAGACTCCATTTTTAGGGTTCAATAACGCCATATTTGAGTTGAATAACGCTATTTTTAGGGTGTAATTATGGCGTTATTGGGGTCGTTAGATGTACATCTAAGACTCAATTAGATGCACATCTAATGGGTGTTTAGATGCACATCATAATTTGTTATGTTCTTTTGGGGATTTGGTTTTCGGATTTTCTTAATGCAAAGATAATCAATCTTGAATGAGAATGCAAGTGTTTTTGGTAGAAAAATATTTATGCTTTGTAAAACTATCAACTTTTTCTCAGGACAAGACGCCTTATTCCATTTGTAATGTAGATGATATTTGCAAAATAAATCTCACAAAGCTATTTTTTAGAATTTGATTACAATAGGAGGTTCAGTAAAAGAAGATATTGTTGCAACAACATCTTTTAAATAGAAAACTTGAGTATTGCCATCATTTACAGAATACATTGACTTTAATTGAGGATATTTATCAAGCATACTTTCTCTTGCTTCAACCCTATCATCTTCCACCAAAACAGCTTGAACTCTTATCCATTTATCACGACCCTTCATTGAAGAAATCTCAACTTTAGGGTTTTTTGCAATTTGTTTTGAAACACACTTTACCTTACCAGTTTGAATATAAAGTTTGTCTTCAAAAATATTAATAGCACCAAAAGGACGAACTCGAAGTTGATCACCATC
The DNA here is from genome assembly GCA_041662185.1 of Bacteroidales bacterium. Classification (GTDB taxonomy): domain Bacteria; phylum Bacteroidota; class Bacteroidia; order Bacteroidales; family P3; genus UBA10566. The sequence goes on from JBAZSY010000058.1 coordinate 3,205, forward strand.
AATAGTGGCGATATAGAAAACACCACATTCATTTAAAAATTCAAATACTTGTTTCATGAGTTATTAGTTTTATGGGTCAAAGATAATGTTTTATTTCTGAGATTAAAGCAAGTCTTTCTGGGATTATATCAACTCTTTTTTAATTTATACTTGATTTAATTTCACTTGTTTGCTCCAATTAACCTTCAAATATGGCCTTTATTTTAC
>JBAZSY010000059.1:0-3334 GCA_041662185.1 Bacteroidales bacterium
TATTTTCAGGACTACTTAATGAACGCGAAAACACAACTTCTTCACTATCATTCCTATCCATAACTATTATTGAAGTATAATCTCCTCCAGTAATTCCACCTGAAGGATCACAAGATAAAACATACTTATGACCAGGGACAGGAGGCTTATAAATCTTCATCTTATCAACTACCAAATATCCGCTATTTAAAACATTTTTACGATGTCCATTCACTATTTCAGCATCAAATACCGACCGACCAGAAGTTAAAAACTCCAGTCCATATTCTTGTTGCCACATACGCTCACCTAACTCTTTCCTTCTTTGCTCCATTTCTTCAGCGGTATACGTCCAATCCCATGAATATTTAAGTTTCTTAAATCCATTATCTGGATCAACCCACATCCTATAATAAAGATTACCTATACCATTTGGAGTTGTTTCAATTATTATTCTACCATCATTAGGAACGCACTGAGATAACCCTGCAAAAACTTTTTCTGCACTATCCCAAAAAGCCAACTCAGTAATAAGTAAATTATTAATTGTACGTCCACGACCAGAAGTAACCTTAGAAGGTAAAACAGTAATTTTGCTATGCAAACGAGGAAAACTCATTTCGTATCTAGTATTATACTTTACTTCAGGCCTAAATTTCTCAGGAGTTGATTCCCAAAGAAGCTTAATTATCTCCAAAAGAGCAGATGCTTCCTCCTTCTTATAACTAATAATAACAGTATTAATACCCTGACCGGTGATTGTTTTATGATATAAATATCCAGCCATGCCTACACTACACCCCATTTGCCTTGCCTTGCAGATCATTATTCTTTTATTTTCATCAATTTGTTTATATAAATCATTCTGTAATTCATTTACTACAAACGGAACCAAACTACCCTTTTTATCTTTTATCTTACAAAAAGACGATAAGTAGATACGCGGATCATTGCGTAATTTTTCATAGATTTCTTCTTGCATAAAAATTATTTCTCTTCCTGATTACTGAATTTATCCTCAACAACTTTAATCTGTTTAGTTATATAATCTTCAAAATTCTCTGTAGTCTTAATTTCTGTTGGAGCAAAATCTCCTCGTATCTTGTGAAGTAATTCCATAGCTTTCAATTTCTCAAGATTCTTTCCAGTCTTAATTATTTCAGCATAAAAACGAGCCAAAGCATCATAATCAAGCCCGACTTCTATTAAGCATTCTTTAAAGCCTTCTTTGGTAGTAACACGATCAAGCACTTCAGTTCCTGATCCTTTATATCCAGCTTGTCTAGCAGCATCAGTATAGCTCTTGGCAGTTGGCAAGGCTTTCATAAATCTTATTTGTTTTAATGTAACTCTTTCTCTTTCCATATAAACAAAAACAAGGAAAACATCCCTTGTTTCATAATATTAAGCACTTCTATTATACCACGAAATAAATAAATTTACAACTAAATAAACATTATCTTGTATGAAGCGAAGTTTCTGTGAACCCATATCACCTTTCTTTCTTCATCAACTTTTACGTATTCTCCCATAGAAAACTTAACTTTCTCTCCAGCCTCAATCTGATCAAGTATCTTTTTATCTTTAATTGTATATTTTAATATAGCTTCTTTTAATTTAGCAATTGTCCAGTTATTATCTTCATCTTCCTGCAATACTTTTACTTTATCCTTATCATCTAAACACGCAGCAACTATTAGGTGAGTAAAAGATAACGACTTAAAAGGTTTTTCCGGCAAATTCTTGATATCCATCTTTTCAATACTTGTCTTGCAGATATTTAAATAACTCTTAACAGCATAAGCATAATTCTTAATTGTTCTTGGATCCATTCCTATTTCTATCGCCCATAAGACTTTAGCACTAGGATTTTTTTTGCTAAAAAATGATAATTTATCCTTAGTTGTAGCATCTTCTCCTAATTTATCAACTAAGTAATATTTATCAACCAATAAAGCCAAGCATCCTAACGTCCAGCACGATATATCCTTCTTTTCTCTATTGACCATACCAAACGAGACTAACTCTTCCCAACTAGCGACATCTTCTTGCTTATATTCCTCTACAATACAAATTTCAGCATTATAATTAAATGGAATTAGTTCTTTCATGTTGTTTTTCTTAATTTATTTAACACCTTAATAGTTTCCATCGTTTGCATGCTGCGCTTATACTTACCAACCCTATGCTCTCCCTTCTTAAACCTAGTACCTATACCTAATTTAACTAGATTATTCTCATATGTCTTATATTTAAAAGCCTGTTTTCTTTTAAGATCCTTCATCTTATCAGAAATAAGACCCTGTTTAACGTTCAAGCCAAACTTAATCTTATAATCCCTAGTAGAAATTCCATGAGCACGCCAAACATGAGTGCCTAAATGGACATACCACTTTCCACACTCTAAACATTTTAATTTATCGTCATCCTTATTATACACTAAATTCTTAAATTTTATATCTGAATTTTTATTCATAACTAATTTCTTTAATAACCACTTCACACCTTGGATTTAATTTATCTACTCCGCAAAAAACTAAATGTAAGTCTCTACACACAAACCAATTATCATCAACAATAATTTTATTATCCCTAAACAAATCAAGCAAACTTCCAGCCTTATTGTCTAGGTCAGCACTTCTCTTATCTGGAGCATAAAAACTCATTTCTATTTCACATCTCTCAATTGGCTTAACGGGAACACTGCTTTTTATTAACCAACTCTGTTCTTCATGCCACACCCTATAATTCTCTGACGGTAACAACATCGGCTTATTAGATCTACAAATTACCATTTTTGAGTTCTTGAGACTGGGAATTCTCCCCTTGATTATTATTTTTAACATATTCATTTCTTTTTATATCTTCAACTAACCGTACGTAAAGCTGTAATAAATTATTTACCGATTCTTTGGCGGACGAAAGGTCAACTGCATACCTCATAACCTTTTCTTCAGCAATCGCTAATTGAATTTTTAACTCGGCATTCCTTTCACGATACTCCAATACTCTTTCATTAATATCATTTTCCAATTTTAAATTATATTGTTTTTCTTTTAAATCCAAAAATAACTGCCTATCATTTAAACTTCTTGCTCTTTTTTCAATATCTTTAATTATTCCCTCAGATGTACTTAAATCATTCCTTTTTTTAAATAACCACATAGATTTTAGTTATTAATTATTAAATTCATAAATATGAGAATGATTTCTAATTCTCTTTCTATTAAAATTATAAATCAAATTTATTTGATAAAATTTATATTGATTTTTTTTAATCTTTACACCAAAGCAAATCAACAATTCACCTGGTCTTATTCTTTGAATAAATTTAAAACCAAATTCATCTCCAAAA
>JBAZSY010000060.1:0-3286 GCA_041662185.1 Bacteroidales bacterium
TCCGTTTTCTTTAATGCTTTCCTTAGCTGAATCAAACAGAACGTCAAAAAACATTGCTGCTTTTTTCTGAGTAATTTCAAGTTCTTTTGCAATTCTTTTTCCTAATTCTTCTTTTGTCATAATGCCTCCTATAGCATAATATGTAGGATAATATATAGAATAATAAAGGATTTGTCAAGAGGTAGTAATGATATAAATATTATTATAGACTTATATTTAACTATGCTTTACTATTAAAAAGAGGTAAAAATGAAGCTAAATAAGTTATTATTTATTTTAGAAAAGTATAAAGATAAATTCGGAGGAGACAATGATATTATATTATCTGATGATTTTGTAGGACAGACATCTATATTTATAGGTGTACCAGATAAAATACAGAATGAAATAGTAGATTATTTTAATTCTAATACCATAGATTTAGGGTATGACCTGGACTCTAGATTACTAGATATACTAGAATCTGGAAAGCTAATTGAGACTTCAAGTTTCATAGATTTTTTAAAGGAAAATAGGTTAAGTGATGTATTTGATATAACCTGTGCACTTAGAGAGTTTATAAGGCATGATAAAGAATTATCCATACCTATTAGACTTGAGAATGTTCAGCAGATATACAACAAATCTCGTGTCATGGTTGTTAATCAACGTGATATAGAAGAATGGATGTCTGCTAAAGAAGGATGGGAGGAGTAAAATGAATTTTGTAATATTTTATAGTAAAAAACCACCTCTAAGAGTTACTCATAAAAGTATAGAAACTCTTAGTAAAGACAAAGAACTTTTAGAAGGTATGACTTCAGTTGTAGAGATTGCAACTGAATATGTACAAACAACAGCATTGGTTGAAAAACCGAAATCATCTGTCCTAAAGAAGGATTCTTCTTTAGGACAGAAGAATCAGAAGAATCAGAAGAATCCTTCTGATGTTCCCACCATAGCTAAAAAGAGTATAGTAAAGCCCGCTCCAGAAAGTGCCTACCAGAAACCAAAAACAAAAGTAAGTCCAAACGCTATTATTCAGCAGATATCGAATGATACTACCAGAAAAGATGAGTAGTCTGCTTTTTTATACTATTCATATATATGGACCTGATAATGTTGATATAAGTAGACTAGTTCCAGGTGATTACTCAGAAACTATAGTCTATATATTTGATAATAACAAATGTAGAATATGTCTTCCACCTGATATGTATAAAATAACTTTAAATAAACTATTGACAAAGATATAAAAATGTATAAATATATAACTATGAAAAAATTAAGTAAATATGCAAAAGAAAATTCTATATGTTATATGACTGCATATAGAATGGCGAAAGAGGGAAAGATTAAAACTAAAGTCCTTCCAACAGGCACTATTCTTGTTGTAGAAGAGGAAAATAATGAAAAAGTTAAACCTGCTTATATAGTTATATATAGTAGGGTTTCTTCATCAGAAAATAGAAGCAATTTAAATAATCAAGCAAAAAGATTGATTGATTATTGTAATGCTAAAGGATGGCAAATTGATAAGATAATTAAAGAAGTTGGCTCAGGATTAAATGATAATAGAAAACAACTTGAACTAATTTTAGAAGAGAGGAAAGTGACAAAACTTATTGTTGAGCATCAAGATAGATTAACAAGATTTGGTTTGAATTATATTAAAATTTTATGTAAACATATTGGTTGTGATTTAATTATAATTAATCCTCCACAGAATGAGAAAGAAGATTTAATCCAGGATTTTATTTCAATAATTACTTCTTTTTGTGCAAGAATTTATGGGCAAAGAAGGTCAAAAAGACAAACAGAAAAAATAATAAAAGAATTGGAAAATGATAAGAAAAACACCAATTATTATAAATTATGCTAATAAGGTGAAGCTTCAAACCTTAGATTCTATTATTTGTGAGTCTAAAAGAGTTATTAATTGTTATATTCCTATATTATGGGAACAAAAAAAATTTAATTCTAATTTTATTGATTTTAAAGTAGAAACCTGGTTATCAGCAAGAATGTTACAGAATTTAGGCAAACAAGCTTTACAAGTAGTTAAAAGTCAGCGAAGAAAAAAGAAAAAAATAATGCCTATTTATAAAGCTGATACTATTGAATTTGATTCCCGATTTATAAATATTCAATTTGATAATAATTCATATGATATTTGGGTTAAATTAACTTTTATAGGAAAAAAAATTAATCTTTGTTTACCTTCTAAAAAACATAAACATTTTTTAAAATTTGAAAATTGGAAATTAAAAAATTCAATTAAATTAAGGAGGATAAATTGTAGTTATTTTATTGATCTATATTTTGAAAAAAAAGAACCTATCAAAAAACAACAGGGTAAAGTTATAGGTTATGATATTGGTTATAAAAAATTACTTATTGATTCTGAAAATAATAAATATGATGCAGGATTAGAAAGAATTTATACTAAAATATCTAACAAAAAACAAGGTTCTAAAGCATTTGACAAGGCAATAATTGAAAGAAATAATCTAATAAATCAGACAATTAATAAAATAAATCTCTTTAATATTAAAGAGATTATAGTTGAAGATTTACATAATGTTAAATATAAATCAAAAAAAAGAATTCTCAAAACATTCAATATTAAACTACAGCGATGGTCTTATCCAAAGGTTTTGAATAAGCTATCAAGAAGATGTGAAGAAGAAGGCATTTTATTTACAAAAATAAATCCTGCATTTACATCTCAAAAATGTAGTTCCTGTGGACATATTGATAAAAAGAATCGTAAAGCAGAAATTTATCAATGTAGTTGTGGATTATTAATAGATGCAGATTATAATGCTGCTATTAATATTTCATACATGGGAGTTTATAGTCCCTATGCCTAAAGATTTGTTAAAACTTTTGTTAACTATGATGATGCTGAAATAAAAGAAAGTATTGCTAAATGTGCAGAGGCAGGTCTGCATATTATAGAAAGATGCCAAGAAAACACCGTCCGCTTGCGGCGGTGATGAATTGGCAAAATAATAATACTGATGGACAGTCAGGAATTTACGCTTGTGGAGATGGTTCGTTAGAACCATCGTTGAAGCAAGAAAAAGAATGCTTAGAAAACTAAGCAGAAGCCTTGGGGCAAGCCCCAAGGAGTGTCACAGATTCCACCCAACCAGTTTGAGAGAACTGGCCAAACAAAATCTCTCTTTTTTAGCCCTCCTTATGTGTTATAAGATAATGATAATAAATTGCCTAAGTTTATTATCATTGGCAAACAATTTCGTTTGCTATTTTTATTAGGCAAGAATGGAGGAAAAAAATGAAG
>JBAZSY010000061.1:0-3208 GCA_041662185.1 Bacteroidales bacterium
ATTTAATTGAATTGTTTCATTAATTTCATTATCTTCATTTTTTACAATATTTAATATATTATAATAATATATAGTTATTCTAAAATCTTGTCGAAAAATGTTTATTGAATCTGGTTGAATAAATTGTCTAATTATTTGATCACTCCAATTTTCAACTTGTTTACTAAGGTTATTTAAGTAAGCTACTGCTTTTGCGTTATAAATAAATAAAGGTTTTTCTAGCGTCAATTTATTTATAGCTTCCATCTTTGTTCTTAGAATATTTTCATCCACTTTCTCCATTGTTAATATTGCTTCCCATGCGTTCTTGAGGGATTTGAATTCAAGAAGTACTTGATTCCATTGACTATTGTTTGATTTTTCTGCTTCCCATTTACTATTTTGTTCGTTTATGAATTTAGTAAATTCTTTCGCTATATAAAAATTTATTATATTTGGTTTTGTATAAATTGATACTTTTATTGAAGCATTAGATTTTTTTAATATTTTTGTCACTTCATTTTCTGACATAATTTATCCTCTTTCTATTATTATTTCTTACGCCGAAGGCGTCAACCTAACATTGGCAATAAACAATTTAGCATGTATCTTTTTGCGCCGAAGGCGTCAACCTAACATTGGCTTGACCCTTAACGCGTCAATTGGCGCGATTCTTGCTCCACTCTAATATGCAACCCCTACTTTACGTTGATTCGCAAGAATCGTGACAATAGCGTTATAGGGTCGAAGCATTTGTTAGACGAATTCCTTTCATAAATTATGTTTCCTAGTAATAATCTTAAGCATGTCTATAATAAGCTTATTTTATAAGGCTTAAAGCAAATGTTTTTGCACGTTTTAAGTCCTCTACATTAGGTCTATCCCTATTGAGTCCACCCAATATCTTTAAGAAACTATTTGTATTATAACCTACACATGAAAACTCTCCAACAATTACATAACCTCTTGCCTTTAATTTATCCTTAAGTATCAAATGATATTTTTCAAATGGCCCAATATTTGAACTTGTTGAATATATAAAAGCTTTCTTACTATTTTCTATTGGCAGTTTATCAACAAGATTAAGGATTTCTTCATGATGCTTTTCACTATATATTCCTGATCCAAAGCCTATCAATTCATACTCTTTAAGCTCTTTAATATCTACTTCGTTTGGTTTCTTTATCGGAGCACTCAGTACCTCCGCCATTGCACGTGCAATTTTCTCAGTATTTCCATGATGGTAAGAGTATACAATTATTAAACACTTCATAAGCGAACTACCTTTTCATAAAATATCAGCATGTTTCAAAATAGAAAATTACATATAATGTAAGCTAGTTTTCTCAATAATTTCTTGCATTAAAGGCATCTGTCAAACATAAGTGATAATCGCTTCAGGATGTATCTTTTGGCGCGCGCAAGCGCGTCCGTCTAACATTGGCTTAACCCTTAACGCCTGTTCTTGAGCGAAGCGAAGGATTGGCGTGGTTTTTGCGTCATCTTCTAGCAAAAACCATGACAAATGGCGTTATAGGGTTGAAGCAGTTGTTAGGCGTTTCCTCTGATCCTAAATATGTTATTTACATTTTATCTGATTTGTAAAGCAATTATTAAGTTAAAGCTTTTGCTTGGCAAATATTATCCAGCCATTTCTTCCCATATTTTTCTTACTCGTTCGCTTTTTGAAGAAAAATATGCAACTAAAGAGAAAATTAATATAATTAGTGAAAATAATAATGGAATTAAATAGACAAATGATACTCCCTTTACTAATACTGATTCCTGAGGATTTTCTCTATTATAATATACTATAATCTCATTACTATTTTCGAAGGCTGCTTCATAAGCATTTGCATCCCCAACACCATATCCTACAGTATTATTCTTATATAATATTCCAGCTACTACATACTGGTATTCAAAATCAAGATATCTATTACCCTTATATGTAATTTTCTTTTCAAATCGTGTTACTTTTCCCATTGTTTTATTAAATGAATAATTTTTTAGCTTATAAGAATAATCAAATACAGTACCAATTATTAACACAATAGATATGATTAATAATATTAATGCAATTTTTTTATTATTTTTATCGTCATTTAAATCTATTTTATTCATTGTTGTTCTCATATTCAATATAATATGCGCGCAAAGCGCGTCCGCCTAACATTGGCTTAACCCTTAACGCCTGTTCCTGAGCGAAGCGAAGGATTGGCGTGGTTTGTGCATTGTTGTTCTGCACAAACCATGACAAAGGGCGTTATAGGGTTGAAGCATTTGTTAGCTGCTATTACTCTAATAGATACTAACATTTTTCTACTATTTTATCTCTTTTATGTATCCAATCATCTTTAAGAATTGCATACAAATATGAATCGTTCCATTGCCCATTTTTATACTCAACTTGCCTTAATAGTCCTTCTTCTATAAATCCTACTTTTTTAAGTAATGCTATTGAAGCAGCATTATCATATTCGACATCTGCCTGTATTCTATTTCGACTCATTTTCTCAAACATATATTCTACCACAGCTAATACTGCTTCATACCCATACCCATTTTTCTGATATTCTGGCCGTATAGCATATCCAATAGCATTCTTTTCATTATTATAATCCCAATAGCTTATAGCTACTTCTCCGATTACTATATCTTCCAGTAATACAATAAATACTGAGTATCCATTATCTTTATTAAATTCGGTAATGTTATTTTTTAGATATTCAGCCAATTCTTCTTTTGTATCATGCTTTTTTGTATACGTTTTGTATATGCGCGGATCAGATCTATAGTCAAATACTTGAGCTAAATATTCATCAGAGTATTCACGAATAACAAGTCGTTTTGTTTTAATAAAACTAAATTGCATGTTATTAAACTCCAATATTTATTATTTTAAAATTGCCCAAGCGCCGAAGGCGTCCAGCTAACATTGGCTTGACCCTTAACGCCCGCTCCTGAGCGTAGCGAAGGATTGGCGTGGTTTGTGCATTGTTGTTCTGCACAAACCATGACAAAGGGCGTTATAGGGTCGAAGCAGGTGTTAGGTTTCTTTGCTTTTTCTTAATATTAATTACAATATTGCATTAATACTTATGTACTCTATCTTCTATATTTTCTGAGATATCCAACAGTTTTATATTTTTAATTTGCGCATCACGATATTTTACTGCAAATTCAAAGATATTGATATTAAAATATAAACCACCTTTGCAATATTTCT
>JBAZSY010000062.1:0-1517 GCA_041662185.1 Bacteroidales bacterium
TGATAACCTTTAATTTTAAATGTATATTGGGTGTCATTTAGTAATTGTTGCAATGCTTGATTAATGTCTCCTTCTTTTAAAGATAAAGACACAACTTGTGATAAATTTAATCCCGACTGCTCGTATGCGATACTATAACCTGTTTGCTTTTCAATTTGGCTGATTCCCTCTTTAATGGTAACGCTACCACTTGCAAAAGATACTGTTTTAGTTTTTTGTGCTATACCCGATTCTATTGTTAATAGTATAAAAAAGAGTGTACACAAGAATATGTTGTGCATATAACTTTTAATTATCTATACTGATAAATACCTTGTTCTTTTCTATCTTATATGAAAAACCGTTGATAACTTCTTGTAGTATATTTAGGATGTCTTCTAAGCTATCATTTTTCAAAAACTTTACTGTACAATTTTTATTGCTTAAGGATTCTAATTTGTCAATTTTAAATGCAACATCAAATTTTCTTTCCAGAGTTTGTAATATTTCATCGAGCGATGTATTGGTAAATATCATTTGCCCACTCATCCAGGCAGTTGTCTCTTCGACAGATACCCTTTTTGTGTTTTTTTGAGATGTTTTATTGTTGAGAATAAGCTGTTCATTTGGCTTCAATATTGCAACCTGATTTGTTAGAGTGTTAACTTCTACTTTTCCACTGGTCAGGGTTGTCACAGTGTTTTCATCGCCAGTGTATGCTTTTACATTAAATTTTGTTCCAAGGACCTTAACATTTATTCGTTCGGTACGCACAACAAATGGCTTTTTGGGGTTTCTCTTAACAGAAAAATATGCCTCTCCATCTAAATAAACAGCCCGTAGATTCCCTTCAAATTTTTTTGGATATTTTATTGTTGTACCGGAATTAATCCAAATTTCTGAACTATCAGGTAGATACAAATGTTTTTCTTCCCCATAAGCGACCGATATTTTTGTCCAGTTATTATTGTCTGACGTGTAATATAGGTAGCCTCCCAGAAGCATAATCAGAGGAACAAGAGCCGCAGCTACACGTAAAAAATTTTTGTAAATAGGAATTACTCTTTTGGGATTTACATATCCGATTCTTGAATTTACTCTTTTCAATGTATCGTAAACCATTTGATCAGGCTCAACATTCAGATCCTTCCAATATTCATAAGATGACTGTTCTGTTTTATTTGCATTGCTATTCTTAATTATCCATCGCTGTACCTTTTCTTCCGTTTCATTTGAAAATCGGGAAGAAAGATAGGTCCGTATTATTCTTGACTTCCTATTTTCCATTCTAGTTAAGTATTACCTAGTTTATTCCTTATATACAATTAAGTAAATAGAAACTCAGTGAGAAAAGTGCATTTTTTACAAATATATGAGTTCTTAAAAAAATAAAAAATTGAAATTTACTATTGAGTATTTCTTCTTTTGACTGTATTGTAAGATAAATGACAGATTCTTTTGCAATCAAACAAAAATATGAAAACAACAAATTATTTATTATTGGCTGCTACATTTATCATGTCGCTACTCTCTGTGGC
>JBAZSY010000062.1:1527-3164 GCA_041662185.1 Bacteroidales bacterium
CCGCTCCAACAAAGGAAACAGTAGATGTCTTAACTAAAATTCCTGATCCGGTATTCAAAAAGTATATTCAGGATATTTTAAGTGAATACGACCAAGATGAAGATGGCAAACTATCGGAAGGAGAAGCTGCCGATGTAGATCAACTGGACTTGACTCATTGGAGGGGTAATTCTAAAATTGAATCGCTTCAAGGGATCGAATATTTTACTGGATTACGAATATTAAATTGTGGATGGAATAAATTAGCTACAATTGATTTGTCTAAGAATGTAAAGCTGATAAAATTAAGTTGTGGTAATAATAATTTATCGATATTGAATCTTACCAATAATCCAGAATTGAAAGAAGTGTTGTGCAGTGACATGAATCTAAAAAAACTGGATATTTCTAAGAATGTAGAATTGGCGAAACTATATTGCCAGAACAATAAGTTGGAGACATTAAGTTTTTGCAAAGAATCGCTAATTTCAGAATTGTATTGTCGTAACAATCTACTGAAAATACTAGATCTAAACAATACATCTCGCTTAGATATTCTAGACTGCAGTATCAATCAGCTTGCGACATTAAATCTTAATGAAAATAAATGGATTTCACGCCTGATTTGCAATAATAATCAGTTAACGAGTCTTGTTATTGGTGATAATAAACTTGTTTTCGAAGTGAATTGTTCTCAGAATCAATTGAAAACAGTTGATACAAAAATGTGTACAGAATTAGGGTTGTTTTATTGCGAAAACAATCAGTTACAAACATTGAATCTTACATTCAATACTTGTTTGGTTGAACTTAAAGCGAAAGAGAATCCTTCTTTAAATGATATTTGCGTTTGGCGAGGATTTAGTACTTCTGAAATAGAATTGTTTGAAGTACCTGCAAACGTAAAAATTATAGAACAAGATAAGTAATAATTAAGGATAGTAATTAAGCTTTACTTTTAATAGAAAATAAAAACATTATGAAAAATATGTATTCTCTTTTATTAGTCATTTTCTCATTCGGATTTTTCCAATCATGTGATGATGAGAAAGATTCCTGGAAAGAACCACCTGCTGTACCTGAAAAAATTGATGTTCTGGAAAAGATTAAAGATCCAGTGTTCAAAAGCAGGATTCTTCAAAATATGGATATTTATGATACAGATAATAATGGGAAGCTTTCAGAAGAAGAAGCTGCAGCTGTTACTAGTTTATTCCTCAATGGAGCTAACAACATAATAAAAGATAAAATAAACTCATTGGAAGGGATTGAGTATTTTATAGGTGTAAAATCGTTAGATTGTGCCAACAATGAACTGACTTCTTTGGATTTATCTAAAAATCTTAATTTAGACTACCTCGCCTGCAGTTATAACGAACTGACTACTTTAAATATAAAAAAAAATAATGCACTAAGCTATATCTACTGTAACAACAACAAACTGAATGAATTGGATATAAACAATAAAAAGCAGTTGAAATATCTAATGTGTAGCAATAATCAGATTGAGTCATTAGATTTACAAAATTGTGCAGCGCTTGAAGAATTATATTGTTATAAGAATCAATTGAACAACCTTATATTGGGGGAACATAAAATGTTAACTAAATTATATTGTTATGATAATAAATTAAAGATTCTTGATACAGGTAATTGTG
>JBAZSY010000063.1:0-3113 GCA_041662185.1 Bacteroidales bacterium
ACGATAATTTTTACTGTTACTTTTCTTTTTAAAAGTTCCATCACAACATGATGACCCAATAATCCATTTGCTCCTGTTACTAAAACTTTCATTATTAATAATTTATAATTATTTAATCTATTGAAACTCCATTGATAAATTTATGTTTCTCATTCCTTTTATTGAATATGTTTGCTTCAACTATTAAAAATATAATTAGCAAACATATATTTCTGATAAAAAGTTTTAATTCCACAACTAACAAAATTTAGATTTAAATAGCTATTCATAAGTACTTAAAAGGTGTTGATAAATAGTGAACACAATTAGTATAACTTTTGTTAGAATTTTGATTATAATAATATCATATAATTATATTTTGAAATTGCAAGATAAATTTGTTATTTCTATTAACCTCTGTTTAAACAGGCTTTTTAGTATTATAAACATTTGTTATGATAAAAACTTACTAACTTTGCAGCAATGAACAACTTGTTGAAAAGGTTTATATTTACTTACAAATCAAGTAAAATGAATAATAAAATTTGTTGAAAGATATTGTTTTTTTCTTAATAATGAAATATCCAAATTTTTAAGTTTTATTTTTCAACCAAACTAACAAGCTATTATCATTATCATTCTTAATTTTTAAAAGAAAAAAATATTATTATAATATAAATTTGAAAATGGATACATCTCAACTTATAATCGAAATCAACCGACTGAAAAAAGAGAAAAACGCTGTTATTATGGCGCATTATTATCAGATGGGTGATATACAGGATATAGCCGATCAGATAGGCGATAGTCTGGCCCTGGCACAATGGGCAGCGAAAACAGAAGCAGACATCATTGTACTTTGCGGTGTTCATTTTATGGGAGAAACAGCAAAAATTTTATCTCCTCATAAAAAGGTATTGGTACCGGATTTAGAAGCTGGATGTTCGTTAGCCGATAGCTGTCCTGCCGATCTATTTGAAAAATTTGTCAAAGAACACCCTGATCATACTGTTGTTTCATATGTTAATACTACAGCAGCAGTAAAAGCACTCACGGATATAGTAGTTACATCAACCAATGCTAAGAAAATTATAGATCAGTTACCCAAAGATGAGAAAATTATTTTTGGTCCTGATAGAAATTTAGGAAATTATATAAACAGTGTCACTGGAAGAGATATGTTATTATGGGATGGTGCATGCCATGTACACGAGCAATTCTCTGTTGAAAAGTTGGTGAAACTGAAAGCTGAATACCCCGATGCAGAAATTATAGCGCATCCGGAATGTAAAAAACCTGTGTTACTCATGGCTGATTTTATTGGGTCAACACAAGCATTGTTGAATTATACCATCAATTCGGATAAACAAAAATTTTTGGTTGCTACCGAATCGGGAATATTACATGAGATGCAGAAAAAGAGTACTTCAAAAACCTTTATTCCTGTACCACCAAACGACAGTACCTGTGCCTGTAATGAATGTAATTTTATGAGACTAAACACATTAGAAAAATTATATTTATGTATGAAAAATGAATCACCGGAGATATTAATTGATGAGAAAGTACGAGTTAAAGCTGTAAAACCTATTTTGCGTATGCTTGAAATGTCTTAGATTATTTAACCACATTAACCACATTAGTCACATAGTACACTTTAGTTTTTATGTAATTATTTATCAATTAATGTGATAATATAATTATAAAAATATATTATTCAAATATTAAACTAAAGTGTACTATGTGACTAATGTGGTTAAAAATTAATTTGCAGGTACAATTTTAAAAAGCTTATCATTTCTACGGACAAGCTTCTTAGTTTTAAAAGAAAAATAAGTTCCTTTTTCAACTTTTTCAACCGGTTTTAGTTCTACCCTAATTTCATCAATAATATCTTCATAGGCACCGGTAGTTTCACCGGTAATTAATATTTCATCACCTACTGAAAGATGTTGAGCTTCTAAAAGAAATTCTGCTACTCCTAATTTGGAGAAGTAATTGGTTACTTTTCCTACATAAACCTTTTTGTGAGTAGCTTCAGAACCGTAATTGGCGCTCCATTCACCTAATCGCTGACCTAAATAATATCCATTCCAGAAACCGCGGTTAAAAACACGGCTTAAACGCCTGTCCCAGTCCTCAACCTTCTCGGGAGTGAACGTACCCTCTAAACAGGACTCAATGGCTTCCTTATAACAGGAAACCACTGTTTTGACGTATTCAGGTCCGCGCGCTCTGCCTTCAATTTTAAAAACCCTTACACCCGATTGCAACATCAAATCAGCAAAGCCTATGGTTTTTAAATCTTTTGGCGACATAATATATTCATTATCAACTTCTAATTCAATTTCTGAATCTTTATCCTTAATAATATACCCCCGCCGGCAAATCTGATTACAAGCACCTCTGTTGGCAGAAAGATTTTTTTCATGTAAGCTTAAATAACATTTTCCGGAAACTGCCATACATAAAGCACCATGACAAAACATTTCTATTCTTATCAATTCACCTTTTTTACCGGTAATATTCTCTTTTATAATACTTTGATAGATATCTGCAACCTGGTTCATGTTTAGTTCCCGTGCCAGTACAACAACATCTGCAAACTGAGCGTAGAACTTAAGGGATTCTATGTTCGATATATTAAGCTGGGTAGATAAATGGACTTCAACACCTATTGAATTGGCATACATCAGTGCTGCAACATCAGAAGCTATTATGGCCGAAACTTCCACTTCTTTTGCTACGTCAATAATCTCACGCATTAAATTCAAATCACCATCATATAAAATTGTATTGACTGTCAGGTAGGATTTTATCTTATTATCATTGCAAATACTTACTATTTTCCTTAAATCAGCCGTAGTAAAATTACTGCTTGATTTACTGCGCATATTTAATTTTTCTATACCAAAATATACAGAATCAGCTCCGGCTTCGATGGCTGCTGCCAAACTTTCCCAGGATCCTGCAGGAGCCATTATTTCAATTTCTTCTCTTTTCATTCTTTATTTAAATACTGAGGTGTTAATTTTTTAATAGGAATAATAACACCAATTCTTAACTGATGATAAGGATAATCCTTAATACCATATTGATATTGAGCAAAATAATTTATTTTTTTATTTTTTACA
>JBAZSY010000064.1:0-3100 GCA_041662185.1 Bacteroidales bacterium
ATCCAGATCCAGATCCAGATCCTGTGTATGTAGTACAAGTCTGAGCTAAAATGTTTACGACAAGGTTTTCCATATTTTGAATCCCGTAGCTATTCGTAGCATTCAAAAAATAGTGAGAAAAGCCAAATATTAGAGCCATAATCCCAAATATACTTAATTTAATATTTTTCATTTTAAAGCATTTTTTATTAATAATAAAATATTTTCCAATTTCTTTATTTAATTTCTTATACACCTCCCCACCTCCCAACAGGCAAATGCATATTTTAATATAATTTTTATTATAAAACACTACTTTATTCATATAATTTATTGATTTTAGATTTATCTCTTTCTTGTAATAATTCTCTTATATCACTTTTTAACGTATCAACATCATACCATACATTTGTTCTATTATGTGAATATATTCCCAAATATAATAAATAGCTAATCACAAATACATAATAGATATATTTGTTTTTATTTCGTATTTTATAATAATATTTAGTAGTATAAAAAGAAATTATGAAGCTAATACCAATAATTGATATATATGCATATCTATCTGCAACAATCGCAAATCGAGATAGAGGAATTATATGCAAACTTAAAGCAATATAAACCGTAAAAAGTGATAATCCTAATAATACAGGCCATTGTCTTATAAATTGCCACAATGTCAGTACAATAGTAACTAATATTAAAGGATATAATAACAACCAATTAGGTAATATACTTCCAATAGTCATTGGGAAAGGGTAGAGATATGATAAATTAAAAGGGAAAATTATCTTATATAAATATTCTAAATATGAGTAACAAGAGAAAACAAGACGCTGCTCTAATGTATATATACTATTATTGAGCCAAAAACCTTGAATGTATACTGATTGTGATATAATTGTTATTATCCCCAATAAAATTGATAATATAAAAAATGGTAGAACAATTATAAAAACCTTCTTTTTAGAAACAGAGTTATCGATTAAACAAAATAATATACACATCCAAATTGGAAATATTACAGCTTGCTCTTTTCCCAAAAATGAACATATATAGAGTAAAAGTGTTAATATATAGTATTGTCTTTTTTTTGTTTCAACATATAGAAGGAATGTATAAGTAGAAATTAAATAAAATAATGAGTATATTAAAACCTTAGAAGCGCTCATCCATGCTACAGATTCAACATTGAGAGGATGGATACAAAATATTAATGATGTAAAGAACGATATATAATTGATTTCACAGGCTTCTGCCCTTTGAGAAAGAAAAAGGATTTTTCGAATTAATAAATATACTAGAATTGAATTTATAAGATGCAAGACTAAACTAGCTAAATGAAAAACAACTGAATTATAACCAAATCCAGAATAAATTGACAAATATAGATATTCATTGAATGGAGCATATTGTCCATGATAAAATTGAGTAAATATTTGCAACAGGTTTTGTACATTTATTCCTCCTTCAGTAAAATGATTCATCACAACCCATTGGTCATCCCAGAAATCAAGTAACTGATTATCTAGAATTGGATAATAAATAAGGCAAGCTAGAAAAGTAATTATAAATATTGGAGTGATTTTTTTTACTATTTGTTGTTTTCCTTTAATCTTCCACATATAATTTTTATTACAAAAAATAAATAAATAAATTAGTCTTATATTAGAAGAACAGTAAATCTTAATTTAACCCTAATAAGAAAATGTTAAAAATATCATTTTCTTTAATATTTATAATATCACTCTTATTTGTTCCACCCGTATCACATGATAATGTGCCTGAAAAATAACTTAAAAGCTCTCTAATTGCATTAACCATACATGATATCTATATTTCAAGAGAGATTAAAGATACCATGGCAAACATTAAGATTACAATGCTAGAATTACGAAAAATGGTCCAGTACTTTGAACTGAATCAGTCTCAACGGAGTATAAGTATAAAATGCGTATAAGCCGGACTTCGGTTTCAGTGTATAAACAGCGTGCCAATTCATCGTGCAAAAGCTACAAGGAACTAATGTTGCTGGATGATTTGGGACTATGCGGTATCCTTCAGAAGGAGGAATATAAACCCAGTACAAATGAGCGTTTTAATGGGTTGGAGCCACTATTGCCTTTCTATATGAAAGAAATAGAGCGTAAGCACATGACTTACGAACTACTTTGGACCGAGTATAAAAAAGCGCATTCACAAGGTTATGGTTATACACGCTTTAAGGCTCTTTTACGAACATACGAAAAAGCACATACTTACTCGTATCACAACACCTATTCGCATGGTTTTGAAAGGGAGGTTTATTTTGCGGGAGACAATCTTTACATTACAGACAAGAAGACGGGCATGAAAACAGCCGTGATTGTGTTATGCGGCATTCTTCCCTGTAGCTCACTGTCGTTTGTTATGGCTTTGCTGAACGCTACCCAGGAACATTTTTATTATGGACTATCCTTTTTATGGAAAGCTATTCATAAATAAAGGTGGTCAATGAGACGTAAAAAACAATATAAATAATTACTTTAGCAATCTAATTACAGCTTGTGAAAAGTGGCACGTTTGGTGTGACATATTCAACTTACTGCAAAAGATTGTTTTGATAATTTGTTTGAAATTTGATTACCAGCTATTATAAGAGTAAATTGTTCTCGGTTTTGGTGTTTATTTATCCGCATTAACAACAGTTACTTCCTGCAGATTTGTGCTGTAGCAGTGAGAAAGCTTTTCGCGGCGTAGTTTCCATTTGCGGCCAGTGCCTTGAATAGCAAGGATTAATTTTCGGTTATCAATTACCTTTATCAGTTAAGCATGTTTTTCGCGTTCAACGGTATCGAACAAATTCATTTGCACTGTATTTTCGTCTACTATTTTGATGAATATTCCTCTGGCTTTTTTTTAACTGATAGCCTTTTACAAATTGCCAATAATTCAACAATAATAAATATATCTCTTATTTTATTTATCATCAAACCTAATCAATAACATGCCTTTTAAAGTTGCAAATACCCCGCTAACCCTAAAAAGGCTAACGGGGTGAAGTGCTTACACCAGTAATTTGTAAAGGTAACTGGTTCCGGCTACTGCGATAAGGCACCAGCCTAACAGGTTAGCGGAT
>JBAZSY010000065.1:0-3034 GCA_041662185.1 Bacteroidales bacterium
ATTTTAGGAAAGAAATTTTGAGGAACCGAATCAATATCAGCTAGAGAAAAAGAGAATTGTCTTTTACATACGTCATCAAATAAAGTATATAAGCAATCAAAAGTAATACCATAATTATTCATGTATAAATAATTATTAGACGCGTACCAAGTATTAATATATAAAGTATCACCAATAATAAAATCACCTAGCTTTTCTGATTTTATATTATTAAAAAAATTATTGGAATATGTTAATTTTGGAATATCGGATAATAAAGAGGCGTTATTTCTGTGAGCATAAAAAAACTTAATATTAGCATCTTGCTTGGAAATAGTGTCTATAATCCTTTGTACAAATGTTCTAGATAAATGAAGATCACCATTATGGAAATGATTATAGAAAACTATGTTTCTAAAAGAATACATATATTTAACACACTTTTGTTTTTCCTGGATGTCCTAGCCAACAAGGGTCAACCTTCATATATGGGCCAGGAACAATAAATCTCTTGTCTCTCATTATATAATTTCTTATTTGAGACGAATGCTTATGATATGCTTTAATAGATAAGCTGGGGTTAATTACTTGATATCCCGCCTTTTTCATTTCGTACGCCAACCTATTATCACACCCGCAAAACCCTAACGTAAAATTTCCAAACAAATTACTTTTAATCTTGCCTTTAAAAATCCAGACATCCTGACTATCTTCTCTATGGAAAAATGATGGCGTCCCATTAACCAGTATGTCCCACCTGCTTAAAGCAAAACATTGGTGTTCTGTTATAGAGCTTGCCAATTGAATCGTTTCATCAAAATAAATATCAGCATTAGCAATTATGTTTATATCATCTTTGGCGCTAATTTTGTTTATCTTATCAAAGAAAAAAGAATATGATAATCTATCTTGACAATTAAATACTATTGTGTTTATTAATGGGTTTGATAAATTTTGAAGCAAACAAAAGTCTAGCTCAGCTTGCCTGGTTGCATTTTTATCTTGATATATATTTACGAATAAATTAAACATAATTACTTTAGGTTAAGCATGTCTAAAAGCTCTCTGACTCTTGATGTATATGTGTGTTCCGATAAAACTTTTCTAAACCCATTCATCCCTATTTGAAGCGCTGCTTGTGGGTTAGCAACGCAATACTCTACTTGATTTATAATATTTTCAACACTATTAGCTATGAGAATATCTGACCCATTAGCAAAATAACTATCATATGATGGAAAACGGTATGATATTGTCGGACGTCCAGAAGCTAAACAAACCAATAAACGATCAGAAAAATAATGTGATATATCATTATAATTGCTAATACTTAATATACAATGACTTTTATTAAACTCATTGTTTACTGCACTTCCGCTAATTGATTGTATCTTTCCATATGAAGATGGGTATCCCGAACCAAATAACCCAAAACTATTTCCAAAATGTTTTTTTAGCTTCAATAATATATCTTGTCGTAAACCGCAATCAGCAAATGTTCCGGCAGCATAAGCGTTTCCTGTAAATATAAGTTTATATTTTAAACTGGTTGCTGGTAAACACTGTGGAAAGAATTGCTTGGGATCATATCCTATTTGCCAGTACCTAACATTTTCCGCACCAGCTTTTTGATATAAAGGTATTTGACCTGTTGATGAAAGGAATGTGTAATCTACTTCTTTAGATATAGAAACTATATATGGACTGGCTTGGCTTCTAACGTCACCAGACCAATTAGTAAAAATAGTATTTTTCTTACATGCTAGTCTAGCTTGTCTAATTGTTAGTGGGTCAATAACACCGGTTAGTTGCAACTGCATATGAACTAAATCTGGTTGAAATTTTGTAACAGCTTGTAAAAATTCTGTGTTTACTGTTTTAGCGTTTCTTGTATCAAGCCATCTAACAAAGAAATCAAATATCTGTAATTCTACACCGGCTGCTTTCCAGGCATCATACATTCCGGTCTGTGCACTATCATGAGAATTAATGGGTAAATATAAAACCTTAACCACGATTTTGTCCTATTAATTGAGAAATATTTTCCTTGAATAACGTAATGTAATTTGGAGAAATAAGTTTTGGTGATACTATGCCAAAAGACATTCGTGCTTCAATAGCGCTTTGAACAAGAGCCTCATCTATTACTAAGTTTGCGTCCCCATCAATGGTGCTATTTATAAACTTTACATTAGCATAATCATTAGCAAAATAAGCCAAATTATTTGTTATAAGATTCACGTTATTATGAATTGCTATATTATTAATACCAGACATATAATTAGTATTATCAGATATATCAATAATTGATTCAGCACCAAGTATATGGCTCAATAAAAGAGAATAATCTGTATATTCTGATAAATGTTGCATGTTCTCTTTTAGTTCTGCTGTAGATCCAACTATAAATAATTTTTGATAAGTGGGCTTCCAACATTTAATTAACATTTCCGTTACTTTTGGAAACTTTTCAAAATATAAATAATATCTCCCAGCGGTTACTTGAGGAACGGAATATGCTGGCCAAAAACGAGGCATGCATAATATGTATTTGTCTGGAAGGGTTTGTTTCAATATTTGGAAGTTTATAAAAGAAGGGGTAATAATAGCGTCACACTGATTTAATATGGCCGTATCTTCTTCGGAAGGTCGCTGTCTAGTATTCCATTCTTCAACAAAAATACGATTGCTAGGTTTCAAAAACCCCAATGATCCAAAAACTAAATTAGCCTGTTCCTCGGTTTTATCAACATTAGACATTTGATTTGTCTTGTCTACTATTTTCGCCCCGCGCAATAATGCGTAAGATTTTCCAATCCACTGCCTTGAACTATATGTTAATGGTTCAAGTATAATATTGGAATCAAATGTTTCTGGCAAATCTTGTCTGGTTACATGTATAATTGCAGAGTTTTTTGTGCTGTTTTTTATACTGTCGGCATAAGGATCAAAACATTTTAATATAACATAATTAGATGCCCGCTGTTTTGTGACAGCCGCATTATTAGGAACAGTTGGAATATGCCCTGGAGCTGTCGGTGTATGTGAAAATTGC
>JBAZSY010000066.1:0-2929 GCA_041662185.1 Bacteroidales bacterium
CATAATACAAAGATTTAAAAAGTGCGCACAACAAGACTCGAACTTGCACATCATTTCTGAAACTACCCCCTCAAAGTAGCGTGTCTACCAATTCCACCATGTGCGCTTTTATGTTTGCAAAGGTAGTAAAATTCCTTTATTTATCATAAGTATTAATTGAAAATAGTTGGTTATTCGATTAATTTTATCAGCTTATATTTAAAGATAATCTTATTTCCTCATTCAAAAAATACTATTTTTCTTATTGAAAAGATTAGATATTTAAGTCAAAAGATTAGATGATTTATATTTCCTCCCTTTGTATTTATTATGTGTTTTGGACAGAAAAAGTTTATAGTGGCTTTTGAATGTTTGATATTTTTTGTACTTTTGCCTTAATATTTGAATAGATAAACTAAGAAATGAATAAAGAATTTCCTCTAATTTTACTTATTGAAACTGCAACTCAAATTTGCTCTGTGGCTATTGCTAAGGATAAAAAGATTATTGCAAAGAGAGAGATTGATATTCCAAATGCTCATTCTTCAAAGCTTTCTTTACTTATAGAAGAAGTTATGAAAGAAGCTCAAATTGCTTATAAAGAACTTTCTGCAATTGCTGTAAGTAAAGGGCCTGGCTCTTATACTGGTTTAAGAATAGGTGTTTCTTCTGCTAAAGGGTTTGCTTATGCTTTAGATATTCCTTTGATTAGTATTGAAACATTAAAGATATTATATAAAGGTGTGGAGAGAAAATATCCAGATTCAAATACAGTTGCAATGATTGATGCAAGAAGAATGGAAGTTTATTCTTCTATTTATGATGAAAAGGGAAATGTTATTAAGGATATTTCGGCTGATATTATTGAAGAAGGGATTTATGATAAATACTTAGTTGGAGAGAAAGATTTTGTGTTTGTTGGAGATGGTGCTGAAAAAAGTATTAATAGTTTTAGGGATAATAAGAATATACTTTTTGATTCTGAGATTCATTTAACAGCAGAGTTTATGGCAGAGTTGGCATTTGAGAAATATGAAAATAAAGATTTTGAGGATGTTGCTTACTTTGAACCTTATTATTTAAAGAACTTTGTGGCTGCGCCTTCGAAGGTTAAAGGGCTTTATTAGAAAAAGAAAAGAATGGGAAAAGATAAATTAAGACGTTTTGCAGAGAATGAAACATTTCCGAATATGTTTCAAGAGCAGTATGAACAGATAAAGGAAGAAGGTGGATTTCATTTAAAAGGGAAATGGAAAGAAGAGTTTTTTAAGAATAATAATCCTTTGGTATTGGAGCTTGGTTGTGGAAAAGGAGAATATACAGTTGGTCTTGCAAAGAAATATCCTAATAAAAACTTTATAGGAATAGATATAAAAGGAGCAAGAATGTGGAGAGGTTGTAAGACTTCTATTGATGAAGGAATGAGTAATGTTGCTTTTGTGAGAACACATGTTCAGCTTATTGATATGTATTTTGGAGAGAATGAAGTTGATGAGATATGGATAACTTTTCCAGATCCTCAATTAAAGAAACCAAATAAAAGGCTTACTTGTCCTCGTTTTCTGGAACGTTATAAAAGAGTTCTTAAAAAGAATGGTATTATGAATCTTAAAACAGATTCTTTTGAGCTTTATGACTATACATTAAATGAAGTACTTTTGCCAAATAATAATAAAATTCATTTCCATGCTTCTGACCTTTATAATTCTGGTTTTGATGATGATGTTATAGATATAAAAACATTTTATGAAGGGATTTATCTTCAACAAGGAAAGCCGATAACTTATATTAAATTTGAATTATAAGCCTATAAAAAGCAACAAAATCTTAATAATGACGTTATTGTAACTAAGAAATAAATATATTAATCAAAAAAGAAGAAGATGAAGAAACTAATTTTAGCTTTAATGCTTTCAATTATTTGCATTGGAGCAAATGCACAAACTCCTGAAGAAGCAGCAAAAATCAATCAATGGATTGATACTTATAAACAATTAAATGAAGCTAAGGATTGGAATTCCATGCTTTCAAAGGCTGGACAATGTAAACAAGAAGCTCCAAATTGGGAATATGTTTATTACTATTCAGGTATAGCTAATTATAATTTACAAAAGTATGATGATGCTATTATGAATCTATCTATCTTTATTGATAAGAACCAAACAGAAGCAGGAGCTTATTTGCTAAGAGGACATTCTTTTTCTGCAAAGAAAGAACTTGCAAAAGCAATAGCAGATTATAATAAATACTTAGAAACAAACCCTAATGATATGCCAACAATGTTAGCTAAAGCAAATGCTTATCTTAATGCTAATGATTTAAATGGATATATTACAGAGCTTGGAACTGTATTATTGAAGGATCCAAATAATGTATCTTTACTTGAAAATAGAGCTAATGCTTATGCAAAAATAGGTAATTGGCAAGGAGCAACTGAAGACTACACTAAACTTATTTCTTTAGATGCAAAGAAAGTAGATTACTATAATAACCGTGCTTATGCTAATTATTCAATAAAAACTCCAGAAAGTTATAAATTAGCAATAGCAGATTATAATAAAGTAGTTGAGTTAGGAGCAGCAAATGAAGCTACATATACAGCATTAACTACATTAACCAGTGCAATTAAGGACTATAAAGCAGAAATCTTAGCTTGGGATAAATTAATAGAATTATCACCTTCCAATATGGATAATGTTTATCGTAGAGGAGCAGCAAAGTATAATAATAATGATTATAAGGGAGCAATTGTAGACTTTGATAAAGTTATTAATGCAGATCCTAAACATATCAATGCTTTAAAACGTAGAGCAACAGCAAAAACAAAAGCAGGTGATAAATTAGGAGCACAAGCTGACGGTAAGTTAATTAGAGAACTTGAAGGTAAACCAGCACCAACAGCACCAGTAAAGAAATAAGATATAAAAAAATTGATTTAAAAATTCAAAAA
>JBAZSY010000067.1:0-2827 GCA_041662185.1 Bacteroidales bacterium
TTACACCTCAAGCCAAACAGGAATATATATTAGAGGAGCAAGATTGAAAGCTAATACTGGAAGTGCTGGAACTTATAGACTTTCATTTAACATTACAGGTTTTTCAGCAGGTGCTAATAAATTATTTAAAGTAGAAGCAAATAAGAATTTGACTGCTTTAGATAATATAGCGGTTTCTAACAAGTTTACATCTGCAACTGACTATACTCCATTACCAGGAGGAGGTTTAGTAACAATCGCAGACGGAGATGTAATATGGCTTTCAATTATGAACCAAACAGATGCAACTGATTTTACGGTTAGACATTTAAACGCAAACTTAGATAGAATATAATTAAAAAAAACATATGCAAATAACATTAAATTTAATAAACGGTTTAGGAACAAGATTTGCAACTTCTATAGGCTATACTGCAAAAATTATAGTTGACGGAGTAGAAGTTGATAATCCAGACACAAAAGAGCAGTTTTGCAAAAAGTGGTTAAAATCATTGATTAAAAATCAAGTTTTAGCAACAGAAGCTGAAACAGCAAGAAAGGTCGCAAGTGAAACCAAAATGGCAGAAGAATTTGAAATAACATAATATGAATCAAGAGAATATAGATGTCATAGTTGAAAGACTAGAAAATCTAAAACAACAAAATACAGAAGACCACGAAAAAATAATAGCTCAAACCACTAAAACAAATGGAACTGTTAAAAGACATGATAAATGGATATATGGAATAGTTATGGCTGGTTCTGTAGTAATGTTTATGGGAACTATAATCGTAGGACTTTTAGGATATATATATTTTAACGAAAAAGAACAAATCAATGTTAAAATAGAACAATCAGTTAAAACTTCCTTATCGGAAGCATTAAATCAATATAATATAATAGTAAAATGAGTGAAAAAACTAAATATATAACAAACAGCATAAATAATATGAAAAAAACAATAATTTTGACTCGCAAACCAAAAAAGACAATCATTCTCACAAAGAAAAAGGAAGTGAAACCTAACTATAAAAACAAGAGGAATATTGGGTAAACAACTATTGACATAAAAACTTGACAGATTTATTATTAGTATATGAAGGTATATCGTAAAGACGATAAAATTATTTTTGAAGAGTATTTTTGGCAAAAAAGACATAATCCTTATATGCCAGATGGGGCGGATTGTGGAAAATATCCAACTTATGTAGGCTTGCTTTACAAAGACAGATGGGAAAATGACAAGATAGGATTTGCTCACGTAATAGATATGTCCTATGCTGATAAAGGAGACCAATGGACTGATATTGTTATTGAGTATCAAGGAAGTGAAAAAGATTTTAAGAAACTTTGTGAAGATTTAAGAATTGGATATGTAGATGAAAGATTATCAGACCGAAACGTGAATTATGAAGAGGATTAAGTTCTGAGGCGTGACCTTTTTAGGCTGGAAGTATTAGTATCTTAAGTATTCTAATTGCCAAACGGTGAAAGTCCGCTTGCCTCAGAATTTAGCTCTTTTTCAAAGGGAGGGGGCAAAAATCATCCCCCCTTACACAAAGGAGGTATTACGATGAAAGAACAAATGATTGTTCTAGACGAGGTTTGGATTGATGAAAGAGACGACCAGATTATCCTTCTCAAAAAGATTAGACTTTTATTAAGTCAAATTAAAGAGAAGAGAGAACGAGTTGTTGTTCTAATTTGTGATGAACCTAGACAAATCTTGGAGGTGAAGAAATGATTATTTACTGGTGTAAGAAACATCACTTTTGTCCACAAGACGGACAACTTTATCATTGTCTTTCTCAAGACGGACATCACGGATGCAAGAGGTTGACTACTTTGCCAACCCAACACCCCACAATGCCTAACAGAGGCTATTATAGAGCCAAAGAAAAGGCTTTATTACAAAGACTGCGTAATGCTTCCTAAAAAGGTTATGGGCTAACCTTAAAATAGCCCTTAATTTAAAACTAGTATACATCCTTGTTATAAAAGATATTAAATAAAGAGTTAGTATATATATGACAGACACAATAACAAAAGCAAAAAGAACAATATCAACTTTATCAATTTCAATAGGTTATCAGACATTGAAAAATGACTTTGCTAAATTTGAAATATCTAAAATTACAGGTAAACAAATTACTGATGCCTGTAATGCAATAGGAATTTCAAATGTTCCTCTAGACGCAGAATATTACAGCACTTCGTGGGATAATTACAAAGAAATTGTTGAAACAGGATATGATATTATTAAGAATTTCAAATGGCTAGAAGATAAGCACGACTGCGAAAATCGAAGTTCTGAAATGACACAATTTTGTTCTAGAACGGCTTTATTAAATACTTGTGCTCAACTTTATTGCGAAGTGAAAACAGCAAACGGGAATACTTTTATGCACTGGGCTAATTGTGTAATTGATAGTAGTGCTAATCTATATATCGTAGATTGCGATAATAATTGTGCAATGCAAAAGATTACTTCTAGGAATTTTACAATCGGGACTTGGACTTATTCATTAGTACATATAAGAATTGGATAATATAATTAAAAAGGTAACATATGTTACCATACAAAAATATGACACAGGAATTATTCAAAAGTTTATGTTGGAGATTCGGCAGAGCCTTTATTGCTGGTGCAGTTTCAACAATGGTAGTTATTATGCCATTATCAAATAATAGCTGGAATGATTTAACTACTTGGTTATCTGCTTTAGCTCTAGCAGGAATTGTTGGCGGAATTTCTGGTTTAATTCAAGCAATTGATAAATACTGCCGTTCTGACTACTAAAACTTACAAACGCAAAAAGCGTATGAACAAGATAATAATTATAGTTA
>JBAZSY010000068.1:0-2675 GCA_041662185.1 Bacteroidales bacterium
TTCAAATAGAATTTTAAAATCACTTAAGAAAAAAGACGCTCGTTTTTATAATTTTATTCAACTTACAAAAACAATCAAAAACCAAACTACAGCCGATTATCGAAGAACCTATGGCAAATTTTTAAGAGGAGTAGCTAAGGAGATAAATAGTAATAGAATTCGCAAAAAAAATAATTAGTCTCGAGGAATTTCAATGTTGACTTTCTTAAGATACCTTAAAATTGCTCTTTTCCTCGGTTGAACTTTTGCTAATATTTGAGTTAATGTTAACCCTTGTTTAGCTAAAGAAACAACCTCATCACGAACTTGTTGGTTATATCTAGTCCTTGGTGGAAGTTTATCTTTTTGTTCAACTTTTTTAACACTCTTTTTGGATTCCATCTTATTTTAACCTCCTTTCACTTATTTTTTCCTTCTTATAGGATAATTGTATCTCACTAACAATTTCTTTCTTCATAGTTTCTATAAATTGAGTTTTAAAGTCACCATTCTTTTCAATCATTTCTCCAAATAATTTTAATAATTGAGTTGTATTCTTTTGTTCTTCCAAATCATCATTTGATGGACTTCCTATAAGAGTATTACATCTTTTGCATCTTGTAACATCGTGGGAATTCAATTCGCCACAACTAAAACATTTCAAAGGAAACATTTTTGGTTGAGGATTACTTTCTTCAGTTGTCATACCATAAGCTTTATTCAACAAAGTATCATCAACTTGTTTTCCGCTAAGGTGTAAGTAAGTAGCTACTGATCTACTAGCTTGTGTCCAACCAAAATATTCGTTGAGGATGTTGCCAGAAATTCCCAAAGAACATAATTGAGTAGCTCTTGAATGCCGAAAGTTATGTGGATTGATTGGTTTAGTAATTCCTGCCTTCCTACCAGCAACTTGTAACAATTTTCGAGCAGCTGCATAACTCATACTATAACTCCATTTCATTTTATAATTATTATTAATATTTTCTTCCATTTGTATCACCTATATTTTGTGTAGTTCCAATATTTACCCAAAGTGGGGCATCGGGGTCGTCCTTATTTGGATGAACACTTAACCAAGCATGTAAGTAAGGTGTTGCATTTACAACTCGAACTCTACGAGTTCCTGTTTTTCCATCTACTAAGAAATATGCTCCTTTGTCATCAAAACAAATCTTCTTAATAGTCAAAGTTAGAATTTCACCTATTCTACAACCACTTTCTGCTAGAGTTATAATGAATGCTTTATTTCGTGGATGTGGAGTAACATTAATCATCCTTCCAATATCATCATCGTTAATCATATCCTCTGGATTTTTGTGTTTTTTTAAATTTTTATTGCCAGTTGTTCTAATCCAACTAACCTCTATTGGATATTCTCTCCTATTACATCCTTTTAACCATTGAAAGAATCTTTTGATTATAACTCTCATAGTCTTAGCCGAAGATTCACTATACCTATTTGGTGTAAGATTTTTTCCTATAATCTCAATTAAATCTTCTTTGGTTAATTTATCAAAATCTTTATTAGTCCATGTAGAAATAGTTGATAATCTGCCTAAATATTTAAGTTGAGTAGCTTCTGCAAGGCCATTAATAACATTCTCACTATGGAGCTCAAGTATCTTTTTAGCGTTGTTATCCTTTCTTTTGGAAAGCTTGTTTAGATAACCTTCCATTGTCTTAGGGTAATGGTGTATTTGGTTTATCTTATCTTTTGGGTTATATTCTGTCATAAAAAGTAAACCAAATGCTAGTATATAAATTTTGGTCGTAGAGCCATAAACCGAAATTTAGGTTAATGCTCCTTCGGAGAACTCAACCAAATAGCAATACGCTCCAGTCAGAGCATTGAATTAAACTATCTCAAAGTTATTCGGTTTATGTAGGAGATTTAATCCTAAGGATTAATGCCCCCACGAAGATTCGAACTCCGGTCACAACCTTATTGCCATTTAGTTAATTATGTAACTTTTTATTTGTCCGCAAGGTCGTATTCTATCCGCTGAACTATGGGAGCATTTATGATAAGATAATAAAACTGATTATGTTTATAAACTAAAGGGCATTTTAATTTATATGGCAAAGAGAGGAATTTGTGATTCTAAAACTTTGGATAAAATCATACCTGCATCAGTTTATTCACAGGTAACTATCTTTATAATAATTGGCTTGTTAATCTTAGGATTTATAATCCTGTTAATTTTTTATATAATCCCAAGGAATGATACAAAAAGTATAGATATTGTTGGGATAAATGATTATATGTCTAATTGTATAAAAGAAAGATTAATTGAAGTTATTTATAATGTTGGAGAGAACGGGGGATATTATGATACTAAAGCCTTGGGATTGCCTAATATTGCAACTTATTCTAAGGAGGATGGAAGAAATCTTCCATTAAAAGAGGATATAGAGGATGAGATAAATCTCGGTTTAAAAAATGAAATTGCATTTTGCAATGCATCTCTCATTAATTTCACTAATTTTAATACTCAAGCTGGAAATCCTGAGGTTAAAAGTGTTATAGAAGATAGGCGAGTTTTATTAGATGTGAATTATCCATTGTCAATATCAAATAATAAAAGCACTGTTTTATTAAAAGAATTCCATTATGAAATTCCAATAAGACTTGGAGAGCTTTATAATTCAGCAAAAGAAATGATAGAAAAACAAGAAAACAAACAAGGAATTTG
>JBAZSY010000069.1:0-2669 GCA_041662185.1 Bacteroidales bacterium
AGATAATACCTTAATGCATGAATTTCTTTTATTCTATAGCGATAAAGTTCTTTATAGCAAGACTTTCGTGATTTCTTTATTTTATTATTATAATAACCGTCAGAATCAGCTGCAAAATTAAATGGCAATCTATTGTTGCTGTTTATAGCCAAGATTAGTAATTGCATTTCTCTAGTATCTAAAAAAACTACCGGATAACAACAAGTGCTAAACAATATTGATTGATGATGGCTAGTAGTAATAGAATATTTATCGCGATTAATCGCACAGACATTATGATATGACATAAAATAAGCTATTGGGAAATGTCCGCCATAAGAATACAATGCTCCGTTTCTTATAATCATATTCTGATTTTTCTTGTGATATTTAAGCTTATATTCTCCTTCCATGTGCGGTATGATTTTAAAATAAAATTCACAAAATGATTTATTGGTCATAATTTTTTAGTTAATTTTGTTTTAATGTGTCTTGCTATTTGTTCTGCGTATTTATCTTCCATGCTTTCCACTTCTTTATTTACTTCCGTAATTATTATTTTACCTTGCAAGAATTTTTCAGCTTTTTCCCAGCTAGTAAGATCTTCAATTTTTTCTCCGCATTCAGGACAATTAAAATTATAATCATCATACGCATCATGTTCATTTTCATTACCAATCATTTGAGAATTTTCATCTGTACTACGTTCTAATTCTACACTACCGTATTCATTGCATACGCAAACATAATCAAGTCCATCTATTTGTTTTTTGCAGTATGGACATATTGGGTTAATCATAATTTTTTAGTTACTTTTTTAACAATATCATCTACAACTTTGTCGGTATATTCTTGTATTTGATTTGATTTAGCTTTTTCTTTTTTTAATTCCTCCATATAATCATAAAAAAAATCATCAGGAGTTTCGTCTATAGATTTTTCACATTCAGGACAGAAATATTCAGATTCTCCTGACTCGCTATCGTTTGATTCATAATCTATATCACAACAGGTTCCTCTTTCACTTATATATGGAGTAGCTTCTCCAAATTCAGTTACTTCTTGATTATATTTAAGACATTCTAATTCTTTTTTGCAATGGGGGCACCGAGGGAGCGTTGGTTTTTTCATAATATTATTTAATTAATTTGTTTAGTCCTAAGTCCTTTTGTTAATTTTTTATATCTTCCGTCTTTTTTCATGTGACATTTTCTACATAACCATTCCCAATTTTTTAAATCACGATTATAGTTTCCTTTATTAGCTAAGTCATAGGGTTTGGATTTGTGGCAACAAGTACATCTTTTAGGCTTTAATAACTTTTTACTAACCCATTCATGTAATGAGCGATAACTAACTAAGCTTCCTTTCCACATTCCATTATTTTTTCCTAAATTACCATGACTACAACCACAACTATTTATTTGACCACTAGTTACATTTTTCTTGCCACGTATAATCTTTTTGCCACAATCACATTTAAAAATCCAATAATAAATCCCCTTGCTTTTATGATGAAATTTAATAGCTGTTAATTTATTATATTTTTTATTTCTTATTTCTTTTGTTTTATTTGCCATAAGTTTAAGATTAAAATTTATATAACTATTAAATAATCATTAGAGTTTAGACAGGATAGAGTTAGCGATTTCATTAACTATTTTATTCATTCCGAATGGCTTAAGGTATTTCAAGAATCTTTCCATTCCAATAACATGAGGCTTATAAGTATCCTGTCTTGTTCTAGCTCTCTTAAGATATCCTTCCCTGCTTTCTAAAGCACTGCTTATTATTAGTTTGGCTACTTCGTCTATATTTACAACCTTATTATCTTTCCATTCCAGACATTCAATTAACTTATCAAAATGAGTAAGGCATAAATCAAATGTCTTATATTTACCTTTATAAAAATATTCCCATAGCCAACTTTTCCATCCCCTCTTCTTGTGCTGAACAAAATATTGCCATTGGACAGAACTTAAGTTATGAGAATGAGCATGTTTTTTATCATAATTATTGCACTGGCATGCAATTAACCAATCATTAACTAGCACCGCAATAGGATATCCCCACGCCATAATGATGTAATTCTTTATGCTAAGAGAAGACCTTGTATTAGCCAAGTCTTCTCTGCCTTTTAAGAATTCTAAAATTATTTTTTCATTAGTCATAAGTTTAATATTTATGTCCCGCTAATTGTTTAAACTTCTTAATTAATACATCGGGCAGAGTATTAATATCTTTAAGTTCTATATAATCTTTATAGAACTCCTTAACATATTCTGACTCAATACCAATGGCGAATAGGTTTATTGTTTTCGGACAGTTGGCAATAACAGATTTCAATCGGTCAGAATTATCAGGACAGCCATCATTGATTACGATGATAAGTTTCTTACCTGCTTCAACTTTCTTGAATTCATTAATTACTTTCTCTAACGCCATACCTTCGCTGGTACCACCTCCACCTTTGCCTGACATATCTGCAAATAATTTCGGTGAACTCTTTTGCTTATAGGATTTAATCGGATAAAATTGAGTATCAAAACAATTTACTATGCTAGGTCGTCCGGCTTTTTCTAAAGCGTTGCAAATAAGATAAGCGCTCTGTGATGCAACTTTTAATTTATATCCAGACATAGATCCAGAACAGTCAACTAACACGCTAATTGCTATATTTGCGTCATGGT
>JBAZSY010000070.1:0-2629 GCA_041662185.1 Bacteroidales bacterium
TTATGACTATAAAGAATAACAGTAAAAGAGAGATAAGTACTTTGACTATTACTGAAGCTGTTAAGATTGGTTTTGCTCAAGCAGTAGCTATTGCTCCAGGCATATCTAGGTCAGGCTTAACTTACTTTGCAACTTTGAAATCAGGAATAAAATCTGAAGATGCTTTTAAGTTTTCATTTTTGTTATCAATCCCTACTATATTAGCAGCTACATTGATGGAGTTTTTGAGTGATTATCAGAATTTAAGTATTGGAATTAATTGATCAACTATTGGCTTGGGCTTGATTATTTCCTTTATTTTTGGTAGTTTAGGCTTAATACTATTTAAGCAAATGTCTAAGACTTCTAAAGTTTGAGTATTTGGTATTTATTTAATAATATTGGGTTTGATACTGATATTTTAGGCGAGAGTAGCACAGTGGTAGTGTGTCTGCCTTCCAAGCAGAATACGCGGGTCCGATTCCCGTCTCTCGCTCTCTTCTATATATATGCTAAATAACCTAATTCTATGGAGAATAATACGGAATATGCAATTGAAGTAAAAGAATTAAATAAACGTTTTTCACACCTTGTTGCTGTTGATAAGGTTTCTTTTAATGTAAAACAGGGAGAGATCTTTGGATTCTTAGGCCCTAATGGAGCTGGAAAAACAACTACAGTAAATATGTTGTGTACTTTATTGTTACCAACTACTGGAGACGCCTTGGTCAATAACTTTAGTATTATTGGCGATCCTTTAAGTGTTAGAAAGTCTATTGGGATTGTTTTTCAAGAATCAACATTAGATAATCATTTGACAGTAAGAGAAAATTTGTATTTACATGCCAAACTATATGGCTTAACTACAGCTGAATTTAATAAGAAATTGTATTTAATAACTAAATTAGTAGAATTGGATGATAAACTAAATACTTCAGTAGGACAATTATCAGGAGGAACAAAAAGACGCATTGAAATTGCCAGAGTATTAATTCATGAACCAAAAATTTTGTTTTTGGATGAACCAACTGTTGGTTTGGATGCCCAGACCAGAAATAAAATATGAGATTATCTATTGAAAGTTCGAAAAGAAAACAATATGACAATATTTTTAACTACTCAATACATTAATGAGGCGGAGATTTGCGATAGAGTAGGGGTAATTGACCATGGTGAATTAGTAGCTTTAGATACGCCTGAGAATTTAAAAAATATCACTAACAAAGATACGATTGAAATACAAACTTTGGATAATATAAAAGCTATTGAAGAAATTAAAAAGATTTTTCCAGAAATATATATAAAACAATTTGGTAAGAATATTATAATTCGAACTGAAAAAGGTGAAACCTTTTTACCAAAAGTTTTGGAAGCAATTACTGGAGAGATTTTATCAATTAATTTAACAAAACCAACTTTAGAAGATGTATTTTTAGAATTAACTGGCAGACAAATACGTTAAACAATATATATGAATAAAAGTAATTTTAAAAAAGAATGATCAGGAGTATATATCATCTGGTACAGAGAGATGCTTTTGTTTTTCAGAAACAAAATTAAATTGTTTACTTCTTTCTTTGTACCAATAATGCTAACAATATTTTTGGGAAGCGGATTAGCATCATTCTTTCCAACAGCAAATCAAGTTGCAAACTTTTCAAATTTCTTTTATAGTGGTGTTTTAGTTTTGAGTATTGTTGTTAATGTTTTTGATTCAACGATTTCATTAGTCTGAGATAAAGAATTTGGTTTTATGAGGGAAATACTAGTAGCGCCTTTGTCTAAGACTGAAATAATCTTTGGGAAGATTTTGGGGGCAGTAACTAGGGGGCTTATGCAAGGTATAGCCCTACTGATTGTAGCACCAATACTAGGAATTAATTTTTATGTATATCAAATATTTTTGTTAATACTGATAATGATTTTAATTTCAATTGGCATTGCTAGCTTGGGAATTATCACAGCTTCGTTAATTAAAAGAATTGAAACTTTTTCAGTGATATCGCAGATCTTTGTATCACCATTGCTATTTTTATCAGGAGCGTTCTTTACATTGGAAAAAACCCCGCATTGAATGCAAATCATTAGCTATTTCAATCCTTTGTTTTATGCAGTAAATGGGGTTAGAATTTTGGTTTTCAATACTGAATTTATACCAAAACCAATGGCGAATATGATATTCTATAATTTTAATTTTTCAGTTGTAGCTTTGATCCTGTTTGCTTCAATATCATTGATAGCTTCGATAATGGTATTCAGCAGAGTTAGCATTATAGAAGTGATTAGAAAGATATTGGAAGAAACTGAGGATATGATCTAAACTTGCGTTCTAAAGAAAAATGTGCTAAGATAAAAAGCAATTAACTAAATAATAAGGCAAAACATTATGTTAACAATTAGATTAAAAAGTGAAGGAAAGAAACATCAAAAAACAATGAGAATTGTTGTAGTTGATTCTAAAAAATCATCAATCAGCAACAAATACATTGAAAAGATTGGTTGATGAATTCCAGCAGAACACAAGCATTCTATAAATGGCGAAAAAGCTTTGGCTTGAATTGCTAAAGGAGCTCAGCCAAGTGCTACAGTCCATAATTTATTAGTTTCTGATAAGATTATTGAAGGCAATAAAATACCTAAACATAATCAT
>JBAZSY010000071.1:0-2624 GCA_041662185.1 Bacteroidales bacterium
TATGAGCCAAGATTTAAGGGAAGAATGCGCTGGATAAGTGAAAAGGACGAAGGCTTATATGATGCAATGAATAAAGGTATCAAAATGGCAAGTGGAGATGTAGTGGGAATTATAAATTCAGATGATTTATTTTGTGATGTTTTTGCCATTGAGAAGATAATGAATGTATTTAAAGAATACAAAGACTTAGATTCAGTTTATGCTGATTTATTTTATGTGTCTCAAAATGATACTTCTAAAATTGTAAGACGATGGACATCTGGAATACAAAAACAATTTAAATATGGGTGGCATCCTGCTCATCCTACTTTGTATATCAAAAAAGTTATTTATAATAAATACGGTCTGTTCAATCTTGATTTTAAACTTGCTGCAGATTTTGAGATAATGTTACGTTTTATTGAAAACTATAAAATGTCTACTTATTATTTGCAAGAAGCTTTTGTAAAAATGCGTTTGGGTGGGACTACTAATAAGAATCTAAAGAATATTTACAAACAAAACATTGAATGCTTGGAAGCCTTTCAATTGAATGATTTGAAAGTTAACTGGTTACTTTATCCGTTTTTCCGACTTTTACCTAAATTATTACAGTTTAAAAAATGAATACTATACTATTTACTGGAGCATCAGGATTTATTGGTGAAAATTTACTCCCAATTCTTCAAAAAAAATACAGTGTAAAAACGCTTGGTTTAACAGATAGGGATGATTATAATGTAAATATTGCTGTTGAAGCTCCTGTTTTTATTGAGAGGTTTGATTTGGTACTTCATGCTGCAGGTAAAGCGCATTCATTACCAAAAACTGAAGCTGAAAAGAAGGCTTTTTTTGATGTAAACTTGCAAGGGACAATAAATCTATGTAAGGCATTAGAAATATGTGGAACTCCGAAATCATTTATCTTTGTTAGTACCGTTGCAGTTTATGGATTAGAATTTGGAGAGAATATTACAGAAGAATATCCTTTAATGGCAAATACACCCTATGGATTAAGTAAAATTCAAGCAGAACTGTTTCTTATAGACTGGTGTATGAAATATAATGTTATTTTAAGTATAGTTCGTCCACCTTTAATTGCAGGACCTAATCCACCTGGAAATTTAGGTGCTATGATTCGAGGTATAAAATCAGGTAAGTATTTTCATATTTCTGGATATGAGGCTAATAAGAGTATCTTGATGGTTGAAGACTTAGCAATTTTATTACCTAAATTAGCTGCAAAAGGAGGAATATATAATGTTAGTGATTCAGAACATCCCAGCTTTAGAGAATTAGAAAAACTTATTGCTTTACAATTGGGAAAATCATTACCTTTTTCAATCTCATATAATTTTGCTAAAAATATTGCTTACGTTGGTGATCTATTGGGACGAAAATTCCCAATTAATACGATTAAGTTAGAGAAGATGACAAAATCATTAACTTTTTCAAATGAGAAAGCCCGTAATGAATTAAGTTGGGAACCAATTAATGTGTTGAAAAATTTTAAGATAAAATAATTAAGTGAAACAGTATTTGAATCAAAATGTCTGTTTTACTAATTGATAAATTCATTAAAGTACCTCAAAGCTTTGAAAATAAATGAATTATATTTTTCTTCTTTTAACTCTCTTTGGAGCTGAGTTGGCTTATTTTCATATAGCTGACCACTTTAATATTATTGATAAACCGAATGAACGTAGTTCGCATACCAGAATAACGTTACGGGGTGGGGGAATTGTGTTCTATATCGGTATCTTGTTGTATTTTATACTCGAAGGTTTTCAGTATCCATGGTTTTTTATTGGGTTGTCATTAATAACCTTGGTGAGCTTTGTAGATGACATCAAGCCTCAATCAAACAAATTGAGATTACTAATACATTTTGCAGCCATGGTTTTGTTGTTTTATCAGTGGGGTTTGTTTCATTTATCCTGGTATCATACGATTATCGCTTTAGTGTTTTGTGCTGGTGTATTGAATGCTTATAATTTTATGGATGGTATTAATGGCATCACAGCTGGTTATAGTTTAGTTGTGACTGGTATATTATGCTATATTAACCTGTATCAGGTTTCCTTTGTGGATAAGAAATTTATTTACATATTTATATTAGCTTTAATTGTTTTTGGTTTCTTTAATTTCAGAACAAAAGCTAGATGTTTTGCAGGTGATGTTGGAGCTATTTCAGCCGCATTTATAATAGTATTTCTTCTAGGTCTGCTTATTATGAAAACGGGTGATTACAGTTATATTATTTTGTTGGTTGTATATGGGGTTGACACTATACTGACAATTATTCATCGCATGATATTAAAAGAGAATATTTTTCTTGCCCACAGAAAACATGTCTATCAAATTATGGCTAATGAATTGAAGATCCCACATTTGTTGGTATCTTTGTTTTATGCATTATTACAATTAATCATTGTGATAGTTTTTTTTGTTTTTAAATCCAATTCTTACCTTTACATGGGAATTGTTATTTTGTTATTGTCTTTGAGTTATGTGATTATGAAAAAAAAATACTTTAAGTTATAATAGACTTTTATTTCATTCCCTTATCAGAAAATATCCTGCAATTCATGTTGCAGGATTTTTTTTAGTACTTTTGTATATTCTTTTAAAACCATGTCTAAAAG
>JBAZSY010000072.1:0-2597 GCA_041662185.1 Bacteroidales bacterium
AGTATTAGCATTCATTAAATCGCTAAGCAATTTAGGATTCTCAGCTATTCTTTTTCCCAAAACTGATTTTCTAGGAATTAACCATTTACTAACAACATCCAAAACCTTATTTGCAGTATTTGCCTTATTTGATCCGGCAATATTACGAGCAAGCGAAGCAGTAAAACCTTTCATTGGATAGGTTTCGTATGTCTTCTTTGAAATATTTTTATTTAAAGACTGGATAAAATTACTTTTTCTTTCAGCCAAATCGCCAGCAACTCTAGAAATTTTTCCTCCTGTTAATTTTGCAGCTTTTTCTGCTAGTTCATTTAAAATATCCTCAGACCCTGATTTAATAACTTTCTTTTCAATTACCTTTAACCCAGCTATATCTGCCTTAACTGCTAATTTTTCTATAGCACTCCCTGCAGCTTTTGCCACTCTTCCACCTTTTAAAAGTTTTTCCGCCAATCCAACACCTTTAAGAGCTTTTCCTCCTTTAGCTGCCCATCCAGCGATTGGAATATAAGTTAATGGGTCTAATAAAACATCTCCAGTAAACCCAAGCACAGAAGTTAAAACAGACGGTTTCATTCCAGAATTCCTAAGATAATCTCCAAATGTTCCCTTTTCTTTAATATTAGCCTTAATATTCTCAACTAATCCTTTTCCTTCACTTTTTCCGGTAGCAACCTCAATCGCTCCCACTGTTCCATACAACAGAGTATTTAATTTATCAATAACGTCAATAACTTTAGTTGCGGTAGTCTTCTTTCCTGGAGTAACAGAAGCAGCGGCATTAGCAATGTCGCCAGTAATACTGCCCGATTGAGTTCCTGAACTCTTAGAGATATCTTCAAGAAATTTCTTTCCACTTTTTATAGTCTTGGTAGAAGATGACGAATTTCCCAATCCGTTGCCAGCCTTAACTCCAGACATTGCATCCTCAATGTCTTTTACTGTTTTACTAAAAAACGGATCCCCAACAGGAACACTATGTGATTTAGAAGCCATATTATTTATGAATTACTTAAAGGCGTGAGGATACATTAAAAATGGATCCTACTTATGGCCCAACTCACGCCTTTCATACCAATTATGCATTTAATCAAATTGGCTAATGCTAATATTCAGGCCTTTGAGTAATCCACTAGGTACCAAACATATTATATCACAAAATCAAAACAAAAACAATATATTTCTATATTGTTCCTATGTAAGAATCTATTAAATTGTCAGGATTAACTTCTTTTTCGTCAGCATCAGACACTTTCTGCATCTCTACTCTTTCGGTTGGCGAAGATAATGCTTTTAAGTTATCATAAATAACCTTATTAAGAACTGCTATTATTTCAGCAGACGACATCCCAAACGCTCTCCACGAAACCAAGCTGGCATCATTTATGCAAATAACAATAGATTTTTTGTTATCGCTTATTTTGCCAGCCATATCTTTTTTTACTTCATCTTTATTCACAATTTTATTATTAAAATAAGTTAGGAGTTTAGACTGCGATACTCCTAAGGGCGCGTGACGACCAAGTCCGCAGTCGCCCTATATATTATAATTCTTCTTCCTCTTCAGGAGAGTCTGAACCTTCTTCAATCGGTTCAACATCTTCATCATCCTCATCCACTTCCTCTATCTCCTCTTCAACATCTTCAGAAACATCTTCTTCTAACTCATCTTCTTTTACTTCATCCTCTTGGATAGGATCAAATTTTTCTTCTAACATAATTATCTGTTAATTATTAGTTTTATTTAAATATTTTGATAAAACGCAACATCTTTTCTCACACCCAATAGCCATAGTCTTTCTAAATTCAGGATCAATCTGCTTATAATATTCAATCATCCCTTTTAAATATTTTTCTGGATATTTTGAATATACACAACCACATATGCAAGCACCTCCATCAATAACCATAAATCCACTACTCTGAATAGCATTCAGAGTTAGCGAATCACACAACTTTCTACTATCATTATTAATATTAGGAGAATAATTTAAAGTGCCAGGAGCCATATTATTTACATGAATTATTTATAGAAATATCTTTTATATTAACATCAGGAAGCTTAGTCAAGATAAATTTTATATGCTCTCTTAAATCTTTAATTACTGCGTCTTTCTCTTCTACTAATTTATTAAAAACAAATTGATCATTCTTCTTTAATTCTGCAACATCTTCCAGGCATTTTTTCTTATATTTTATTTCTTCATCCAATCGGGCAATTTCAGTTTTACGCTCTTCAACTTCAGAATGCCATTTATGCTCCATAGCTCCTTTAGAATCGGCGCATTCTTCTTTTAATTTAATAATACTTTCACGAATTGAATTCTCGCATTCTTTTTTGTAACATTCAAGTTCTCTGTCAATAATAGATTTTTTGTCTACATTCCACATAGATTTAAATTAATAATAATAAATGCCTAAATTTAATTTTTTACAAAGTTTTTCAAATTCATCTTGAGATCCGCTAAATTTATAAAATATATCAGAAACCTGATTGTCCTTTCCTTTGTAGCTCATATCTATCAGATGAGCAAATCCATAATCAAACATCCTTTTATCTACCACTCCGCAAATAGAATCCATTTCTCCGCAATCTT
>JBAZSY010000073.1:0-2596 GCA_041662185.1 Bacteroidales bacterium
ATGATTAAATTTAATTTTATTATTTTTTAATATTTTACAACCATTATTATATTCTACAAAAGAAATAGTATTAAAATTTTCACGAGATTTCCACCTTGGAAAAGTAAATTTACCAGTTCTCTTATAATTCAAATATGATTTACTTCTAGTTTTAAAATATCTTTCAAGTGTTGATTTTAGTAAGTGTGTGTGAATTTTATCATAATCTTTGATGTCAGATTTAACATCTTTAATTTGATGCTCTACAAATCGTTTACTAATATATCTGCCATAATTTTTTTGGTGGAGTAGATCAAGCTCTTTAATAGAATTATAAAATATTCTACATAAATCAAGCACATTATCAATTTCAGTTTTTTGTAAAACTGTTGGTTTTAATAAATATTTATAAACTCTATTCATATAAATCTTAACTTCTAATAGAAACTTTATTATATACAATATTATTGGCAATAACACAAAACAAATTATCTATAAAACGTATCACAATGGAATATTTGCCCATATAAGAGAAACACCCTAAACACCATAAAGGTAGATATGAAACTTTATAAGGTAGCCAAACGTTATTGTCAAGTGTTAAAAACAAAGAAAGCCCAGGTTAATGTTCCTGAAACTGCACCTATTTCTGGTAATGCCCAATATGCCGCCGGCGATGAATCATATATGGCACTAAATGATATATTTTACAGCGTGTCAACATTATATAATAATCCACCAGACTTAAGCAAATTTGAGCCAAAGAAGGCCGAAAATATAAAATGGCTACTAGATAGATTATATAATCAGCTACACAAGCTTGTCCTATATATACCAGAACACGGTTTATCTTTAAAAGATTCTCAAGATTACACCAAATACTTCGGCAGCCTAGTTAGAGAACTTAAGGCCGAAGATGCTCTTGGTGGTTATTCTGACGATTACCCGTTGCTATCACAAATTGAGTCGAAGCTTAGAGCCTTTACACCTGTAGAGATTTTAAAGAAAACTGGCGTTAAATAATATTATTAGTTTAATTAAACAGTAATAAACGAAACATCTTCTTCGGCGGTTTCTGTAGAAATAATAATATCAGATGTCATTTGTTTTGATACATCATCTGATATATTTGTTTTACTCTGGCTTTCTAAAATCTTTAATGTTTCTAATCCTTGATTGTTTAAATCATTTATATTAGATGAAATAAGTTTTTCTAAACTAACGTCAATACTTTCATTCATTGTACTCGGACATTCTAAACCACAACACCGCCAGCCGGGTCTATCTCGTCTTGCAAACATTTCCAGCCTATTTGTAAAATCCGGGAAAATTAACTCAAGCCTATCCTGAAAACCTTCGGGCTTAGAAGAGTGACCCTTGTTAATATCAAATAAGACTGATCGCTGTGACTTATTTTTTACGTGAGGATACACTTTTCCCTTAACACCAATTAAAGCAATTTCGTGAGCTTGTCTAAAAATGCGGCCCATATAAAAAGCCATTGTATCATT
Organism: Bacteroidales bacterium; assembly: GCA_041662185.1. Classification (GTDB taxonomy): domain Bacteria; phylum Bacteroidota; class Bacteroidia; order Bacteroidales; family P3; genus UBA10566. The sequence goes on from JBAZSY010000073.1 coordinate 1,491, forward strand.
TAAACTAAAATTATCAATTAATCCAATTAATTGTTCTTTGGTATATGCTCCAGCTAATAGCTCTTTTATGCCGGCCTTTACACTCTTTTTTAATTCCTTCCATGGGTCAATCTTATTTTTGACCCAAATAAACGTTTGGGTCTGACGAAATCCCCACGCATCCATAATTTCTAATCCTGAAGAAATTATGCTTGAAGGAACCCACAAAGCTAAGACAGCATCATCGGCCGTTACCTCTGGTACTCTTAAAGACTTTAATTGATCAATAGTTAACCCATTATTAGAATACTGAGTCATAGCCCCGCGTTTTACATCTGACATCGTTAAATTATCAGAAAAGATATAAGGGGGATCTGAAACTATTAATTGCATTTTGTTATTCATTATTAATTTCTTTCTATTAATCAGCTAATTTCTTTTCGAAAACCTTTATTTTCTCAAGCAAAATATCTATACTATTAATCGTAATCTCACTTTTTAATTCTTCAATCTTATTTAACTTTTCTTCTTTTTCTTTTCTAAGATCGGCCCTTTCATTTAGTTTCTGCAGATTAAAAACTAATTTCTTGCCACCCTCATAATCAAGAAGATCACTTAAAGAATCAATAGGCAAAGATGAATACCAATCACTTATAGCCTCGGTATTTTCAGGCAAAAGCTTTAAAAATTCAGCAAGAATATTCTCAAGATCATCACGCAAACCCTTCTTTTCTCTCAGAAGGCTCGATAGCTCCATCTGCATTTTTGTGATTTTCTTACTCGTCAAAAGGGACTTAACCTCTTTCTTAGATTTTTTTGATGCCATACTTAGATGGCGGAATATTAATTCTCTACAATCTCGTAGCCTAATTTCTTTAATAATTCTGCAATTAATCCTCTATAATGTGTGTTTGCCTTGCGCTCCCACGAAACTAATGTATCATTTTCTTTAAACGGCAAGAGTTCAATTGGGGTTATGTTTTTAGCCTGTGCAGCTTTTACAACTTTATTATAAAATTCATCTAATTGCTTTTTAAACTCAACAATGAAGTGTTCTGACGCCATTTCTTTGTTATTTTGTAGCAATGTTTTATACTGATCTTGTAATGATTGAGACGGTATAAAAT